>DLQI01000041.1:56255-142297 GCA_002478745.1 Rhodobacteraceae bacterium UBA7436 | reverse complement strand
GCACCAACCGATAACAAACCTTTGAAATTGCTGGCTCAACGCGATGTCTCTACCTAGGGCGCTCATTACGTCAAAAAAAGGCACGCACCACGTCAAAATCCTACTTGGGTGCTCTTTCCTTGGTGGAAAAGACCAAAGCAGTTTACACATTCCCCTCGCACTGGATCCAAGCGCTGCGCTCACGGGTTGAACGCTAAGGGAGAAGCAAAATTTTGCCACTCTGGTGCAATTTCAAACTACCCGTCTCAATCGAATCTGATAAACTACTCTCAAAGCAGCCCAATATTGGAGAGCGACAATGGACGGAAACGATATCGGCAAGTGCCCTGTCATGCACGGCGCAAGCATTCATGCAACGAACGAAGTACGCGGCAATCGTGATTGGTGGCCAAACCAGCTGAACCTAAAAATTCTAAACCAGAACACGGATCAAACTGATCCGTTCGGCGGTAAAGTTGATTACGCGAAATCCTTTGAGACATTGGACGTTGCAGCGCTTAAGGCGGACTTGGCCGCACTGATGACGGACAGCCAAGAATGGTGGCCTGCCGACTACGGTCACTATGGTCCATTCTTTGTGCGCCTTTCATGGCACGCGGCTGGCACATACCGCACAGGCGATGGCCGCGGCGGTGCAGGCACTGGCCAACAACGGTTTGCGCCCCTCAACAGCTGGCCTGATAATGGCAACCTCGACAAAGGTCGTCGTTTGCTTTGGCCACTGAAACAGAAATATGGCAATGCGATTTCTTGGGCTGACCTGTTTGTCTTGGCTGGCAACGTTGGCATGGAGACCATGGGTTTCAAATCCTTCGGCTTCGGCTTTGGCCGCGCTGATACGTGGGAGCCAGAAGAAGACGTCTATTGGGGCGTTGAAGATGTATGGTTGGACGATAAACGCTATACAGGTGACCGTGATCTGGAAAACCCATTGGCCGCTGTGCAAATGGGTCTGATTTATGTGAACCCAGAGGGGCCAAACGGCAACCCTGATCCAGTATTGTCTGGTGTTGATATTCGCGAAACATTTGCGCGTATGGGCATGGATGACGCAGAAACTGTGGCATTGGTTGCGGGTGGTCACACCTTTGGTAAAGGCCACGGCGCTGGCGATGCATCCCTTGTTGGTGCCGAACCTGAAGGCGCACCGATCGAGCAAATGGGCTTTGGTTGGAAAAACAGCTTTGGCGATGGCAAAGGCGTTCACACAACGAGCTCTGGCATTGAAGGCGCTTGGACACCAACACCTACACAGTGGGACAACTCATACTTCGACACGTTGTTTGGCTGGGAATGGGAACTGACCAAAAGCCCAGCAGGTGCACAGCAATGGACCGCCATCGGCGCTGAGGGTACGGTGCCAGACGCCCACGACCCATCCCGCAGCCACGCGCCTATGATGACTACCGCCGACATGGCGTTGCGCATGGATGCGATCTATGAGCCGATTTCACGTGACTTCCACGCGAACCCGGACAAATTCCACGATGCATACGCACGCGCTTGGTTCAAACTGATCCACCGCGATATGGGACCAAAAGTACGTTACCTTGGCCCAGATGTGCCTGCTGAGGAATTGCTATGGCAAGATCCGCTTCCAGCGGGTGCTGCTGCTTTGTCCGATGCAGATGTGGCGTCTTTGAAAGCTGCTGTTCTAGCATCTTACCTTAGCATTGCTGAGCTGGTTGAAACTGCATGGGCGTCTGCGTCATGCTACCGTGGTTCCGATCACCGCGGCGGCGCAAACGGTGCGCGTATCGCATTGGCCCCGCAAAAGGATTGGGAAGCCAACAACCCAGAGCAACTTGCAAAGGTTCTCGATGGATTGCGCGCGATCCAATCCGCGTCAGGCATCAACGTATCCTTGGCCGACTTGATCGTTATCGCGGGTTCTGCAGCTGTTGAACAAGCGGCAAAAAACGGTGGCCACGCGGTCAACGTTGCAATCACCACAGGCCGTGTTGATGCGACCCAAGAGCAGACAGACGTCGAAGGCTTTGCGGTTCTTGAGCCAATCGCCGATGGTTTCCGCAACTACCTGAAAAAAGAGTTCGCGGTCTCTGCAGAAGAACTGCTTGTCGACAAAGCACAGCTTTTGACGCTCACAGCGCCAGAGATGACAGCCCTAGTTGGTGGTTTGCGCACAATCAGCGGTGCCTTCACGGATGAAGCTGAAACCCTCAGCACAGACTTCTTCAAGAACATCGTTGATATGGGCGTCAGCTGGTCACCAGTTGCCGATCATACCAACGCGTTTGAAGGCGTTGCTGGCGGCGAAGTGAAATGGATGGGCACACGTGTCGATCTGGTCTTTGGCTCCAACTCTCAACTGCGTGCCTTGTCAGAAGCATTCGCTCAAAGCGATGCAGACGCCGCATTCGCACAGACCTTTGCAGATGCATGGACCAAGGTGATGAACCTTGATCGCTTTGATCTGGCCTAAGGCATAACAGGCGGGGGCAACCCCGCCTAACTGCACAAACAAAAGCGGCGCGTTGACTAGGATCAACGCGCCGCTTTTTTGTTCTGTGATCGTGAGTGGATCAGCCTGCCAAAGCCAACCAGACCAAGTAGCAGGCATACATCAGATATGTACCCAGCAACGCAGGGCCGACAACACGGCGCACAGGCGCAAGCTTGAAGGACGCCAGCCAGATCAACGTCATCACCAATAGAAATCCGATATCAATTGCGATGCCACGGGAATACTCAAACGAGGCAACAAGGCCCGAAACACCCAAGATCCCAAAGATGTTAAAGATCTGACTGCCCACGATATTGCCGATAACAATGTTCGAACGTTTCATACGGGCCGCCTCGATGCACGAGATAACCTCGGGCAGGCTGCCACCAGCAGCGATGATTGTCGCGCCAATGACGACGTCAGGAATACCTAATGCCGTTGCGACACCGACAGCATTTGTGACCGTAATATTGGCAAACAGGCTCATGCCGAGGGCACCCACGATCAAACATGGAATAATAACCGACATGGATTGGCTGATACTGGAAAGGTCTTCTTCGTCATCTTCACAATCAGGATTGCGCAGCGTCCAAATTGTAAAACCGATAAAGCCAGCGAACAAAGCCATCGCAATCGCGCGGCTGAACTCAGCCATCTCAGGGGAGGGGCCAGACATCAGGGTGACAAGCAACAAGAAGACGGTACCCAGCAGACCAATCACCGCAGCCTTCACATAGGCTATTGATGGACATTGGTATTTGACCAGTAATCCAGCAAGACCAATACCAAGGCCAAGGTTCACAATATTACTACCAACAATGTTGGACGCGATCACATCACCAGCTGACTGAAGGCTGGCCGCGACGTTGATCGCCAGCTCAGGCGCGCTTGTGCCGATTGCTACGATGATACTGCCAACGACAAACTCTGGAATACCAAATCGTTGAGCCGCGCCGACAGCTCCGTTCAGGAATATCTTCGCACAAACAACAACACCGATAAGCCCGCCAAGAAGCAGCACAAATTGAAGAGTAACTTCGCTCAAGTTTATTCCAGTCTTTGATCAATTCAAGGCGTTGAAACGCAACATTACGCTCTAAGCTCTACAGCTCGTTAATTGTGCGCGAACACCGTGAAGTCAAGTTGTCAGATGAACAGTATAGTCCGATACCTTTGGTAGATGTTGCCACAAGGCCATTAAATCAACCAACAGGCGACGTCTAATGCAGCATTTCACCTGAAAAGCGATAGCAGGCGCCGCCAAATTACTACATGAATACGGGTAAACCGAACCACGAACAAAAACAGAGCACCGAATTGACAGATCCGACGGGCATAGAGAACAATAACAATAACGCAACCGCTATCAATCGCACGCGGCTGACGTTTGAATTGTTTGTAGAGAAGGGGTTTGACGAATTCGAACTAGGATGCATCATCCGCACATTGTCACTGGCCAATGACATCCACCCCAACGCACCGTTTGAATGGCGGTTCACCTCTAATGAACCGGGTATGGTCACATCGGCCAATGGCATGATTGTACGTGCAGAACCCGCCATTCCAGATCATGGGTTTTCCGATCTTATGATTGTAGTCGGTGGCACGCGCGTTGACGCCGCCAGTTGGCTGGTGCGCCTTCGTATGATGCAACGCCAAGGCCTTAGCGTTGTTTTGCTGTCTGACGCTGCAACGGCCTACATCCGATCATCCCAACGATTAGAAGGGCGGATCACCACCCATTGGCGCGACATCGAGTTGCTGAATGAAACGGGTTACTACCCCAATCTGTCTGCACGCCTGTCTGAAAGTTCTGGCGGCATCATTACTGGGGCAGGTGTTGGTGCGACAACCGACCTGATTATTGGTTTGATCGCGTCCTATTTATCGGCACCAATGATTGCGGAATTGGGGAACCGGTTGCTGCTGAACACATTGCGCAAAAGCACCGCAGAACAGCCCAAGAAGATTTCCGACAGCCCCAGCCTGTTTGACAACCGAATGCGGGATGTCATCGCGATCATGGAAGACAGCATTTCTGAACCGTTGCCCATGACAGAGATCACCAAACAGGCGGGCGTTTCCACCCGACAGCTTGAGCGCGTGTTTCGCGAAGTGTTCGATGAATCCCCCGCACGGTTCTATAAGGTGCTGCGGATCAAACACGCGCGGTCCTTGGTTGAAGAAACACTATTACCATTGGTGGAGGTTGCATTGGCTTCTGGTTTTGGCTCGACCAGTACAATGTCAGCGGCATTGCGTAGCGAATATGGACTGACTGCCCACCAGATGCGCCAACGTAAAAAAGTGCGCTTGCTCGAGTTTTGATCGCCTTTAGGTCGGTCAGTTTACTCGATCTAAATAATGGTTAAGGCATCGAGAAGTATTAATAATTCGTAAGATCAGAATGTAAAAGTTGGCTGTCAAAACTGTACAGAATTGGGTCAAATCTGTGCAATTACCCGCGTAAGGGGAATATATTTTCGAATTTGTCATAACTGAATGCACAGTTTGATGAGGCATCTGTACAGTTTGCGTTGATTCGGCGGGTGTACGGGGCGTTAACCCTGCAATGTGCATGTTTTGACCTGCTTCGCGACTTCAGATAGCTTGAAGTTAATGGGTCCAATTTCAGGAAAACCTATGGCGATCAAAGTTGAAATGCTACGTTGTTTCCATGCTGTCGTGGACAATGGCAACCTTATGCAAGCGGCCAAAGAACTGGGGCGCACCCCTTCGGCCGTTTCAATGATGCTTAAACAATTTGAAGACCACATCGGCGCACCCTTGTTTGAGGCGGGGCGTAAATCCCGCCTGACTGCGCTGGGCGAAATGATCCATGTTGAGGCACGTAGAGAATTGATTCACTTCGATAAATCTGTTTCGATGATCAATGCATTAGCACGGTCCCAAGCGGGATTGGTGCGTATTGCAGCAACGCCTTCTGCCGCCAACACGATCCTACCACCTGTCATAGAACGCTTTGCCAAATCCCATCCTGCAGTGCGGTTGGACGTGCGCGATATGTCCTCGGCTGATGTGTTGCATGCATTGTACGAAGACCAGGCGGATATCGGGATTGGAACTATACCGGATTCCAATAATTTTGAGCATTTTGAACTGTTTAGCGATAGGTTTGGTGTTGTTTGTCGCCATGATCATCCCCTTGCAAAAAACTGGGATCAACTCACTTGGGCTGATGTTGCACCCCATCGTTTCATCGCAAACGGGTCATGTTCTATGGTCCAAGACCCTGAATTTGCAACAATTTTAGAGGGTTCCTTGATAATGGCATCCACCACTATCTCGCTGTTGGCCTTGGTGAATGCAGGTGTTGGGATCACAGTGTTGCCCGAACAGGCTTTGCCTTCGACTTATAGCGATTTGGTTTTCCTTAAGTTGTTTAATATTAATGAGGTACGTAGAATTGGGATCGCGTCCTTACCAGAAGGCGAACTGACGCCAGCGGTGAAATCATTCCTGAATATACTTAAGAAAAACTAAAATACACTTCAGATAATTGCGATTGATTGAAGGTGGTTTGTGGCGCAAATTGTGGGAAATTTTCCAACAGTTAGGCGCGCAGATGACACAATCATACAAGAACTATATCGCAGGTGAATGGGTCGCTGGTGGCTCCGAGATCGAAAACCGTAACCCCTCTGATCTATCTGATGTTGTTGGACTTTATGCCCAAGCAACCTCTGATCAGCTTGAGCAAGCCCTTGATCAAGCGCGCGTCGCTCAAGCCGAATGGGCCGCCACGGGAATCGAAAAGAAATACAACGTCTTGATGGCCATCGGCACCGAGATGATGGACCGCGCCGAAGAGTTGGGTACATTGCTTTCCCGCGAAGAGGGCAAGCCGCTGGCAGAGGGCAAAGGCGAAGTTTATCGCGCTGGCCAGTTCTTCACGTACTACGCCGCTGAATCCCTTCGCCAAATGGGCGACACCGCAGACAGCACACGCGAAAACATCGAGATCGATGTGCGCCGCGAAGCACTGGGTGTTGTGGGCATTATCTCACCGTGGAACTTCCCAACTGCCACCGCTTCTTGGAAAATCGCGCCAGCTCTTTGTTATGGCAACGCAGTTGTATGGAAACCTGCAAATGCAACACCTGCATCCGCAGTTGCATTGACAGAAATAATTGCGAAACAAGATATCCCTAAGGGTTTGTTTTCATTGGTAATGGGTGCTGGTTCTGAAGTGGGTCAACGCCTTGTCGAAAGCCCAAAAGTGGACGGTATTTCGTTCACAGGCTCTGTACCGGTTGGCAAAGGTATCGCACGTGCGGCCATCGGAAACCTTACTAAAATTCAGATGGAAATGGGTTCGAAAAACGCGCTGGCTGTTATGGATGATGCAGACATCGATCTGGCTGTAGCAATGGCTGCAGGTGGCGCGTTTGGGGGCACAGGTCAGAAATGCACAGCATCCTCCCGCCTTATTGTACACTCAGCCGTTCACGATGAATTCGTGTCAAAATTATTGGTCGCAACTGAAGCAATGAAGGTTGGCCACGCACTTGAGGCCGGTACACAGATTGGTCCCGTTGTGAGCCAACAACAACTGACTGAGAACATGGCCTACGTTGAGTTGGGTAAATCCGAGGGTGCGGAACTGCTTTGCGGTGGCCAACGTTTGGAAATGCCGACTGAAGGATATTACATGGCTCCAGGGCTTTTCATAAATTCAAACAATGACATGCGTATTAACCGCGAAGAAATGTTTGCCCCGCTAACTGCTGTAATTAAGGTCGATAGCTACGATGAGGCACTGACGACTTTGAATGACACGAACTTTGGCTTGACGGCTGGTATCATGACCCAAAACCTCGCACGCGCTACGCACTTCCGCCGCAATGCGAAATCCGGTTGCGTCATGGTGAACCTTGCAACGGCTGGTACTGACTATCACGTGCCATTCGGTGGTCGTGGCGACAGCTCATATGGGCCACGTGAACAGGGGTCTTACGCATCTGAGTTCTACACTGTTGTAAAGACAGCATATATTTCATCAGGGACACCAATGTAATGTCCGCAAAACCGGTCATTATTGATAATCTGCAATACGCCAACTTCTCACCCAAGGTTTTCGAACAAATGCGGGCAGGGGGCGTGGATGCAGTACATGTGACGATCGCATATCACGAGAGTTTTCGTGAGATGATCCTGAACCTTGAACAATGGAACCGCTGGTTCGAGGTGCATTGCGATCTGATTTTCAAAGGGACCACCGCAGCAGACGTTCGTTTGGCGCAAGAGACTGGGCGCACTGCAGTTTTCTTTGGTTTTCAGAACCCTAGCCCGATTGAAGATGATATTGGGTTGGTGGAAATTTGCCATCAACTTGGTATTCGTTTCATGCAACTCACCTATAACAATCAGTCGTTGTTGGCGACTGGGTGTTATGAGGATGACGATACCGGCCTGACCCGTATGGGCAAGCAGGTGGTCGCGGAAATGAACCGCGTTGGCATGGTCATCGACATGTCGCACTCTGCGGATCGTTCAACCTTGGAAGCGATCGAGCATTCTACGCGCCCGATCGCGATCACCCACGCCAATCCAGATTGGTGGCATCCCGCGTTGCGTAACAAGTCCGATGAGGTTTTGCGTGCCTTGACGGACGAAGGCGGCATGCTAGGTTTTTCAATATACCCACACCACTTGGCGGGTGGGACTAACTGCACCTTGGATAGTTTTTGCCAGATGATCGCTGAAGCCGCATCGCGCTATGGCGCAGAAAATTTAGGTATTGGGACTGACCTGTGTCAGGATCAACCCGATAGTATTGTCGAGTGGATGCGCGTTGGTCGCTGGTCGAAAACAATCGATTATGGCGAAGGCTCGGCGAGCAATGCTGGTTTCCCAGCGATGCCAACATGGTTTAATGACAACCGCGATTTTGGTAATATTGCGAAGGGTTTGATCGCTGTTGGTATGAGCCAGAATGAAGTGGATGGCGTGATGGGTGATAACTGGTTGCGCTTTTACGAAAACAGCTTTGGTCCAGGCAAATGAACGCGTTCGTTGCCCCCACACCAGCGTCGCTGCGCCCACCATCACAAGTGATGCGTTTGTCGCGTATGGGGTCGATGTTTCCGACACGGTTGTCGTTCTTGCGGAGCTTGATGCGTCGCCTTGCAGCTGAAAAGGTCAAGGTGACCCGTTCTGTATGGGAAATGTCAGATGATGGGTTTGGACGTGCGGTTTATAGCTTAGACTTTGGCGGGCACACTTACAGCCTCGTTGCCATCTCAACGGACTTACCGCCGGAAATGCGTACCGACCGCGTGATCGCCGAGGCGTGGGACAGCGCATATGTCCTATATGACGGCGTGCCCGATGCCGCAGAGTTGGATCGCATAACCGCAAACGCTCCTCGACAAGAAGCAGGGCGTTTTACGGAACGTGATCTGGTCCTGAGCCGTGCTAACAAGTCGGTACGCCTGTTTGCGCACGTCACAGAGCGCCTGAAAGCAGGGCAACAGCCCGACACAGACATGATCCGCAGTGTTGGCTACCTGATGCGCACAACTGCTGTATATGGTAACGGAAAGTTCGGGATCGCCGATCGCAGGCTGATCGCGGACCGGCCAGGATTAGAGGGGCCATTTGCGGCGGAAATGCTGACTGTCTGGTTGATCCGTAATTTTACCCACGACTTGGCCGAACATGTTGGTGGCGCGCCACTGGATGATCATCTTAAACGCCACTTGGGTGTCGGCAATTCAACGGGCCTGGGAATGGCACCCTTTTTGGTAACGCACCCAGTTTTATTGAACAATTGGATGTTGGCACGTGAGACGGCATTGGCCCGCGTGCGTGCGATACCTGTGCTAGAACTTGATCAGAAGGCACGTATTTTAGAGCTGGCCAAACGCGCAACACAGCATTTGGCACAATGGGATGTTCCGGATGTGGATCACCAAAGGCGCATTGAAAAATTACGCGCTGATTGGGCTGGGGTTGAAGCTTCGATAGAGCTTTACTTGAACCAAACCTACCCATTGGATGCGTTGATGGCCTCCATGTCGCAACGATCTGAAGATGTGCAGGAGTTGATGGTCTCCCTATTGATTGAACCATTTGGGGATTTGGTGGATGACCTTTGCGAAACGATGGGGGACACAATTGGTCCGCTTTCGAGCGTAATCAAAGACACAGACACCCTTCGTGTGCTGCTTGAACAGTATTTTTCATGGGCAATGGAAATTGATTTTTCTGCCCCTGCTGAACACCAACAATTTTGGTACGTTAGCGAAGCCAAGCAAGAGCCGCGATTGGGCGATCGATATCTTGAGCCAGGCTCAGAATTGGAAAGCCCACTGGATATCGCCCGTAGAATTGTGTCGCTTTACAAAGCGTTGCCGTTACAAAATCAGTCGGTGGTGGAATTCTCACGTGACGTGTCTGGCCATGGCTTGGCCATTGAACGGGCCCAGTTGGTCATGCGTTATCAATACGGTGAAATCCAAGATAACTTGGTTGGCGTTGGATGTCTGCCGATCGATATGTTGCGCTGTAAGCTGTCGTTCTTTGGTGCGTCCAAGTTTGATCCGAAATCTGATCGTTGGACACGCATTACCCTGTGCCAAGGGGCGCCTTTGACAAGTGAGTTGGACAAAGGTGCCGACGATTGGTGGTTGCCGGTGTTTAAGGCATGAACGGGTATTCTTTCACAGAGGTCGAGGGCGTCTTGACCAAAGCCGCGCGTGGCAGCGGTGCTGGCGTTGCGCATGCGGCAAAATTTGCAAAGGCTGCCGCATTGGCGCTTGCCTCTGACGAAGGCGCGGACTTGGTGAATGCTGCACTTGCGGATTTACCAAAAGGCGTAATTAGGGATCACGCTATCTGGATTCAACGCGATTTGGCCGATGCGGGTGAGGGCACCGTTATGTTCCCCAATGGTGATGCGCTTTGGGTTGGGTACATCGATACATTGCCCTACAAATCGGTTGAGACACCGACAGGTGAAATCGCTGTGTATATGGACGTTTTCGCCAAACCTGTCCGGCCACCGCGCGTTTTTATTTCAAATGAAAATATAGCAAAGTGGCAGGCATTGGCGGCCAAAACCTATGTGCCAGAAACTGAACAATCGCGTCTTGGCGGCGCTGGCGCTGGATTAACCGACAACGATTAGGCGAACGGATCGTCTGGATAGACGACTTTGGTAAGGTAAAGCCCATATGGTGGCGACACCGGCCCACATGCAGATCGCTCACGTGCTTCTAACGCTTCCTTTACCCGCTCTGGCCCCCAAGTGCCCGCGCCAACACGCTCTAGCGTGCCCACAATGCTGCGCACTTGGTTGTGCAAAAACGATCGCGCCCGCACATGAAAGTGCAGTTCTGGTCCCCAACGGGTTTCGACCTGTTCAATTTCTAAAACATCGAGGTTCTTTACGGGGCTTTTGGCCTGACAGATGCTGGACCTGAAAGTGGTAAAGTCATGCTGACCGATAAAATGGGCCGCACCTTCGCGCATCGCTTCGATATCGAGAGGATTGGAGACCTGCCAAACAAGACCCGCCTGATGTCCGCAAGGGGCGCGGCGCACCAGAAGGCGAAAGAAGTACTGACGCTCAAGCGCTGAGAACCTTGCATGCCATTCATCATCAACCCGTGCGCAGTCAACAATGGAGACAGGGGCAGGTTTCATATGGAAATTTAGCGCCTCAGAAAGGCGAAATGGTTCCCAGTCCTTGTCCAAATCGCAATGGGCGACTTGAGCCAAGCCATGTACGCCTGCGTCGGTTCGTCCTGCAGCGGCGATCGTATGTGGCCGGTTTTCTAATTTAGCCAAAGCCGCTTCAATCACGCCCTGTACAGAGGGGCGGTCATTTTGGCGTTGCCATCCAGAGAAAGGCGCACCGTGGTATTCGACTTTTAAGGCATATCTAGGCATTCGAATTCCCTATCTTGGCTTTTTGACTTGGGCAATCCCCTGTGCCTGCCTATGTTAAGATCAATAATAGGCGAGTGGGGCCCAAAGAGTGGTAATTTCAACGATTGCAGACGGTTTGCTGCGCGGTGTCGAAACAGTTCAGGACACGGTGTCAGAGGCATTCTTTGAGCCAGTCATTCGTTTGGGTGTCACGGGTTTGGCTCGTTCGGGCAAAACCGTGTTCATCACATCCTTGGTTGCAAACCTATTGGACCAAGGGCGGATGCCCCATTTGTTGGCTGCATCTGAAGGGCGGATCGAAGCCGCGTTCTTGCAACCCCAACCCGATGATACCGTCCCACGTTTTGAATACGAGGCGCACATGGCTGCGCTTACTGGGCAAACGCCGTCATGGCCGGAAAGCACGCGCGCGATTAGCGAGTTGCGCATCTCGCTAAAGGTCCGCCCCAATGGTCTGCTCGCGGGGCTTCAGGGGCCACGTACGATTCATCTGGATATTGTCGATTATCCGGGGGAATGGTTGCTGGATTTGGGGTTGCTGGATCTCAGTTACGACGAGTGGAGCGCGCAGGTTCTGGACCGCATTGCTGATAGATCGCAGGCAAAGGCTTTCCTTGAGCTTGCTAACAACACTGATGGCAAATGCAAACTGGAAGAGCCAGCAGCACAGGCCTTGGCATCCGAGTTTTCCGGCTATCTGAATGCGGCGCGCGATGATGGTTTTTATGACTGCACGCCTGGTCGGTTCCTTTTGCCCGGTGACTTGGCTGGGTCACCTGTACTCACGTTTGCACCTTTGCCTAAAACATCAAGTGTGCCCCGTAGGTCATTGATAAAAGAGATGGAACGGCGTTTTGAGTCATATAAGTCCCGTGTTGTTAAACCGTTCTTTCGTGATCACTTTAGCCGCATAGATCGCCAAGTCGTCTTGGTCGATGCGTTGGGCGCAATCAACAATGGGCCGAAAGCGGTTGAGGATATGCGCGGTGCGATGTCAGAAATACTGTCGTCTTTCCGTCCGGGGCGGAACGCGTTTCTGACCCGACTGTTGATGGGTAAGCGGGTTGAGAAAATCTTGTTTGCAGCAACTAAAGCAGATCATATTCATCACACGCAACACCCACGGCTTACATCGATTATGGAAGCGTTGACACGTGATGCCCGCGACCGCGCCAGATTTGCGGGGGCCCAAACCGCCGCGCTGTCCATTGCGTCGTTGCGCGCAACTACTGAGGAGACGGTCAAGCACGAGGGTGCTTCCTTGAACGTTGTGCGCGGCGCTTTGTTGGAGACAGGAAAACAAGCAGCGTTCCATCCGGGAGATTTACCGGAGGATCCCAATCACCTATTGAACCCTGCGCGTGAAGGTGCGGATGAGTGGTTGGATCAAGATTATCAAGTGATGCGTTTTGCGCCCGCAAAACTGACGTTGAAACCCGGTGATGGTCCGCCCCATATTTGGCTGGACCGTGCTGCGCAGTTTCTGATCGGTGACAAGTTGTGAGTCATTTTACACTGCGTGCAGCATGTCCCACCGATGCAGGAAAGACGGCAGCGAGTATGTCGAACTATATGGAAAACACCCTTTGGATGCCTCGCGTCCATACTGGTGCCGAGGATATTGGGTTTCTGGGATCAATGATCGACCGTGGGCGGGTTACTGTTGCGATGTCTGCAGGCAAGGTCGTTGGTTTCGTTGCGCGCGACGGAGCCAATATTCAAGCGCTGTATGTTGAGGAAAATACGCGACGGTTAGGATGTGGGGCACTTTTGCTGACGCACGCTAAAGCCGACGTTGAAAAGTTGTCTCTGTGGTCTTTTCAAGGGAACACGGATGCGCAAGCATTTTATACTGCGAACGGATTTTGCGAAGTTGAACGCACGGACGGTGCAGGGAATGATGAAAACCTGCCTGATATCCGATTTGAATGGCATAGGGAGGCTGCGTAATGGCCAAGGGTCCAGTTTTGATCGAACTTGAAGGCGAAGTTGCATCTAGAAACGATGTGAATACCGCGCCGACGTTGCCTGATCCTGCTGCCTCAACCGCAGAAGGGCAGGCGATGCAAACAGCGGCTAAGATGATGGCGCGTAAACCTTCGTTCTTGGGGCGATTGTTTTGGTCTGTGACCTTGATGTTGTTGGGCGCTGTGATTTCGGTTGCCGCCTGGGACTTTGCTGCAGGGCTTATGCTGCGCTGGCCGATACTAGGCTTGGTCATTAGCGGTCTTTTGGGCCTGTTTGTCCTAATCTTGTTGATCATGGCATTGCGCGAAGTTGCAGCCCTTGGACGATTGTCGCGTATCGATGGCTTGCGCCATGCGGCATCTGGCGCATTGGAAAACAACAGCTTACCTGCGGCCATGGTTGTTACCGCGCGTCTGATCAAGCTCTACAAGGGGCGTGAAGATACGCGTTGGGGGCGTGATCGGTTTGCGGCTCTATCGGGCGATCAAATGGATGGGGTCGGTTTGTTGGCTGTTGCAGAAACAGAGATCGTACAGCCGTTAGATGAACAGGCGATGCGAGAAGTCGAAGCGGCTGCACGACAGGTTGCTACGGTTACTGCATTGGTGCCTTTGGCTTTGGCTGACGTGGCAACCGCACTTGCCGCTAACTTGCGTATGATCCGTAAAATTGCTGAAATTTATGGTGGCCGTTCAGGTTTGGTCGGGAATTGGCGACTTACCCGCGCCGTGATGACCCATCTGGTTGCGACTGGGGCTGTGGCTGTTGGCGATGATCTGCTTGAGCCGTTCTTGGGTGGTTCCGTCCTTGGCAAATTATCACGCCGCTTTGGCGAGGGATTGGTGAATGGTGCGCTGACAGCGCGTGTCGGTGTTGCCGCGATTGAGGTTTGCCGCCCCTTGCCATTTCGCACCACAAAACGGCCAAAGGCAGCACAGCTGGTGCGCCGCGCCTTGGGCGGTTTGTTCCAAACATCACGCTGATACACCTAAGGGTCTGGAATCGCGTACTTGTTGAACCGTCCTAACACGTTAAAGTGGCGCAAAATACTACGTGAGCGAGGGCAGTTATGATCGGTCTAGGAGTTTTGGCAGGGGCGTTTGTCATCGGATTGCCAGTTGCGGTGATCTACCTGCTGGTTGGTCAGTCGGCATTGCGGACGCAGATCGCGGCACTTGAGCGCAAATTGTATCAACTTACGGTAGATACCAAACAGGCGTCTCAGTCCCAAATGGTTGTTTCAGAATCTACTGTTGAAAATGGCAAACCGCCAAAAGCGGCTGCGGAGGTCAAAACAAGTGCAGCTGCAAGTGCCGCAACAGTAATGGCAAGCCGCCAAGCCGAGGCAAAAGTCAAGGTTGCGGGCAATCCACAAGAACCGGTAACCCCGTCAGGGCCCAGTTTGTTTGAGCGGCTATTTGGTTGGCTGAGCGAAAATTGGTTCTACGCAATTTCGGCGCTGTCATTGGCGCTCGCGGGTCTATTCCTAGTGCAATACGGGATGGAAAATGGCATACTGCCACCAGCGGCTCGCGTTGCGAGCGCATTGGCATTTGGCCTTGGGCTTATAGGAGCCGGTGAATACATTCGTCGGCGCTGTGGTGAAGCAGAAGACAGCGCAACAGCATATCTACCCTCCGTATTTGCAGGCGCGGGTCTGGTTTCCCTGTTCGGTGCCGTTCTGTCCGCACAGATGCTTTATGGCCTGATCGGCGGCACATCGGGCATGATCAGCATGATCGTTGTCGCTGGGATAGCGATGGTTTTGGGATGGTTCTATGGGCCATTGCTGGCTGCAATCGGTGTTATTGGCGCGTTTTGTGCGCCATTGGTTTTGGGTGGCAGTGACTCTGATCCGACACCGCTGTTTGCCTATTTCGCAATTGTTGCCTTTGTTGGTTTGGGCGTGGATTCCATGCGCCGCTGGGCGTGGGTTTCCGGCCTGACACTGGTCCTTGCCTATGTGATGGGGACGATGTTGTTTGGCGGAGATCGGTGGCTTACCGGTGCCTATCAGCTTTATCTCATTGCGTTGGCATTTATGGCTGTGTTGATCCCTGCACGGGCAATCATGCCTGATCATGCAGGTTCGATGCTGATAGAATGGGCAGCTAAATTGGATAAGGCAGAGCGTCCAATTTTCCCAGTGTTCTTGGCTTGGGGCGCGTTGAGTGCAACTTGCTTCCTAGTCGTCTCAATGTCAGCGGCTTTTCTTAGTGCGACTGATTTTTGGATAACATTTAGTGCACTCACGTTTCTGAGCATTGCCGTCATAGTCTGGTCATTACGTGGCACCGCATTACAAGATTTAGCCTTGGTTCCGATGACTGGGCTTATGGTAGTGATTGGACTTCAGCCCGAAAGCACCGGGGTGAGAAGAGTTTATGAGAGTAACCCTGATTTTTATTCGACTAACCCCGATTTGAACGCCCCAGTTGGTTTTGCAATAACAGCAACATTTCTTCTTGGCTTGGCAGCTTTCCTATCGGCTTTGGCAGCGTGGCGAAGCCTGAGTAAGGGTAATTATCCGGTGATTTGGGCGTTGCTCGCCGCCGTCTATGCTCCAGTGGTTGCATTAGTTCTAGAGGTGGTTCGGGCACCGTCAAATGTCATAGGGGCCTATCCATGGGCTCTGCACGCTGTAGTGATGGCTGGATTCATGGTCTTTTGGGCTGAACGTTTTGCACGTGCTGACGGGCCTGATGATAGATTGCGCATGTCGTTCTTTGTGCTTTCCGCGCTGGCCTGTATTAGCTTTGCCCTTGTCATGGTCCTTTCATCAGCCGCATTGACCGTTGCATTGGCTATCATTGTGGTCGCAGCGGCAGCGTTGGATCGCAGGTTTAATCTATACCCCATGACAATTTTCATCGCCGCAGGTGTCGTGACGCTAGGCTATCGCCTGGTTGCGGATCCTGGATTGGGCTGGGCGACAGATAGTGCATCAATCTTTGAGCTGGTTTTGGCATATGGCGGCGTTTTGGCGGCAATGATCGCGGGACAGTGGTTGCTGCGCGACAAAGTGCGTCAAACAGCAACAGTGATGATGGACAGCGCAGCGTGGTCAGTTGGCGGCATTTTCGTTTCGCTCATCCTGTTTCGTGTCATTGACGCGAGTGTGGGGGGGGCAAAGGCCATGACTCCCATTGGAGCATGGGGATTTACGCGGCAATTTGGTTCACCTTGGCCCTGGCACAGGTCCAACGTATGGAAATCAACAGCCACAGTTGGATGCGGGAAGTGCGTAAGGTACTCGGTGCGATATTTGCTGTGATTGGTCTGTCCACCTTGGCAGCTGCACTGACGATGTATTCTCCGTTATTCATGGATCAACCGATGAAGGTTGCGGGCCCACCTTTGTTCAATACGCTAGCGGTCGCTTATCTTTTGCCAGCACTGGTGTTGACTGCCGGTTGGCTGCGGATCAAATTAATGCCCGCAGAGGTGCGCATTGCTATGCAGGGCTTAAGCGGCGTCTTGGTCATGCTTTGGGCTTTTGCTGCCGTGCGCCATTTTTGGCAAGGACCGCAGGGAATGCCACTGGCTAACGGAATGGCACAGCCAGAATTGTACAGTTACACCATTGCCTTACTGCTGATTGGGGGCGGGCTATTTTATCAATCTTTGGCGAAACGCTCTGCAATGATGCGCAAAGTTGGTTTGTTTGTGATTGGCGCTGCAGTTGCCAAGGTGTTCTTTATCGATATTTCGGGGCTCGAGGGACTGACGCGCGTGTTCTCATTGCTGGTCCTTGGTTTGTCGCTGGCAGGATTGGCGTGGCTCAATCGTTGGGCCCAAGAAAAGGTGGAACCAAAGCCAGAGTAACACGCGGGTTGGGGTGAATGGACACTTGTGAGCCTTATCCCACCTGCCTATAAGGCGAGTATGAGCTGTATTGACCAGATCATTATACGAATTATGTCCCCGGCGCTCTGATACAGTGAGCTGCCGGGCTAAGGTGTTTGAGCCACTCGCACCGACCCAAGACAATCCCAAAATTATGATCCGAAGGACGCGACCAAATGAGCGCCGAGACACCTGACTATAAAACCACGTTGAACCTGCCGAAGACCGATTTCCCAATGCGCGCGGGCCTTCCCAAACGCGAGCCCGAATGGCTTGCCCGTTGGGCCGATATGGGCGTGTATGATCGCCTACGTGAAAAAGAAGGGCGCAAGCCGTTTACTCTGCATGATGGCCCTCCCTATGCGAACGGCAATCTGCACATCGGTCACGCGCTGAACAAAACGATCAAAGATATGATCGTGCGGTCCCACCAGATGATGGGTTTTGATGCCCGTTACATCCCGGGTTGGGATTGCCACGGTCTGCCGATCGAGTGGAAGATTGAAGAAAAGTACCGCAAGAAGGGCAAGAACAAAGACGCCGTTCCAGTCAACGAATTCCGCAGTGAGTGCCGCAAGTTTGCCGCTGACTGGGTCGATGTGCAGCGTGAAGAATTCAAGCGCCTTGGCATCAACGGCAATTGGGATAAACCTTATCTGACGATGGATTTCCACGCAGAGCGTGTGATCGCGGAAGAGTTCCAAAAGTTCCTGATGAACGGCACGCTGTATCAAGGTTCTAAGCCTGTGATGTGGTCCCCTGTAGAGAAAACTGCATTGGCTGAAGCCGAGGTCGAATACCACGACAAAGAGAGCTTTACGATCTGGGTGAAGTTCAAGGTGAGCAATGCAGCCGATGATTTGAACGATGCGCATGTTGTGATCTGGACCACGACACCGTGGACCATCCCATCCAACAAAGCTGTCGTTTACGGCCAAGACATCGCATACGGTCTTTATGAAGTTACCGGCACACCTGACGAAAGCTGGTCAGCTGTTGGGGACAAGTTCCTGCTGGCTGACAACTTGGCTGCAGACGTGATGAAACGCGCCCGCCTTGAAGAAGACCAATGGACCCGCGTACGCGCCGTTCCCGCTGACGAGTTGGCAGGGCTAACCCTAAGCCACCCATTGGCGGGCTCTGAGGGATCAAATGGCGAATGGGACGAGGCGCGTGATTTCCGCGCGGCTGAGTTTGTTACCGACACAGAAGGTACGGGTTTTGTGCACTGCGCCCCATCCCACGGGATGGACGAGTATGAGTTGTACCGCGACCTGAACATGCTGCAACAGGTCATCACCTATAACGTCATGGACGATGGCGGCCTGCGCGCTGATCTTCCATTCTTTGGTGGCACCTATATCCTGAACCGCAAAGGCGGCGAGGGTGATGCGAATAAGACAATCATCGACAAGCTTGTCGAAGTTGGCGGCCTTTTGGCACGCGGCAAGATCAAGCACAGCTATCCACATTCATGGCGCTCGAAGGCTCCGATCATCTATCGCAACACGCCGCAATGGTTTGCTGCCGTTGATAAGGCTGTGGGCGATGGTCAGGATACACACGGGACAACGATTCGTGAGCGTGCGTTGACTGAGATCGACAACGTCAAATGGACCCCACAATCGGGCCGCAACCGCTTGCACGCGATGATGGAGCAACGCCCTGATTGGGTGTTGTCGCGCCAACGCGCATGGGGTGTGCCATTGACCTGCTTTACGCGGGCTGGTGTTTTGCCAACGGACGATAGTTTCCTTTTGCGTAATGAAGAGGTCAACGCCCGTATCGTTGCGGCCTTTGAAGTTGAAGGCGCAGACGCATGGTACGAAGAGGGCGCAAAAGAACGCTTCTTGGACGGTATCGTGAACCCTGATGATTACGATCAAGTGTTCGACATCTTGGACGTATGGTTTGACTCTGGCTCAACCCACGCGTTCGTTTTGCGTGACCGTGAAGATGGTTCAGAAGATGGCATCGCAGATGTCTACATGGAGGGCACCGACCAACACCGCGGTTGGTTCCACTCATCCCTGTTGCAATCTGTCGGCACTACAGGCCGCGCACCATACCGCAATGTCGTGACACATGGTTTCACGCTGGATGAGAAGGGCATGAAGATGTCCAAATCCATCGGCAACACCATCGTGCCAGAAACCATCATCAAACAATACGGTGCAGACATTCTGCGCCTTTGGGTGGCTCAAACGGATTATACCGCTGACCAACGCATCGGGAATGAAATCCTGAAAGGCGTCTCAGACAGCTATCGTCGTCTACGCAACACGATCCGCTTTATGCTGGGGTCATTGGCTGACTTTGACGCGTCCAAGGCTGTGGATGTCAAAGACATGCCAGAGCTGGAACAGTTGATCATGCACAAGATGGTTGTTCTGGATGAGACAGTGCGTGCGGGTTACGCCAAGTTCGATTTCCAAGGCGTGTTCCGCGCGATCTTTGAATTTGCGACCCAAGACCTGTCATCCTTCTACTTCGATGTTCGTAAGGATGCGTTGTATTGTGATGGGGCGTCTGAGCGCCAAAACGCGGCTTTGACCGTACTGGATCACCTATACGCACGCCTCACTACTTGGCTTGCACCGATCCTACCGTTCACGATGGAAGAGGTCTGGCTGGAACGTAACGGGGCTGACACATCTGTTCACCTGGTTGATTTCCCAGAGACACCAGCCGAGTGGCGCAATGATGCGCTGGCAGCACGTTCTGACATCGTGCGCGCCGTGCGCCGTGTTGTGACGGGTGCGCTTGAAGAACAGCGGACAGCCAAGGTTATCGGTTCCTCGCTCGAGGCATGCCCAAGCGTGTACCTGTCCGAAGAACTGGCAGCGGTCATCACCAACCCAGAAACCTTTGCCGATCTGTGCATCACCAGCCAAGTGAAGCTGGAAACAGGCGCAGCCCCTGAAGGCGCGTTTGTGATCCCTGAGGTCGAGGGCGTTTCAGTTGTCTTTGCGAAGGCTGAAGGCGACAAATGTGGCCGTTGCTGGAAAATCCTTCCAGATGTTGGCGGACACACACATGCGGAAGTTTGCGGACGTTGCAGCGCGGCCCTTGGCTAAAGCCAGCTAAGACTAGAATTGTGGAAAAGGCGCCGGGCAACTGGCGCCTTTTTTGTGGACGTTGCTGCATAAAAACGATGTAGTCACACGTGACTAAGGGAGAATTGTAAATGTTTCTGAAAAACGCATGGTATGTGGCTGCTTGGGCTGAAGAGATCACACGAGATTTGCAGCAGATTATGGTTTTGGGCGAAAAAATTTGCGTCTTCCGTACTGAGACAGGCGAATTTGTCGGGTTAGAAGATGCCTGCCCACACCGCAAACTACCCTTGTCCAAGGGCCGTATCAAAGGCGACACTGTTGAATGTGGCTACCACGGTCTGACGTTTGATTGCGCTGGCCAATGCGTTTGGGCACCGGGCACAGGGCGCATCCCGTCCAACGCCAAGGTTCACGCCTATCCCCTGCATGAAAAATACGGGCTGGTTTGGATTTGGATGGGCAACCCCGCCTTGGCTGATCCCCATGATGTTTTCGAGATCGAAAACTATGAGAACCCGGACTGGGGCATCAATCGCGGCGACGCGATGGAGTTGGAATGCAACTACCTGTTGATGTGTGACAACTTGTTGGACCCGACCCACGTAGCATGGGTGCATGCAGGCAGCTTTGGCCAAGCCGCGACCAAGGACGCGCCACTGCGGGTAACCAAGAACGAGGACGGTGTGATCGTGCATCGCTGGATGATGGATGTGGAACCCGCACCGTTTTACAAAAAGGTCATTGGCTTTACGGGAAATTGCGACCGATTGCAGCATTACGAGGTGCGCTACCCCTCACATGCGTTGATCCGCGCGGTGTTTACACCTTCGGGCACAGGGGGGGCTGATGGGCCATTGCATGAGGATGTGTTCATCATGGACAGCTATAACTTCATGACCCCAACAACCGAGGGCGAAACGCGTTATTACTGGTTCCAACTGCGCAACATCCGCCCTGATGATGAAGCCCTGTCACAGTTGATGACCGAGGATGTGCAACACGCATTTGAAGAGGATCGCGCGGTGTTGAACGAGGTCCAAAAAGGCATGAGCAACAAAACCTCGCCCCATATCGACCTGCCGATTGATGGCGGACAACTGCGGTTCCGTCGCCAGTTACAGGCGATGATCAATGAGGAACAGCAGGTTGACGCGCAAATGGCGGAGTGATTACTTTAGCCTCGCCCGCAGAACGCGGATGAGGTTTTCACCCATGATTTTGCGAATGTCTTTTTCGGAAAGACCAGCCTCGAGCAGTGCGTGGGTAAGTGCAGGCAATTCGGATGTGTCAAACGCAGTCTCGACCGAGCCATCAAAGTCTGAACCAAGCGAGATATGATCAACGCCGACGGCTTCAATCCCCGCCTTGATCATACGCGCGATACCTGCGGGGCTGATGTCACCACAGGCGACTTCGGCCCAATACCCCATGCCCAATACCCCACCAGATGCCGCGATGCGGCGCATTAGGTCATCAGGAAAGTTGCGCTTTGCGGGGCAATGACCATAGATGCCGGTGTGGCTGACGATGATGGGCATATCAGTCATATCCAACACATCCTGCGCCACTTTTGGCGAGGAATGAGCAAGGTCCAGAACCATTCCACGCGTTGCGATGTCTGCGACAACACTTCGGCCAAAATCAGTCAAGCCACGATTGCTGAACCCATGCAGGGAGCCGCCTAGATCGTTGTCAAAGAAATGTTGCAGGCCAATGACGCGGTGACCTGCGGCTTCAAGCCTGTCCATGTTTGACAAGTCACCTTGGAGAGGGTGGGCCCCTTCGATCCCCAGTAGGCCACCGATTGCCTTACTGCCAGCGGCGCGGCTTACGAGATGTGCTTCGAGTTCGGCGAGGGAGGTGATGACACTCAGCTGATTGGGGGAATGCTCGGCAATCGCGTGCAGTTTCTCGGCCTGATACAAGGCGCGCTCCAACAGTGAGGTCCAAGTGCGGGGTGGCCAGAGTTGGCCAACTACAAGCGGGGTTATGTTATCAGGCGCGTCGGTTGCGTTGTTGTCATAGTTTTGGCCTTTGGGGCTTTTGGTCACGGCAGTGAAAACTTGGATCGCGACATTACCTTCGATCAATCGCGGAATGTCCACTTGTCCACGATTGCCGCGTTTGGCGATGTTGCGTTGCCAAAGCAGGCTGTCGGCATGCCAATCGCCGATTAACAGGGTGTCGTGAAGGGCTTGGGCTGTTTTCGAGACGGGATATGGATCGTGGGGGACAATACTGTTGCGGGATTTTTCGACGTAAGCGGGGGCGAATGTAAGAAAGGCGCTAATCGCGATGACGATAAAGAATAGAAAACCGGCAACTAGTTTTTTTAAGGCACGCATCGTCGGCTCCGTTGAATTTGATTGACTGGATCATATGCGAGATCGAAATTGGGGCAACGGGTAACGTTACACCCTGAATTAATTTTGGAGACAGCAATGGCCGGAGGTTGGGCAAAAGACGGCGCAGTGAGCGAACAGATTGAGGCATCAATCAACGATGAACTGGCCCGTATGCTTGCGCGCAAAGTACCTTTGGGCGAAAGCCTTTCAAATTGTGCTGAGTGCGACGAGCGAATTTCGAAAGAACGGCGCTTGGCGGTGGTTGGCGTGAAACTTTGCCTTGATTGTGTTCAGGAGCGTGAGACCCAGCATCAAAATCGTGGCGGGATCAATCGGCGTGGGAGCAAGGACAGTCAGTTGAAATGAGCGTTTTGCGTATTCTCTGAGCGACCCTTCGGGGAGAGTATTTTTTGGTAAGATGAAATGGCGTTGGTCACGCGCGGTCGTGCGCGTGACCAAGTTAGTTTCAGTCTTCCATAGCTTCGAGTTCGTCAATGAACCCTGAAATCATTGAAAGACCTTTGTCCCAGAATTTCGGATCAGACGCATCAAGACCGAATGGTGCAAGCAGTTCTTTGTGGTGTTTGGATCCGCCAGCTTTGAGCATCTCGAAGTATTTGTCCTCAAAACCTTCATCACCCTCTGCGTAAACCGCATAAAGCGCGTTCACGAGGCCGTCGCCGAAAGCATAGGCGTAAACGTAGAACGGTGAATGGACGAAGTGGGGGATATAGGCCCAGAAGGTTTCATAACCGTCCATGAATTCGAATGCTGGCCCGAGGCTTTCGCCTTGTACACTCATCCAAATATCATTGATATTTTCTGGGGTGAGTTCGCCTTGAGCACGTGCTGCGTGCAGTTTGCACTCAAAATCATAGAACGCGATTTGGCGCACAACTGTGTTAATCATGTCCTCGACCTTGCCAGCCAAAAGGATGCGGCGTTCTGATTTGGTTTCAGCCCCATCAAGCATCTTGCGGAACGTAAGCATTTCGCCAAAGACGGAGGCCGTTTCAGCTAGCGTGAGTGGGGTTGAGGACAGCATTTCGCCTTGTTCTGCTGCCAACACTTGGTGCACGCCGTGGCCCAGTTCATGGGCTAATGTCATGACATCGCGTGGTTTCCCTAAGTAATTGAGCATGACGTATGGGTGTACATTCGTCACAGTCGGATGCGCAAATGCCCCCGGCGCTTTACCGGGCTTTACACCTGCATCAATCCAACCATCTGAGAAGAAGGGCGCTGCGAGCTCGCCCATACGTGGGTCAAACGCGTTGTAGGCTGACATCACCATGTCTTCGGCAGTTGCCCAATCCACGACGCGCGTGTCTTCCATCGGGAGGGGCGCATTGCGGTCCCAAACCTGCATCACATCAAGGCCCAGCCATTTACGTTTTAATTCGTAATAACGGTGGCTTAGCTTGGGATATGCTGCGACAACCGCATTGCGCAATGCTTCGACCACTTCGGGTTCTACGTCGTTGGACAAATGCCGCCCTGTTTGTGGTGTTTCCATGCCACGCCAACGGTCGATAATTTCCTTTTCTTTGGCTTGCGTGTTGTGCACACGGGCGAAGGTTTTGACATTGGCCCCAAAGACGTCGGCCAATTCACGCGCTGCCGCTTCGCGTTTGCTGCGATTAGGGTCTGTGAGCAAGTTTAGTGTGCCCTCGATATTGAGCAGATCACCTTCGACGTTGAACTCAAGTCCGGCGATGGTTTCATCAAACAAGCGTTCCCATGCATCGCCAACAACACCCAAGTCGTGCATGAATTTTTCCAGCTCGTCAGACAGTTGGTATTTCTTCATGGCTCGGATGCGGTCGAATACGGGTTTGTAACGTGCCAGATCAGCATTGGCAGTCAACAGAGCTTCCATGTGATAGTCGTCGAGTGTGTTCAGTTCGAGAGTGAAGAAGACCAGTGGTGTCGTGTAGTTGGTAATCTTTTCCTGCGCATCCGACATAAATTTTGCGCGGCTTGCGTCTGTTGTCATCTGGTAATAGCGCAATCCTGCATAGGACATAATGCGCCCAGCAACTTGGTTGATCTTTTCGTTGCGCAGAACGCAATTTAGCAAGCTCGCAGCATCCAACATGGCCAACTTGTTCTCATAGTCGGCGGCAAAGGCTGCGCATTCTGTTTCAAGCCACTCAAGGTCGCGTTTGAGCTCGGGCGCATCTTCGCCAGTATACAGGTCATCCAGGTTCCATTCGGGTAAATTGCCCATTGGACCATCGCTATCGATGCCTCCAGATCCTGCGTTTACATCTTGGACGGGGAAGGGGAGTTGGAACATTTGAAGCCTCATTGATTTTCTAAACCAATAGGTATGTGCGAGGCGTTCGCGGGACAAGGCACAAATGCACAAATGCTGCGCGTTGGTTGTCACAACCTGCGCGTTTTAGGCATGTTTTCAAAAAAACGGTGTGCGAGAGTTTTCGGTCACCACTTTCAAAAGTGATGATGGACAACCTTGTCAGCTATGATCTGTGAAAAGTGCGGCAATCTGATCTAATGCACTATCGCGGATGCTCTGTTGCTCCATCAGAATTTCGTGTTCAGCATCCTGAACAAGCTCAAGAGCACCATTAGCCCAGCGTCTCATCCGGTCATGGACTGAACTGACACGAACAATACGTTCATTGGTGCCCAAGAATGTTAGCGTTGGGACCTTCGGGGAACTAAGGGCCGCGAGTGACCGCGTCTCTTTAAGGGCTTCGCGTAACCAAACATAGCTGGGACCGCCAAGGCCTAATGCGGCATATTTAGCGACCTGATCTGTCATCAGCTCAAACATTTGTGGATCGGTGGTCAGCATATTGTCTTCAAAAGCCGCCGTAAGCACATAAGATTCAGGTGATGTGTTTGGCGGGTATGATGCGCCTTTGCCAAGTATTGGCATCAAGTGGCTTAGTATCCATGCTACTGGGCGCAGATGTGGCGCAAGGTGAATACCCCACATTGGGGCGGAAAAAACAGCGGCCTTTACCGCAAGTCCATTTTCCAATGCGCGTAGTCCGATAGCTCCACCCATTGAATGTGCGACGAGATAATAAGGTTTCGGCAGATTTAATTCTGTTGCAGCACTAACGAGCGCGTCGACATCTTTTTGATAGTCGTGAAATCTCTCGACATGGCCGACCATTGGGTCATCCAACAAACGATCTGCCAAGCCTTGACCGCGCCAATCGGCTGCAATTGTGCAATACCCGCGGCTCTCGAGGCCCTCGGCGCAAGCGGCATATTTTTCAACATATTCGGTGCGGCCAGGGAACAGCAAAACTGTACCCCTAGCCGCGTTTTCTGCCCAGACCGCCAGTCTGATACGTTTACTGTCTGATGTGTGGACCCAATAGGCCGTTGCATTCTCACCCGATGGGCAAACGTCAGAGTAAAACGGTGCGGCAGTCAAAGTCATAATGTTAGATCCTTAGCCTAAAACAGAGGCCAATTTCATTGCCATGCCCATGTCGCCATCGACCTTAAGCTTACCTGTCATAAATGCACTTGTGGCATTTGTATCACCGGCCAAGATGCCTTCGAACGTTTCTGCATCTGCGCTGAGGGTTACATCTGTTTCATCGTCGCCTGAACGTGCACCATCAGCGTCGATTACCACGCCGCCTTCGCCTTCGATTTCGAATTTAGCGGAACCATCAAATGCGGCTCCTGCCAATTTTTCGTTCAATGCAGTAACGGCTGCGTTGATAATATCACTCATGTGTTGTGGCCCTTTTGGCTATTTTGCGCAGACTGCTATGGAAATGCGGCCGCGTCCTGTTACATGTCTAAATATGGGCATCAAAACAGCGAACCTCAAACTTACCGTTGCGGCAATTATGATGACAGTCATAAATTCCTTACCATTGGCTGCGCAGTCGGTCACCTCCGATTTGATGGAGCAGCTAAAAACTGCCGAAGTCGGAGAGATTGCCAGAATTGAACGGGCGCTGAAATTGGAGTGGTCGCGATCGGGTTCTAAGGCATTGGATTTGCTGCTTTTACGCGGACGCGACGCGATGGTCTCTGGGGATACAAATGCTGCAATCGAACACTTTACTGCGCTCACTGATCATGCCCCAAACTTTGCTGAGGGTTGGCATGCACGGGCAATAGCGTATTTCGAAATCGAATTACTTGGGCCCGCGTTAGCCGACTTGAAACGCTCTTTGGTGTTGAATCCTAACAATTTTGATGCGGTTTTTGGCCTTGGGTCAATGATGATGACATTCGAAGATTTTTCCCGTGCTGAAAAGGCATTTAGGGAGGTTCTGCGCTTGCATCCCAATCACGAAAACGCGACCAATGCACTTGAACGGCTGGAAAGCCAAGGAATCGGGCGTGAGCTTTAAAAGCTTGGGTCATTAAGGGAATGTCGTGTCGCTGAACGGACGTGTCGTGGCCGTTTTAGGTCCGACAAACACAGGTAAAACCACCTATGCAATCGAGCGTATGTTGGGGCATCGAACGGGCATCATCGGCCTACCGCTGCGCCTTCTGGCGCGCGAGGTCTATGACCGCATCGTTGCAATTCGTGGGCCGTCAGTTGTGGCCTTGGTCACAGGTGAGGAACGCATTGTCCCACCGCGTACTCAGTATTGGGTGTGTACGGTTGAGGCTATGCCAGAAGGCATGGGGTGCGATTTTCTAGCAGTTGATGAAATCCAAGTATGTGCAGATTCTGAGCGTGGCCATATCTTCACAGATCGCTTGTTGCGTGCTCGCGGTCTGAAGGAAACGCTTTTTCTTGGTTCCGACACTATGCGAGGCGCGATTGCTGAACTCATCCCTGAAGCACAGTTTCTGCGACGAGAACGAATGTCTGAACTGACGTATGTTGGCCAAAAAAAGATTAGCCGCATGCGTCCGCGTAGCGCGATTGTCGGGTTCTCCGTCGAAAACGTATATGCGATCGCTGAACTACTGCGACGTCAAAAGGGCGGGGCGGCTGTTGTGATGGGCGCACTTAGCCCGCGGACGCGTAACGCTCAGGTTGAGATGTATCAAAACGGAGAAGTTGATTATCTGGTGGCGACAGATGCCATCGGGATGGGGCTGAACCTTGATGTTGACCACGTAGCTTTTTCTGCACTGTCCAAATTTGACGGGCGCCGTATGCGTCCACTTGCGCCCAATGAACTTGCGCAAATTGCAGGGCGGGCAGGGCGCGGTCTAAAAGATGGGACATTTGGAGTCACAGGGGACGCGCGTCCCCTGGATGACGGCATGGCGCAAGCCATTATGGACCATAAGTTCACGCCACAGCGCAAATTGAATTTCCGCAATCATGCGCTTCAATTTGGAAGTGTTGACCGCCTGATTCAGACACTTGAGGCATCACCAGACCACGAAATGTTGGTCAAAGCCCGTGAAGCTGACGATTTAGCAACACTAAAAAACTTATCCCAGGTGGGAGAAGTCAGCGCCCGCGCAACCGATGGACCGTCTGTCAGATTGCTTTGGGATGCATGTCGTTTGCCGGACTTCCGCGGTATCGGTCGGGGCACACATGCGGACCTCGTAGCCGTTATTTATAACTACTTACATCAAAGTGGGTGCATTCCAGACGAATGGATGGAACGTCAAATCAAAGTCATCGATCGGACAGATGGTGACATCGATACATTGTCCAAACGGCTCGCTTTTATTCGGACTTGGACCTATGTTGCACAACGCAAAGGTTGGACAAATGACGAAAGTCATTGGCGGGAGCAGACACGTTCTGTAGAAGACAGGTTGTCGGACGCGCTGCACGAGCGTTTGACCCAAAGATTTGTAGATCGGCGCACATCCGTGCTTTTGCGCCGATTGGGACAGAAGGAAGCCATGGTGGCCGAAGTAAACGACGCAGGTGAAGTGACTGTAGAGGGTGAATTTGTAGGTAAGCTGGATGGTTTCCGGTTTAGCCAGGACAAAGGCACTGGAGTGGCTGAGGCCAAAACGATCAAAACGGCGGCGCTTCAGGCGTTAGCCCCGCAGTTCCATCTGCGCGCTGATCGTTTTTATAACGCTCCTGATACCGAAATTGACTATACGGAACAGGGTGGCCTTATGTGGGGTTCTTCGGCCGTTGGTAAACTTGTTGCTGGTGCCGATGCGCTTAAGCCACGGGTAGAAGTCTTTGTTGATGATGTTGCGGGACCTGAGGTTGCTGAAAAAGTGCAACGTCGCTTGCAGCACTTCATCGATCGTAAAGTTGCGGCTCTTTTTGAGCCGTTGTTGAACCTGGGTCGCGATGAAGCGTTGACCGGTTTGGCACGTGGCTTTGCATTTCAATTGGTAGAAAACATGGGCATGTTGCCACGCTCTGCAGTGGCCAACGAAGTTAAGGCGCTTGATCAAGATGCTCGTGGTGCATTGCGCAAACACGGTATCCGTTTTGGTCAATTCACCATCTTCATGCCGTTGTTGTTGAAGCCAGCTGCGACGCGCTTGCGTTTGGTGCTTTGGTCTCTGAACAAAGGTTTGGATGTATTCCCTGAATCACCTCCCCCCGGCTTGGTCACGATCCCAGCTGAAAAGGGTGTGAAAGAAGGGGCAGACACGATGTCTGGTTATCGCATTGCAGGCGAACGCGCGATCCGCATCGATATGTTGGAACGTCTTGCTGACATGCTGCGCTCAGAGGACTCACGTGGTGGGTTTGAGGCCAAAGCTGACATGCTGTCCATTACAGGTATGACGCTTGAGCAATTCGCGGACCTGATGCAGGGCCTGGGCTATAAGGGCGAAAAAGGTGAGCGGGCTAAGGTAAAGGCGGCACCTTCTGAGGCCGTATCAGATGCACCTGTAGCAGAGGTCGCACCTGTTGAACCTGCCGATCCAGAAACACCTGTTGCCGAAGCTGAGATGGAAGTGTTCTACACCTTCACTTGGGCACGTGCACCGCGTGCAAACACACGTCCAGCTCGCACTGGCGATAAGCCAAGCGGTGAAAGCCGTGGCAAAGGCAAACCAAAAGGTAAGCCACGTGGTGCCAACAAAGGTGCGCGCGATGACAAGGCAAAGTCTTTCTCGGCCCGTCCAACCAAGCCCGAGAAGAAAATCGATCCTGACAATCCGTTCGCAGCGGCATTGATGGGATTGAAAAGCGGTAACTAAATGAGCGATCCATCGGGCAAACAACGGCTAGACAAATGGCTGTGGTTTGCCCGATTTTTTAAAACAAGATCATTGGCAGCAGCTCGTGTTGCAGCTGGCGATGTTCGCGTTGATGGAGATAGGGTCACAAAGCGGGCAACTCTGATCCAAGCGGGCAACGTTTTAACCTTTGCCGTCGGTACGCAAACACGCGTGATTCAGATCGATGATATCGGAGATCGCCGCGGTCCCGCACCCGAAGCCCAAGAACTTTACACTGATTTGACCCCGCCTAAGGTTAAGCAAGAGAACAAACATCCTGCAAACCCTAGCTTTGAAGGAAAAGGGCGTCCAACCAAGCGTGATCGCCGTAAAGGTGATCTTTATCGCATTCATTCCTTCAGTGACGTCAGAGACGACCTTGAATGATCCTCTTCACTGAATTAGCTAGTCCATCGAACCGTTAAAAAACGAGCGACTCTTTATGACATATATCGTCAATGATGCTTGCATCGCCTGCAAATACACAGACTGCGTCGAGGTCTGCCCTGTAGATTGTTTCTACGAGGGTGAAAATATGTTGGTCATTCATCCTGATGAATGCATCGATTGCGGCGTGTGCGAACCAGAATGCCCCGCAGATGCTATTCGCCCCGATACTGAGCCAGACATGGAAAAGTGGGTTGAGTTCAACCGAAAGTACTCAGAGCTGTGGCCTGTGATCATCACCAAAAAGGACCAGCTTCCAAATGCGGAAGAAATGGACGGCAAAGAAGGCAAGATGGAGCTCTTCTCTGAAGCGCCAGGTGAGGGTGGTTAAGCCACTATAGATTCGCGGTCTTGAGGCTGAAATATGTTCCTAACCATGAATTTTACAAAGTAATTTGTTATTTTTAGTTAAAAGGCCTCCCAGTGAACTTTCTTGGGGGGCTTTTTTGTGGTATGGTGTTTGAGTACATAACCTAACGGATCAATTCCCTGCCCAGCGATATTTAAGAAGCTGGGCCCAGAAATCACTGAAAACCGCAAATTTGACGTGGCATTCTTGCCCCGCCAGCTGCGCTTTTGACTTTGAATTTTGCATGGAAATTATCTGTTTTCTGAGGAAAATGAATGACTAAATCGAAAAAGCTCGACTTCCGTACTGGTGAATTTGTGGTCTACCCAGCCCATGGCGTTGGTCAAATCACTGATGTTGAAGAACAGGAAGTGGCTGGCGTTACGCTAGAATTGTTTGTGATTTCTTTCGAGAAAGACAAAATGACTTTGCGCGTGCCGACACATAAAGCCGTTGAAATCGGCATGCGGTCTTTGTCATCTCCAAATGACATTCTTCACGCTATGAAAACGCTAAAGGGTAAAGCCAAAGTTAAGCGTGCGATGTGGTCGCGTCGTGCGCAAGAGTACGAACAAAAAATCAACTCTGGTGATCTGATCGCAATTGCTGAAGTTGTTCGTGACTTGCACCGCACTGATGATCAGCGCGAGCAAAGCTATTCAGAACGTCAGCTTTACGAAGCTGCGCTTGAGCGTCTTACACGTGAGGTTGCTGCTGTTGAAGGTGGCGACGAAGTTGCTGCCGGGACAAAGATTGTGGATGTCTTGATGAGCCGCGTTGTGCCTGTCATCGCTGCGATTTAAGCCCGCTGCAAACCTATAAAACCGCGCGAGACGAAAACCTCGCGCGGTTTTTTGTTCACTGCTATTAAGCGACCACGAAAACTAGGATCGCGGTCTCGCACAGGACTTGGGTTGCGCCTAATACATCGCCGGTTTGTCCGCCAATTTTTGTTTTTGCCAGCTTAGTCAGGCCAAACGCGAGAAACACCGTGATCAGTGCCGCACCGATTGCACTAAATCCAATAAGTATCAGCGCCAATACACCAGCGGCACCGCATGAAATGGCCGCTGTCTGCTGCGTTGGGCGGCCAACGCTATGCGACAGCCCTGTATCGCGGGCATGTGCCACCATTGCCATGGTTGCAGGTAGTACGCCTCTTGATAGAACCGCTGCAGCGATAACACCGGAAAATCCAAGGGAAATAGCGGCGCTAAGCGCCATCCAGCGAAGGCCAGTGACAATGACGATTGCCAGAACGCCATAAGTGCCTATTTGGCTGTCTTTCATAATCTCTAGGCGACGCGCAGGATCAAAACCGCCCCAAAAGCCATCGGCGCAGTCCGCAAGGCCATCTTCGTGCATCGCACCGGTCATGATCATACTGGTGGCAAGCATGAAGCCGGCAATGATCGCCGCATTCAAGCCCAGCCAAAAACCGATCGCGCCGACAATGCAAGTTGCCATCCCAACTAACAGTCCAACGATAGGAAACGCCCATGCATTTTCTGCTTGGCGTTCAAAGGCTTCATCGGGCGCTTGTGGCAAGGGCAGCCGAGTCAATAATGTGCCCGCTGTAACAATATCCCAAAGCGAATTTCTGAAGGCCATGCCGTTCAAGTCGTTTTTAATCATGTCCGCGCCTTTTTCATGTCTTGCAGGTTAAGGAGCATTGGGTAAACAGACGATACAGGTCTGGCAAGAGTAGGAAGCGACACATGAACAATTCAACAAACATTACCTTTACTAAACTCGATCATGTTCGGGAATTGATGCAGACACTACCAGCTTCAAACGCTGCAGCGGTTGAAGGCGCTCAGGCACGCAACAGCCAACTGACCAAACCACCAGGTGCTCTTGGGCGCTTAGAAGACTTAGCTATCTGGTATGCGGGATGGCGCGGCACTGATCGCCCAGTGATCAATGCACCGCAAATTATTGTGTTTGCAGGAAATCATGGCATCGCTGCCAAAGGTGTTTCTGCGTTCCCGCCAGAAGTAACAGAACAAATGGTGATGAATTTCCAGCATGGCGGTGCCGCGATTAATCAGCTGGCCAAGACCTTTGGTGCAAAAATGAATGTACACGCGCTGTCATTGGAAACACCGACTGCGGATTTCACCCAAGGCCCCGCCATGACTGAAGCAGACGTATGTGCAGCGATCCAAACGGGCTGGGATGCGGTTGATTCAAATGCTGATCTGCTTGTGACGGGCGAAATGGGTATCGGGAATACGACATCCGCTGCCGCACTTGGTATGGCGCTGTTGGGTGGGGACGCTGTTGATTGGACTGGACGTGGTACGGGTGTTGAAGGTGCTGCACTTCAAGCGAAGACCGAAGTGGTAGCTGCAGGTGTAGCCCTTCACGCTAGTAAAGGGGACGGTTTAGACGCATTGGCAGCTTTGGGTGGTCGTGAGTTGGCCGCTATGGCTGGTGCGATCCTGCGGGCACGTGTGCTATCTATTCCAGTAATCTTAGACGGTTTTATCTGTACTGCTGCCGCGGCATGCTTGCATGTTACACAAAATGGCGCGTTAGATCATGCTGTTGCGGGGCATCAAAGCAATGAACAGGCCCATGAACGGATGTTAGTCGCATTGAACAAACAACCTTTGCTACAGCTTGGGCTGCGCCTAGGAGAGGCATCTGGTGGAGCGTTGGCAATTGGCATTTTACAGGGCGCTGTTGCGTGCCACACTGGCATGTCTACCTTTGCTGAAGCTGGCGTTTCAGACAGCTGAAGCTAGCTTTTTGGCATCTTTAGGGTCAAGTTTCGGCTGCCCTTTTTGTAGCGTAACTCGTTGTCACCAATGGCTGAGACACGTCCACCATCAATACGATCGCCAACTTGAACTTTTTGATAGCGGCCATTTGAAAGACGGACCAAAGCTCGGCGGCTAGATGGTTTGCCATAAACGCCGATCAGATTAACATTGCGAAGGTTGATCGCGTTCTTGACCGTCGCTGATTTTGCGACACTGGCGGACGACGGAATTTTGGGAACAACAACCTTTGGCGCAACTGAGGCAACACGCGTGCCTTGATCCGTTGTTTGATTTGCCTTGGCACGTTTGATGATCCGCGCGAAATTTTTTGGACGACCATCGGGGCGCACCGATGCAGTCACAGCCTGCGGGTTTGGCGGGCCCTCTATGATGATACCTTCAACGCGTGGCGCTAGTGCGGCAAGGGATGCAGCTGCTGCAGCGGCCGCGGCGTCGTTTTGGGCGTTTTCGGTAGCTGGATCGACTTCAAGTGCTGGCTGGGCAATCGCCAGCTCGGCTGAAGGGCGCAAACGTGGGCGCAGCTGGGCCAGCTCAGACCGCGAAAGGCCGCCGTTCACGGAGCGCTCGTTTTGCTCGACCAAATTTGACGGACGCGGTTGCGGACGCATTTTGGCGATCAAAGCAAGTGAAGGGTCTGTCTTGGTGGGCAATGCTTTGCGTGCTGGCATCTTTGGGGGCGTCACATCAGGGCTGCCCAAAAAGACGGTGACACCATTTGGCGTTATTGCACCATTGATGGTTGGAATGACTAAGCCGTCGGTGCCCAATACAAATGATGTGCCCGCCGCAACAGGTGTTGTTTGCTCACCAAGTACGTTGTCGGTAACCAACGCACGTACATTAGGCAGCGCAACGGCGTCATTAGAGGAACTGACGGGATCAATGCTGGTGATATAGAGATCATCAAGGCTGACCAGCGGGGCGGGCTGAGGGACTTCTGGAGGCACGGGCCATATGCCCGTAACTGCATAATTGGCCGCAAGTTCTTGGGGGGAAAGTTCTGGTAAGACGACCACCGGATCAGCTTGGGGCGTGCGCAAGGCGTCGAGTACAGCAGTGTCTTCGGAGCTTAGATCAGATGACAATGATGCGGTTTCAATGTTTGGTCCAACGTCCTCGGATGGTGCAGGGGCTAAGCCAGCTGGTGCCTCTGCAATTACTTCATCGTCTGGCGCATTGAAGAAACGTGCAAGTCCTTCGTCCAAAAATACTGAGGCCCAAGCAGCAACACCGGCGAGGAACAACAACAATACGGCCGTTAGGATAAGACCTAGAAACTTTGGCTTGCCGCCAACAACCGTCTTGCGATCTGGCTTGCGTGCGCCAAAAATGGTCAATCGCTGTTCTTCGGTGGAAGGTTGGGGTGCAACTGGTGCCGTTGCTGGAATTGCTTTGCGCTTACTTAGAAAACCAGCTGAAATCTGTGGTTCAGGTGGGTCCACAACAACCAAGTCCTGCTTTTCGCTTGGAGTGTCCTCAATCAGTGGGACGGTGGCAGCCGTTACAGATGTTGGTGTGCTTTCACGTGATGCGCCCGCAAGGACCGGTGTCGGTCCGCTTGGTACACGACGACTTGCGAAGCCAATACTTGCTGGTTTTTCCACCTGTGGGCGGGGGGCTGCTATTTCTGGTGTTGCGACGACGTCGACGACTGTCGGTTCAGGCGAAGGTGTCGGATCGATTAACGCAGCACTATTGTCAGTCGAAATTTCGACATCTGTTACAGCCTCTGTTACGAGTGGTTTTGAAAGAATCTCTTCCGCGTTCGCAGGTTCGTCTGGTTCATTTGAGGTACTACTTGCTTCGCTGTCTGCCACTTCAGCTTTCTCAAGCGCTGGCTCGATATCTTCTGGGACAGCAGGCGTTGGTTCAGCAGGCTCTGCCACAACGGGTTCAATTTCAATAGGTTCGGAAGCGATGACGGGTGGAACAACTGGTGCGACTTCTGCAACTGTTCCCAATACAACGATGCTGTCGTCGTCACGAGCTACGTCAATGTCGCCTGCAGCTTCCGTTTGACCAAAAAATGGCTCTCCATCAAAGCTGCCATGTTCAGGTATCGCGACCCAGCTGACTGGATTGAAGTTATGTTCTTTCGCAAAGGCTTCCGCCTCAGCCAAGGTTTCATGTGCGACCGCCGCGATAAAGGTCTTGGACCCACTGAAACTGATAGCATACGCCAAATCCGATACAGCGTAGGGGGTCGCATCCTCAAGCGCATCACGCGCAATTTGATCGCGTGCATCTTCGCCTAAATCGCCAGTTTCAAGCGTAATATATTTGATTTGATCGTTTGGTATGATCAGCTTGCTGGTGACGGTTTCTTCGCTTAGCTCACGTGCTTTGGCTTCTAATAGTGCGAGATCGCCAACCAGATCTGCGGAATCGAGGGACACCGCATCAACCAAACGCCACCCTTCCGCTGCGCGCAGCAGCAGGCGAATGCCCTCAAAAGAAAGGGAAAGCGCGAAATTCGGCTTCATCTTAAGGCGTTTCCATCAAATGTAACGTGCCGGGCGGCACTCTTCACGAGCGAGGATATAACAGTCCGACAGTGATGGGAAGTATTTCGCTATAATCCGGATCAGACATATCAAATGGTGACACACAATGTGCGAACTGGCGATTGCCGTTGCGAGTATACCAAGAGAAATAAGGGAGTAAGGTGTATGAAATATGCGCGAATTCGAAATTTCGCTCTGCGGAATGTTGCCGATCCCGCAGAGGAAGTTGTCGTTTAGCTTAGCTTGTGGCTTTAGCCAGTGCTTGATCCAAGTCAGCAATCAAATCATCGGCGTCTTCTGTGCCGATGGAAATACGCACAACCTCAGGGGCCGCACCGGATGCGCGTTGCTGTTCTTCCGTCAATTGACGGTGGGTGGTTGAAGCAGAGTGAATGACCAAGGAGCGGGTATCGCCAAGGTTGGCAACGTGGCTAAAGATCTCCAGCGAGTTGACCAATTTAACGCATGAATCATAACCCCCTTTGATCGCAATCGTGAACAAGCCACCCGCGCCGCGTGGACAGATTTTAGCAACACGATCATAGTATGGTGAAGACTTCAGACCCGCATAGGTCACGTAATCAACGCGCGGATCATTTTCTAGCCAACTAGCGATTTTTTCAGCATTTTCAACGTGGCGCTGCATGCGCAAGGATAGGGTTTCAGTGCCCATTAGCGTGTAGTGTGCTGCTTGTGGGTTCATTGTCATGCCCAGATCGCGCAGGCCAATTGCAATACCAAAGAAGGTATATGCAAGGTTGCCGAAGGTCTCGTGGAACTTGAGGCCGTGATAGGCTGGCTCTGGCTGGCTGAGGGATGGGAATTTATCGTTGGCGGACCAATCGAACTTACCGGAATCCACAACGCAACCACCTGTCACAGTGCCGTTACCTGTGAGGTATTTGGTGGTTGAGTGCACGACCAACGTTGCACCGTGTTCAATCGGGCGGCACAGATACGGGGTGGAGGCTGTGTTGTCCACGATCAATGGAATGCCTGCCTCGTCAGAGATGGCAGAGATTGCGTCGAGGTCAGTGATATAACCGCCTGGGTTGGCAATCGCTTCGCAGAAGACCGCACGTGTGTTTTCGTCAATCGCAGCTTTCACCGCATCGAGATCGTCGAAGTCAACGAATGTGCAAGACCAGCCAAAGCGTTTGATGGTTTGGCTGAACTGAGTGATCGTACCGCCATAGGCGCGGCTAGAAGCCACGATGTTCATGCCCGGTGACATCAACGGGAAAATCGCCATGATTTGGGCCGCGTGACCAGATGAACAGCAAACCGCGCCCACACCACCCTCAAGGGTTGCAATGCGTTCTTGCAAAACGGCAACCGTTGGGTTGGTCAGGCGAGAATAGATAAAGCCGACTTCTTGCAGATTAAACAGGGCCGCTGCATGGTCTGCATCGCGAAATACATAGGCTGTTGTCTGGTGGATCGGCGTTTGACGTGCGCCTGTTGTCGGATCTGGTTTTGCGCCTGCGTGAATTTGCAGTGTGTCGAAACCATAGGTTGGGCCATCGGTCATTGTGTAGATCCTTTTCCAAAGCGGCAATTCATTGCCCTGTGGAGTAAGGTATGCGCCGCCAACGATCAAGGGCGAGACTGAGGAAGCAATGCGTTAGCGCATCCAAAAACCTTCAGACTTAATTCGATTACGGATTGCTTGTTCGCGCCGTGGCATATGGTTTTGGTCAAACAAGGCGCGTACTTTTTCGCCACGCCCCTGATAGACGTTACGCTTAATCGCATCATAGCCCTTTAGGACTTTTTTGATTTTGTTCGGTGCCGCGACGGCTTCTAAGGTTTCAATCACGTGCTGGCTTTCACGCGCATACAGCAATGGGAACATTCGGTAATGGCAGCTGGTCTTGCCATCTAGATATCCCGGATCTAGCGTATCGCGACCACCGCCTAGGGCGTGTATGACCAAAGGCAGGACGATTTGATCCAGCCAAGGTGTCAATTCTTGGCACGCCAGTTCAGGCATTGGCTCGCGGCGAACGGACAGTGCGTATTCTAGGAATTTCTCACCAAAAGCATGAGGGCATTTGTAATAGAAGAAGCCTGCGTTGAAGTAGAGATAACGCTTCCAGTACTCATCGGGCTCAGACAAATCTAGACTGCTGTCGAAATCCAAGCCGAATTTATCATAGAGCGATTTCCAAATACCAGCATAACCAGGGCCATAAAGCGGTGGCTTTGGCCATGTACCTTCACGGCGGAGCGATGCGCTGGGGCGGTCAAAGTCAAAAGGCACTTCCATCAGGTTGTCAGTGATTAGGGTGTCGGTGTCGAAAAAGACGAATGGTTCACCTTTGGGCAATACCGACAACATCTCGATTTTATTGCCATAAGCGTAATCAGCACCAAAATGTTTACATTCAAATGGAACAATCTCTGCACCCAAACCCTCGAGGGCTTCGCGGATGTCGGGCTTTAGGCGTGGATCGTTCGGCCACTTTGGACCCGGTTGAGGTTCTGCAATCTGCAGTTTTCCTTAAAAATCAGGGCTGTGATGGCGCAATGATGCTGCAAAGAGCAAAGCCTCGTAACCCAAGCGGCCATTCTGGCCAACGACAACAACGTTGAAGGTTCTCTGATCGCTGGATTTTTTTGCCATGCTGCGCCTGCTTTTCTTTTTTGCCAGTATAGTCGGATTGTTCGATGTGCAAAAGTCGGCAAATTAAATTTCTGTATCGATGGTTATTAAGTTGGGAAAAAAGAGAAAGCCCCGCATAAATGCGAGGCTCCAGTTTTCATTGAACAGTTGTTTAGACTGAGGCTGTTAGGCCGCCGTCAACACGAAGGTTTTGGCCCGTTATATAGCTAGATGCATCAGACGCCATGAAAGCCACCGTCTCAGTTAGTTCACGTACATCTGCGTAACGTCCAGCAGGAATGCGGTCCAAACGGTCTTGTTTCTCTGGCAAGCTGTTGATGAACCCCGGAAGGATGTTGTTCATCCGAATACTTTCAGCTGCATATTTGGTTGAAAACAACTTGGTGTATGAGGCTAAGGACGCACGGAATACCGCAGATGTTGGAAAATCGGGGTCAGGTTCGAAGACCGCAAAGGTTGAGATGTTGACGATGGAACCTTTGCCTTGGTTTTGCATGATCGGCAGGACGAGACGAGTAATACGTACAATGTTCAAGAAATAGTAATCCATGCCAAGGTTCCAGTCTTCATCACTGATTTCCATGATCGGGCCTTTGGGGCCATGACCCGCACAGTTGATCACTGCATCGATGCGGCCAAAACGCTCCATCGTCGCTGCAACAAAGGCTTCTAGATCTGCGACCATCAAGTTGGAGCCTGTGAAGCCCAAGCCGCCAAGTTCTTTGCCCAAAGCTTCGCCTTTACCTGATGAGGAAAATACAGCGACGTCATAGCCCATTTCGGACATCTTGCGGGCTGAGTCTGCGCCAATGCCGCTGCCTCCGCCAACAATCATTGCTACTGGATTGGTCATTCTGATCTCCCTACGTTTTCTTAGTGTCGTCAACGATGTTCATTGTCGCAACGCCAGAATTGCCCAGTTCGACAGAAGCGAACGGTCCACCATGACACATGTTGCCCGGGTCTTGACTATCCAACACATCACTTGCTTCGAAGGTTTCTGCAGCAAATTGTTCCGCGTTGTCTTTCGGGCGGTACCCAAGGAAGCTGGCTTTGGCGTTATCGACGGGAACGCGGTCATTATTGGATACGCCGTAAACGACAGCAAAGCCGGTAACGGGAGTGTCGATTGCGCGTGTCACAAGTTGGATCAGATCATCGTAGGACAGCCATGAACCTACAGCGCGTGGATTGCCGACATTCGCAGCCGAGAGAATGCGCATACAAACCGATTCAACACCACGTTTGTCCCAGTAAAGGCTGGCCAAGTCTTCTGCAAAACACTTGGCCAGACCATAATAGGTGTCCGGACGGTGAGGCGCATCAGTTCCGATAAATTCGTTTTTCGGATGCATGCCGACCGCGTGAATCGAGGACGCGTAAACTACACGGCGTACGCCATTTTTGTAGGCGGCTTCCCAGACGTTGTAGGCACCGACGATGTTTGATTGAAGGATGGCATCAAAAGGTGCCTCATCCCCAATCGCGCCAAAGTGGACAACCATGTCTGCGTCTTTAAGAAGGTCGATCATTTGATCAAGGCTGGCCAAGTCAGCTTTGACATAGCTTTCGCCCGCGTAAAGTGTGCCGATTTCGTCGGCGAGGTCGGTAGATACCAACTGATTTGCCATTTTGCTAAGCGGTTCGCGCAAGTGGGATCCAAGACGACCAGCAGCGCCAGTTAGAACGATTTTTTTCATGATGTATTTCCTTTGACGGTCAATTTGGAAAGGGCCGCGGCGATGCGGTCCAGAGCGATGTTCAGGACATCTTCAGAGCAAGCTGTGGAGATGCGAAAGAAAGGCGATAAGTCATAGGCGCTGCCTGGCACTGCGGCGACTTTGGCTTCGGATAAGATGTATGCGGTAAATGCTGTGTCATCTTCTAGTGCAATACCTTCTGCAGTCGTGGCACCTATGAAATGTTCACAATTTATATAGGCGTAGAATGCGCCATCTGGTGGAGCCAGCGTCAAGCCATCGATCCCTTTGATACGTTCGACAACCAGATTACGCCGTGCTTCAAATGCGGATTTGAAGAGGGCGACGCTGTTTTGGGGGCCATTCAGTGCGGCCGTTGCAGCTGCTTGGGCCACCGAACATGCACCCGATGATATCTGCGACTGCACTTTGGTCATACCTTTAATCAAAGGGGCAGGGCCTGCGCCATATCCAATGCGCCAGCCGGTCATCGCATAGGCTTTTGATACGCCGTTTACGATCAACACCTGATCGTTCAAATCTGGATTGGCCGAAAGGAAAGAAACGTGTTTCTTGCTATCAAAAGTGATGTGTTCGTAAATTTCATCCGACATAACCAACACGTGCGGATGGCGGCGGACTACATCGCCAAGCGCTGAAAGCTGCTGTGCGTCATAGGACGTCCCAGATGGATTAGACGGCAGGTTCAACAAAAGCCAACGCGTATTAGGCGTAATAGCTGCTTCTAATAATGCTGGCGTGAGGCGGAAATTATTGTCTGGTGGGCAATCGATAACAATAGGTTGTCCACCTAGGATCAAGACCATGTCCTTGTACTGACCGAAATATGGGGCACAAAGCAGAACTTCGGACGTGTTTTCCAATGTCGCCATGAACGCATCAAAGATGATCTGTTTGGCACCGTTTCCTACAATGACTTCGCTTGGGGAAAAGTTTAAGGTGTTGTCGCGTTTGAATTTATCGATAATTGCCAGCTTAAGCGCGGCGGTTCCATCCGTTGGTGGATAGCGCGTTTCACCGAGTTTAGCAGCTTGATAAGCTGCCTCAACGATGTGGGCCGGCGTATCAAAATCGGGCTCGCCCAATCCCAAATCGATCACGTCATGACCTTCGGCTTTTAGTGCTTTGGCATTTTGGCTAACAGCTGCTGACGCAGAGGGTTTTACTGCATCCAACCGCTTTGCCAGGTAGTTCACTGTAATCCACCTTTGACTTGAGCAAGTAGTGCATCCGACCCTTTGGCAAGAATTGATGCGTCAGACCCGCATGCGACAAAGGTAAAGCCTTCGTTCAGCAGTTTGGCTGCAAATTCTGTGTCCAAAACCAACGTTCCAACGGGCACCCCTTTGGCCATCAGAGCACGCGCTGCTGGCATAATCAGGTCCCAAACCGCGTCGTCCATCGGTTTGCCCAATAGGCCCATGTCCGCGGCAATATCCGCGGGTCCAAAAAACACACCTGAAACACCGTCTTGGGTCCCGATTTCTTCAGCCATCGCGACGGCTGATTGGGTCTCAAGCTGCAGGATTACGGTTGTTTCCTGCTCGACTTTGGCAAAATAATCTTTGATGCGACCGAATTTATTCGCCCGAGTTGAACCAGAAACGCCGCGCACGCCATGTGGTGGATAACGTGTTGCAGCGATTGCCTTTTGTGCCTCTTCTACATTTTGGATCATCGGGAACAATAGGCCTGGCGCACCGGAGTCTAGTAAGCGTTTCACTTGAACCGTGTCGTTCCAATCTGGGCGTACAATCGCGGTGGTTCCGGTTGAAGCAAAGACCTGTAGCTGTCCGATGACTGAATTAAGGTCGTTGGGCGAATGCTCCATGTCGATAAGGACCCAGTCATAACCCGAAGGAGCAACGACTTCGGCTGTAAAATTGCTAGACAGTGTGACCCATAGGCCGATCTGTTTTTTTCCAGCAGCAATGGCGCGGGTGAATGGGTTTTGCGGGAGGTTCATTAGATGATGGCCTTCTCTGGGAACTTTTCACCTTTCTCAATACGCTCATATCCGAAGGCTGACAAATCCAGTGTGCGGTATTCCCCATATGTTAGCAATTCAGACACGCCGCGCCCCATGGCAGGGGACTGCTGGAACCCGTGACCGGAGAAGCCATTGACGAAAATAAAGTTGGTGACTTTTGAGTGTGGGCCAACAATCGCGTTTTGGTCAAAGGTGTTATAGGCATAGTGGCCAGCCCATGAGTTGATCAATTTGATCCGCTCAAATGCTGGAATGCGGGTGGCCAGCACAGGCCATACCTTTTCTTCCCAGATCGAATGATCCTGCACGAAGTCGTCAAAATCCACTGCAGGGTCATCATCTGGAGGGCATCCAGCTAAATAGTAGGTCCCTTCAGAACGCATATGTACACCTGACGGATCAATCGTCAGCGGTAGATCACGATCAAGTGGCGTTTCTGCGTCAAAGATAAAGGTGTAGCGTTTGCGTGGCTCAACAGGGATGTCGATGCCCGCCATCGCCGCCGTCAACGCCGCGCGTGGGCCAGAACAGTTCACAACCGTGCCGCATGGCACGACCTCACCAGAGGCCAACGTGACGCTTTCCACTTTGGAACCATCCGTTGATTTGGTCATCGCGATAACTTCATTCGTAAGGTACTCAACGCCGCGTTCACGGGCAGAGCGTTTCCACCAGTCAAACAAGGTGTTGCCGTCAAAATAACCCTCGTCGATCAGGTTGTGGTTACCGACCAAGATGTCGTCCAGATTATAAAACGGGTAATCCGCTTTGATTTCCTTAGCTGTCATGTGCTTAGTACCAGCGCCCAATTTGGCCTGAATCCCCTGGCCCTCTTTTAAGGTGGCGGCGAATTCTGCGTTGTCGGCCAAATACATATAGCCATAGCTTTGCAAAATCGGGTGGGGCACGCGTTCATCACCGCCCATGTATTCGCGAAAGTTCTTCACGAAATCCGCAGCGAACTGGGAAACGCGGATGTTTACCTCGTTCGAGAACTGCTGGCGCATACAGCTGTTGGTGTGAACCGTTGATGTAAACTCATATGTTGGGTCTTTTTCAACGACCAATATGCTTCCATCAAAGTCTGGATTGGTTGCTGTGAACCATGCCACCGAGGACCCCAACATCGCGCCGCCGACGATTACAACGTCATAGCTGTTGGCTTTGGGTGCTTGCAGTTTGCTCATTATACCATCTCTCCCTTTGTGACGGCGGTTTGGACCGCTTCAATGTCTTGCTGTGTCATTCCATAATCGCGCGCGGCAGTCTCAGCGGATATATATCCGCGGGCCAAATCGCGTTTTACCAGTTCTGGATCGCGTTCACTGACGGGACCGTAACCGGCCCCGCCAGGAAAGGCCAAAACAACACGGCGCCCATGCGCCACAAATTGTTTGCCTTTGCCGTACATTTTTGCGCCGTCGTCTTGGATAATAGTCGTTGGTGCACCGTTTTCGCCACCTTGGCGGCCACGGGCAGGGTGATCCACACGATCAAACATGGCTTGGAAATCAAACTCGTGGCCTTCCTGTGCGCCCACTTCCATGTATTGGCCCAAACCACCACGGAACTTGCCCGCGCCGCCACTGTCCGGGCGCAACTCTTTGCGCCAGATGATAACGGGGCCAGTGTGTTCAGTCGCCTCAATCGGCATGGTCATCACGCCCGATGGGAAGGCAGTGGCGTTCAAACCGTCAAACTGTGGACGGGCACCTGCGCCACCAGAGTTGAAGGTCAGCACCTCAGCACGGCGCGCGCCAACTGTGTGTACCACGTCCGTACGGGGGCGCAGGGACACTTGAAAATTACACAAACATCCAGCGCCCTCGGCAGGCACCGTGTTGGGCAGCAATTGATCCAAAGCCGCGTAAATTGCATCAGGCACAAAGTGACCCACGATATGGCGCAGGGCCACGGGGGCAGGGTGCACCGCATTCACGATCGAATTTTCGGGCGCTGTGATCTCGAACGGGGCTAAAGAAGCCGCGTTGTTCGGGATTTCCGGCGCAATGGCGCATTTCAACGCGTAACAGGCATAGGCTTTGGCATAGACCAACGGGCAGTTGATGCCCTTTTTGTCCACACCAGAGGTGCCTGCAAAGTCGGATAGAATACGATCCTGTTCAATGTTTAGCTTCACCTTCAGCGTAATCGGTGCAGAGAACCCATCAACCGTCATTTCACCTGATGCTTCACCGAGGGGAAGGGCATTGATGCATTCAAGCGTGGCACGGCGCGAATTCTCGAGGATAAATCCGCCGATGCCATTCAGATCATCCAGCCCGAATTCCTCCATCATCTCGATCAGGCGACGGTGGCCGATCTCGTTACAGGTGGCCAAAGCATAAATGTCACCGACCAATTGGTCTGGCTCACGCACATTGCCGCGCACGATACGGATTAGGGTTTGGTCTACTTCGCCGCGGTTCACCAGCTTCATGATCGGGATATAAAGACCCTCTTCATAAACGCTGGCCGCATCTGCTCCGAAACCACGGCCACCGATGTCCACGATATGGGCGGTGCACCCAAAGAAACCCGCCAACTCCCCCTTGTGGTACGAGGGCGTCACAACTGTGATATCGTGCAGGTGGCCTGTGCCTTCCCATGGATCGTTGGTGATATAGACGTCGCCTTCAAAGATGTTTTCGCGTCCAATACGGCGGATAAAGTGGCCGACCGCATCGGCCATCGCGTTCACGTGACCGGGCGTGCCCGTCACCGCTTGGGCCAACATCTGACCTGCAGTGTCATAGATGCCTGCGGACAAATCACCGGCTTCGCGCACGGATGTAGAAAACGCGGTGCGAACCAATGCTTGCGCTTGTTCTTCTACGACCGAAATCATGCGGTTCCACATGACCTGATAGGCAACGTTTGATGGGGTGGTCATGCTTGCGCTCCTTTGGTGGACATGTCGATTGTGCCGTCTGGCTGGGCCGTGACTTGGCGCGACGATGGAACGATGATGGTGGTTTCATCCTCTGTAACAACGGCGGGGCCTTGAACCGTTTGGCCTGTCTCCATGTCGTCGCGCAGCACCACTTGGGCATCGGTCACAGCAGCGAGAGCTGGATCAAACAAGGCGCGTTGCCCTGCAACCGTTGCGGCCCCCTTGTCAGACGCCAGCGCGATTTGCGCGACCTGTTCAGGTGGGGTTGTCGCGTTCACCGACCAAACAGTGATTTCAACATCCATACCATCCACAGTTCGGCCAAAGAGGGCAGAGTAATCGGCCTCAAACAGCTTAAGGAAGGTATCGGCATTTGGTGACATGGCCTGTTCAGCGCTCAATGAAATCGGGATTTCCCAACCTTGACCCGTGTAGCGCATGTAGACTTTGAACTCAGAAATAATGTCTGAACTTGCATCGCATGAGCGTACAAATCCTGTGGCCTCGTCCTGTAGTTCCGTGAGCAAGGATTTGATAACGTCGGGCTTAAAGTCTGACAGTTTCATATAAACAGAACGATTGGCCTCAAAGCTGAAAGGCGCACGAAGGAACCCAATCGCTGATCCCACACCAGCGCCCGTTGGGACCAGCAAACGATCAATGCCCAGCTTTTCACACAAACGACCAGCATGCAGCGGGGCGGCACCGCCGAAGGCAATCATGGTGTATTCAGATAAGTCTTCGCCGTTTTCCACGGCATGAACACGGGCCGCGTTGGCCATGTTTTCGTCCACAACCTCGGCCAGACCAAATGCAGCGGTTTGCGCATCCATATCTAGCGTTTTACCCAGTACATTGACCAAAGCATCCGCAGAACTGTCAGCATGCAGTTGGATCGAACCGCCTGCAAAATTGTCAGGGTTGAGTTTGCCCAAAACCAAATCGGCATCCGTCACCGCAGGTTTGTCACCGCCACGGCCATAACAGGCCGGTCCCGGTTCAGAACCCGCACTTTCCGGCCCCACACGAATTTGGCGCATGGAGTCGATATGGGCCAGCGACCCACCACCAGCGCCAATCTCAACCATATCAATCACAGGGATTGAAATCGGCATGCCAGATCCCTTTTTGAAGCGATAGGTGCGGGCAACTTCAAAGACACGCGAGGTCTTGGGCGTTTGGTTCTTGATCAGGCAAATCTTGGCCGTGGTGCCACCCATGTCAAAGGACAACACCTTGCCCAAGCCATAACGCGCCGCGGTGTTGGCGGCAAAAACAGCACCACCCGCAGGACCGGATTCAACCAGACGCACAGGGAAGTCAGCCGCGCTTTCAATGGAAATGATCCCGCCGCCAGAGTGCATCAAGAAGACAGAGCAATCCGCGCCCTCATCTTCAAGGCGACCTTTCAGGCGACCAAGGTAGGATTTCATCAAGGGCTTGATATAGGCATTGGCAACAACCGTATTGAACCGCTCGTATTCGCGCATCTGTGGGGAGACCTCAGAAGACAGCGATACCATCACATCCGGTAGTTTTTCAGCAAGTATGTCGCGCACCATACGTTCGTGATCTGGGTTCAGATATGAGTGGATCAAACCAACAGCGATACTTTCATATCCTGCCGCATTGATCTGATCGGCAACCGCTTCAATCTCGGCGCGGTCCAGATCAACCAACACGCCGCCAGTGGCATCCACACGCTCAGAAATAGTAAAACGGCTTTGGCGTGGGATCAATGGCTCTGGCAGGGTGAGGTTTAGATCATACTGCTCAAACCGGCTTTCGGTGCGCATCTCGATCACGTCGCGGAAACCCTCGGTGGTGATCAGGGCCGTCTTGGCGCCACGCCGTTCAATTAAAGCGTTGGTGGCAAGGGTGGTGCCGTGGATGATCTGGCCGATGTCAGACGGGGCCACACCCGCCTTGGCACAGACCTGATGCAAGCCGTCGATGATGGCGTTTTCAGGGGCGATGTAGGTGGTCAAAACTTTGGTCGAAAACTGCTTGCTCTCGACCTCGATCACCACGTCGGTGAAAGTGCCGCCGATATCGACGCCCATGCGAATTGCGCTGTTGCCCATGTGTACTTTGATCCCTGTGGATGTGAGTCTATTTACTCAAATTAGGGTGAGTCCATGTATCAAATCAAATTGTTAAAATGAATGGGGATGATAAGAAAAATCTATCCTCCGGCATTGTGAATTTCTGCCATATTTTTAGCAATTTTAGCGGCCTGAGCGACAAAGCTGGGCGCGCGATCGGCATCAAAGCGTGCAAAGAATTCTAGGTCATCTGGCTGCCATTGGTATTGGATTTGGATCAAATCGCCTTCGTTTAGTTCTTTGCTGATCATTGCCGCCGGGAGGGTGGCAACGCCCATACCGTTCAAGGTCATGTAGAGGCAGGCCGCAAGATTGCTTGAGGGGACAAGGCGCACATCCAAATCCTTGCGCGCCCCAAAGTGTGCAGCGGTTTCCGTATAAAGGCGGGTGTCGCGGCTGTGGGTCAGGATCGGGTGTTGCGCAATATGCTCAATCGTTGGATTGGCAATGCCGCGCAGTCCCAGACCACGCGAAGCAACCCAGACCAAAGGGTAATCACCCAGTGGGATTTCACCCGTCATCTGCTGGCGAAACGGGCCGTTCTGTAGAGCCAGATCAAGGGTGCGCGCCCCCAATTCGCGTTCCAGATTGACGGACAGATCTACTGTCAGTTCCACATGCAATTGCGGAAAGGTCGTGCTGAGCGCCTTGAGGAAATCACTTAGCCAAGTGTGCACGATCATCTCAGTCACGCCAAGGCGCAAGGTGCCATCGATCAGGCTGGGTTCTGCAGCCGCATCAGAAAAAGCATCCGCTGCCTGTAAAACTTTTCTGGCGTAGTCAAGCATCTGGATACCCTTAGATGTAAGCCGCACAGACCCTGCATCGCGTTCCATCAGCTTGCGTTTCATTGCCCCTTCAAGCAGAGCAATACGGGATGAAACGTTTGGTTGTGTTGTATTCAAGCGATCCGCAGCTTTGCGAAAGCTGCCAAGGTCTGCAACCCAGACAAACGCTTCAAGCTGTTTGAGGTTAATTTTCACACACCACATCCATCAGTTTAATTAATCGTATACCTCTTAATGAATAAGTTTACTTATTGGAAGGCGTGGTTTGAAGGCATGTTGTTAACTCCAGTTGCGATTCATTCTCAACTAAAGTATCTGTTGCGAGTAATTCGCATGTAGAGCCACATGTTTTTGCCTACCCTTTGAAGGAGCAGTTAATATGCAACGAATTGTTTTAGGATTTTGCTCTCTCGCAATAAGCGCCGTGTGTGCTTCTCCAATTCTAGCATCCGAGGAAAAGTTTAAGGCGGTTACAACCTTTACCGTGATCGCTGATATGGCCCGTAACGTGGCAGGGGGCGCCGCCATCGTGGAAAGCGTGACCAAGGCGGGAGCCGAAATCCACGGCTATCAGCCTACGCCCCGTGACATCATCCGCGCCCAAGATGCGGACCTGATCCTATGGAACGGTCTGAACCTTGAGCTGTGGTTCGAGCAATTCTTCTCAAACCTCAAAGATGTGCCAAGCGTGACATTGACCGATGGCGTCGTCCCGATGAGCATCTCAGGTGGTGATTATAACGGCAAACCAAATCCACATGCATGGATGAGCACCACCAGCGCAATGATCTACGTGGACAACATCCGCGATGCCTTTGTGAAATATGACCCTGAGAACGCAGCGATCTACACCGCCAATGCCGAAACCTATAAAAATGAGATCACGGCGGTTATCAAACCGCTAGAGGTAGACATCCTCGCGGTGCCTGAAGGTCAACGCTGGTTGGTCAGCTGTGAAGGCGCGTTCAGCTACCTGATCCGCGACTTCCAAATGCAGGAACTTTACCTATGGCCGATCAACGCCGATCAACAAGGTACACCACAACAGGTGCGCAAGGTGATCGACAGTGTCCGCGCCAACAATATCCCTGCGGTCTTTTGCGAAAGCACGGTCAGCCAATCCCCCGCCCAACAGGTCGCGCGTGAGACAGACGCGATATACGGTGGAATGTTGTACGTTGACAGCCTGACAGAGGCAGATGGCGCAGTGCCGACCTATATCGACCTGCTGCGCACCACCATCGAAACAATCGCCACAGGGCTATCTGAATGAACGCATCAACCGGCATCACCGCAAGTGACGTCACAGTCACCTATCGCAACGGCCACACGGCCCTGCGCAACGCCAGCTTTGAAATCCCCACTGGGACGATCACCGCATTGGTGGGGGTAAACGGTGCGGGTAAATCCACGCTGTTCAAGGCGATTATGGGGTTCGTACCTGCGGCAAAAGGTGAAATTTCAGTGCTGGGTATGCCTGTAAAAGATGCTTTGAGACAAAATGTCGTTGCCTACGTGCCTCAGTCTGAAGAAGTCGATTGGAGCTTTCCTGTCCTTGTCGAAGATGTGGTGATGATGGGGCGTTACGGGCACATGGGGTTCCTGCGCCGTCCCAAACAAACGGATCATGAAGCGGTCAAGTCGGCCCTTGAACGGGTCAACATGATCGATTTCCGCCACCGCCAAATTGGCGAGCTGTCAGGTGGGCAACGCAAACGCGTCTTTCTGGCCCGTGCCTTGGCCCAAGAGGGCAAGGTGATCTTGCTGGATGAACCCTTCACTGGTGTTGATGTTCAGACCGAGGATGCAATCATCGCTTTGCTGCGCGAAATGCGCGACGAGGGACGGGTGATGTTGGTCTCAACCCATAACCTTGGTTCTGTCCCTGAATTTTGTGATCGTACGGTTTTGGTCAAAGAAACTGTGCTGGCCTATGGGCCGACCGAAACCACGTTTACCCATGACAATTTGGAACTGGCCTTTGGCGGGGTGCTGCGCCATTTCGTGCTTGGTGGATCTGACCTGCATGATGATGAAGACGGTCGTACCATCCGCGTGATCACAGACGATGAACGTCCCTTTGTTGTTTACAGCGATGAGAAGGACGCCAAAAAGTGATCGAAACCCTGCTTTTGCCCTTCACCTATAACTACATGTTCAACGCCATGTGGGTCAGTGCATTGGTCGGTGGCGTATGCGCATTTCTCTCTGCTTATCTGATGCTTAAGGGTTGGTCCCTGATCGGTGACGCACTTAGTCACTCAATCGTACCGGGCGTTGCAGGGGCCTATATGCTGGGCCTGCCATTTGCGTTGGGCGCATTTGCGGCGGGCGGATTGGCTGCTGGTGCGATGCTGTTTCTCAACCAAAGATCTGGCTTGAAAGAGGACACTATTATTGGGCTGATCTTTACGTCGTTCTTTGGGTTGGGATTGTTCATGGTCTCGCTGTCACCCACATCTGTGAGCATCCAAACTATTACCATGGGCAACATCCTTGCCATTACACCGTCTGATACGCTGCAACTTGCGATCATCGGTTTTGTGACGCTCGCGATCTTATTGGCCAAATGGAAGGATCTGATGGTCACATTCTTTGACGAAAACCACGCACGATCCATCGGGCTTAAACCGGACTTGTTAAAAGTTGTGTTTTTCACATTGCTGTCGGCCTCCTGTGTTGCAGCCCTGCAAACCGTTGGCGCGTTCCTCGTGATCGCGATGGTGGTCACGCCTGGGGCCACGGCCTATCTTTTGACAGACCGTTTTCCGCGCTTGTTGATACTAAGCGTTGCGCTTGGGGCAGGGACCAGCTTTGTGGGGGCCTACCTTAGCTTTTTTGTGGATGGGGCTACGGGCGGTTTGATTGTATCACTACAAACACTGATCTTTCTCCTCGCCTTTTTCTTTGCGCCCAAGCACGGCTATATCGCCGCGCGCCGTCGCGCAGCGCAAGCACTGGTGTCCTGATGTTGACTGAGCTGCTTCTCCCGTTTCAATTTGCGTTTATGAACAAGGCGTTCTTGATGATGGCGATTATCGCTGTGCCTACCAGCCTGCTGTCTTGCTTCCTTGTTTTGAAGGGGTGGTCCCTCATGGGGGATGCAATCAGTCACGCGGTTTTACCCGGTGTTGTGATCGCCTATATCATCGGGATTCCGTTGATCATCGGGGCGTTTGTCGCGGGGATGTTTTGCGCGCTTGCGACGGGGTTTTTGTCTGAAAATAGCCGCGTGAAGCAGGACACGGTGATGGGTATCGTGTTCTCAGGAATGTTTGGTTTTGGGATTGTTTTGTACACCAAGATTACCACAGAGGTACATCTGGATCACATCTTATTCGGTAATATGCTGGGCGTCGGCGCAACCGATCTATGGACTGCTTGTCTGATAGCGGTTTTCGTTGCCGTCGTTGTGGTTGCTAAGCGCCAAGACCTTTTGTTGCATGCCTTTGACCCGATCCAGGCCCAAGCGGTGGGCCTGCGCGTGAATTGGCTGCACTACGGACTATTGTCGATGATTTCTCTGACGATTGTTGCAACGCTATCGGCAGTAGGGATAATTTTATCAATTGGTTTATTGATTGCACCGGGGGCAATTGCGTTTCTGCTGACCAACCAGTTCAAACGGATGTTACCAATTGCGGTTGTGGTCACTGTATTCTCCGGAATATTAGGCGTTTACGTTAGTTTCTTTATCGATAGTGCGCCCGCGCCGACAATTATATTGATCCTGACAATCATCTTCATCGGCGCGTTCATTCGCTCAAATATGCGGGCTAAGCAAGCGGCTTAAGCCTCTTCTATAGGTCCACCTGCTTTGGCCCAATCCCCGATACCGCCAATGTTGGTTACATTGGTGTAACCCATGTCGAACATTGTTTTACCGGCCAGTGCTGCCTGTCCACCAGCTGCGCAAACCAGATAGACCTCTGCATCATTGGTGAGGGCCTTGTTGTGTGCTGTCGAAGCTGGGTCGGCCATGAATTCAAGCATTCCGCGGGGAATGCGTTGCGCGCCTTTGATCGTGCCAGTTGCCGCAATTGCAGCGCTGTCGCGCACATCAACGAAAACGGCTGTAGCGTTTGCGTGACGGACGATTGCTTCAGCCGCTGATATGCGTGGAACTGCTGCGTTTGCCGCTTCCATGTAGGACTTTGAAGTTTGCATGATGGTGTCCTTTCGGGACCTATTTGCGTTAGTGCACAGATAAGCAAATGTGTGCTTCCAATCCAGTGGCTACGGCAAAGGAATTGGGCCTGCATCTTTGGGTTGGGCATAGCCGCGTGCAAATGCGGGACGTGCCGCCAGCTCAAGATACCAACGTTTTACATTCGGGAAATCGTTTAAATCAACTTGATGGTACTCAAACCGGGAGGCCCATGGCCATGTAGCAAAGTCCGCAATGCTGAGTGTGCTGATTATATATGGGGAAGTGGCGAGATGCCGATCCAGGACTCCATAAAGGCGCAGTGTTTCTGCATGATAGCGCTGCTCTGAGTACTCTGATTTGCCCTTGTTGTACTTTAAGAAATGGTGCGCTTGGCCAATCATCGGGCCAAAGCCGCCCATCTGCCACATTAACCACTGCATCATCTGCCAATATTCAGAGCTCCCATATTCAGGTGCGAACAGGCCAGTTTTTTCGGCGAGGTACATGAGGATTGCACCAGATTCAAAGATGGAGGTATCACCGTCAACAATTGCAGGGATGCGATTGTTGGGGCTGATTTTTAGAAAATCAGGTGCGAATTGCTCGTCTTTGGTGATGTCGATGGCATGGCTTTTGTATTCCAGCCCCATTTCTTCCAATGCGATCGAGATTTTACGTCCATTTGGCGTTGTCCATGAATAAAGGTCTATCATTTCAGGTCCTTGGTTTGTGCAGTCTGTGCAATCAATTTAAACAATGGCGTAACGGATGGTGCATCCACAATACCCCAGGCTAAGGATAAAAACTGTTCTGACCATGCCGTACCCAATAGCGCTGATGTTAGGTCGCGAAACTTATCCCAAATGACTTGATCAGGAACCTTATTCTCTGGGTCACCTTGGGCCTCAGTATCGCGTGAGGACAGAATACGTCCGTCAAGCAGGTGGAAGTGGGTGCGCGCAAAGCGACGGGCGGGGAATGCGTCGTTAAATGCGTCGTCTTCGACAATCTCAACAGTCTTGGCCAACCCGATAATTTGTGGATCGTTGAGACCATCACCTGTGACCTCGGCCACACCGATCGTACCACGCACAACTGCTGAAGCGACTGAAAACGGTAGCGAGTATTGCGCCTGTTCGGTCGTTGTAGGGATAGAGGCAAGGCGTTTCGCCTCATGAAATGTTTCCACTTTGATCGTTGCGATCTCATCGACACTGATACCGTGTTCATGGATCAAAGCCAACGCTCCCTCCACGGCAGGCTGTGCCCAGCGGCAAACGGGATACAGTTTGATATATTGCTGCTCAATGTACCAGTTCTTACCCAAGTCATTCCAATAGTTTGCTAATTCAGGAGCTTCCATGGTGATAGCAGGGGCACCGGTAAACCCGTCCTGTGCAAGGTATGCGGCCGAAACCCCAGCCATTGCGCCCCACCCTGATCCGTCTTTGAGCATCGTGGGCGCATCAATAACACGCATCATCTGACTGCGTGGGCCATGGTATTCAGCTATGCCAAGCGCCTCGCGAGTTTGGGCTTTGGTCAACTTCAATTGACGGGCAGTTAATGCGGCAGCCGCCAAAGAAATCCATGCGCCAGAAGTATGAAAATCGCAGGCACTTGCATGTAAGGCAATGCCGGCCCTGGTACCGATTTCGTATCCAATCACGATGGAAGTTAGAAATTCTTTGGGGTCATCAATCCCTTCGGCCTGCATGACTGCGATCAATGAGGGGAAGACGCCGCAGCCCACATGGCCTTTGGTCAATTTCATACCGTCATGGGCATCCAGCGCATCGATTGTCATGCCATTGGCAAGGGCTGCGCCCGCAGCACTGGCTTTGCGGCCGTCTTGCCAAAGTACGGCTTCTGTACCGCAAAACTGGCGTACCACATGGTTGTGAATGATGCTTGCTAGTTGGGTTTGCGACCCGCCAACGGCGACACCTAAGGTGTCGACCAGACAGCGAATGGCTTCATGGATTGTGGCGGCAGGTAAATCGTCAAACCTGGTGTCGAGGATGAAGTCTACTGCCGGCATGTGCATTGTTCCTTATGTGTAAAAACTGCGGAAGGCTGTGATCGCGGCCTCTAATCCCGCATCATCAATGTCGCGGTGCATGACCATCCTTATCGTTGGATGTTGCCCACCAATGCGCACACCAGCAGCCTCCATATGGGCATGCAGTGCGTTATGTTGGCTTGCGTTGGGTGTGAAGAACACCATGTTCGTACCGCTTTGAACACTTCCAACATCCAAGTCATGCAAGGCAACGGCTAATTGAGCTGCGCGGTCATGATCCGCGGGCATAAGTGACAAATGATGATCTAACGCATGTGCTGCGGCAGCGGCTAAAACGCCTGCCTGTCGCAATCCTCCGCCCAAGATTTTGCGGTTGCGCCTAGCCCTTGCGATAATGCCGTTGCTACCGACCAAAATCGAACCAACTGGTGCGCCCAACCCCTTTGAAAAGCAGACGGAAACGCTGTCAGCGCAACCAGCGAGTTCTTTGGCAGTGCACTTAAGTTCGGTTATTGCATTAAAAAAGCGCGCGCCGTCTAAATGAACGGATAGTCCAGCGTCCCATGCCGCCTGTGCGGGCGCGCGCATCTTTTCCAATGAAATGGCTTTGCCGACAACCGTGTTTTCCAAGCACAACAAGCGACTGCGTGCGTAGTGTGGGTCGTCATCCTTAACCGCGCCTTTGACTTGCTCTGCGGAAACGGCGTTACCATCGTCCACGGGGATCGCATGCATCGAAACGCCTGCCAGAACCGAAGCGCCGGCGGCTTCATCAGCATAAATGTGATAAGCGTCGCCGACGATCAATTCGTCCCCACGGCCACAGTGTGCCATGATTGCGCAAAGGTTACTTTGTGTGCCGCTGGACACAAACATGGCGGCGTCTTTTCCCAGCAAGCCTGCCATGCGGTTCTCAAGAGCAATAATGCTGGGGTCTTCGCCGTAAACATCATCACCAACTTCAGCGGCTGCCATTGCCGCGCGCATCGCGTCGTCAGGGCAGGTGACTGTGTCACTACGCAAATCACAGGCAATTGAGTTGCGGATACGGCTATCCATTGCACCATAAGTGCTCATTTTGTGACCTGAGTGTAGGCAAGGGCGGCGACGATGTGAACGCGCGATGTGTCGCCGCCATTCAGTGCAGTGTGATAGCCACGAGTGTCTGTGAAGTAGACAGAACCATCAGCTGGCAAGTGGGTTACATGGTGATTGACTACAAACAAGGAACCGGGATTTGTTGTAACCGGAATGTGTAGGCGCGGTTCTGGATCACGGTGCCAAGAATTGCAGTTATACTGACCTTTGGCCAACACACGGGTCCGTCCGATTGGAAAGCGTTTGGTTAATTCTTCGTGAACATATTCAAAATAAGTGCCTTTGAATTTTGGATTGAACTCGGAAAAGTCGATTTCTGGCACCAAATCTTCGCGAGCTTCTTCGACGTATCGCGCATCGCCGCGTAACCAGTAACGACCAGAAAGATCGTTTTCTGTCCATTCAGTTTGACCGGGTCGTTGGGTGAGGGGGAGGGCGGCAAATCCTTGATCTTGCATTCCGCCTTTGAAGGCTTCGCGTGCCAAGCATTCGCCGAGCGCTGCACGCAACTCGTCGATGTCAAACTTAAGTTCCAGCTTCTGAATGCCGGGCCCCGGAAGAAAGTCCGCGACCGAGGTTGTCTCGGGCGCGGTCTGCATCCAGTTTGTGATCGACCTAACGTCGTTATCATCTATCGCTGCACGAAAACCCATGGTCGTGATCCTTCAATCAAATAGGTATTTGATCACGAGGTTAGGGGAGCAATCGTCTTGGCGGTAGTCTATATTTAGACAGTTTGAGAATTAATGCTGTAAGGCAATGATCGCGCTTACAGCAGCGCTGAGAGCCGCGCCAATCACATCGATCTCACCCATAGCATCGATGCGCTGCAGTGCACCGTTGTCTTCATAGTAGCTGATCAACGGCGCAGTTTGTGCGTGATAAGCTTCCAATCGCCCACTTACGGTTGCAGCGTTGTCGTCTGCACGGCGTTTCATTTCTGTGCCACCACACGTGTCGCAAACACCTGCTTTAGCAGGGACCTTAAAGCTGTCGTGGTATCCTTCACCGCACCCGCCACAAGTATAGCGCCCTGCGACACGCTCAACCATTGCAGCATCGTCCACTTCAAGGCTAATTGCCGCGTTGATTTTTTGGCCGTTCTCAGCCAGCAATTCATCTAATGCAGAAGCCTGCACCGCCGTACGTGGAAAACCGTCCAAAATGACGCCTTTTGCGCAATCTGCGTCAGCCATGCGGTCGCGCAAAATATCGATTACGATTTGGTCGCTGACCAATGCGCCAGCCTTCATAACCGCGTCAGCGGCTTGTCCTGCAGGCGTTCCCGCGGCAACGGCTGCGCGCAACAAATCGCCAGTAGAAAGTTGGACGAGGCCGAATTGCTTTTCTAGCATCCGTGCTTGGGTGCCTTTTCCAGCGCCGGGAGGGCCAAGTAAAATTAGAACAGGTGAGGTATTCATAGTGTACTTCCTTTGGTCAATAGTGTTCGCCGCGTTGATGCGGCAAACACCATTGTGATCATTAGCTGCCCATACGGTTTTCAATGAGGTCATCAACAACGCTTGGATCTGCCAAGGTCGAAGTGTCGCCCAATGCGCCAAAGTCATTCTCTGCAATCTTGCGCAAGATACGGCGCATGATTTTGCCTGAACGAGTTTTTGGCAGTCCTGGTGCCCATTGGATTAGGTCAGGAGATGCGATTGGGCCGATCTCTTTACGGACCCAGTTGCGCAGCTCTACACGCAACTCATCAGTTGGGGTCTCGCCATTCATCAATGTGACGTAGCAGTAAATGCCTTGTCCTTTGATATCATGGGGATAGCCGACAACAGCAGCTTCTGCGACTTGTGGGTGTGCTACGAGTGCGCTTTCAACTTCGGCTGTACCCATACGGTGTCCGGATACGTTGATCACGTCATCGACGCGACCTGTAATCCAATAATCGCCGTCTGCATCTCGCTTGCAGCCGTCACCGGTGAAGTAGTAACCCTCATAATCCGCAAAATATGTCTTTTCAAAGCGTTCGTGATCGCCCCAAACTGAGCGCATTTGGCCAGGCCAGCTGTCTTTGATGCACAAGACACCTTCGACGTCGTTACCCTCAATTATTTCGCCACTTGCTGGTTCAAGAACCACAGGCTCAATGCCAAAGAATGGCTTCATCGCAGACCCTGGTTTCATTGCGTGCGCGCCAGGCAATGGCGTCATCAAGTGACCACCGGTTTCGGTTTGCCACCATGTGTCAACGATCGGGCAGGTGCCGCCGCCCACAACTTCGTTGTACCAGTTCCAAGCTTCTGGATTAATAGGTTCACCCACAGTACCAAGGACGCGTAGGCTGCTTAGATCACATTTTTTAACAAAATCATCACCTTGCGCCATCAGCGCGCGGATAGCCGTTGGGGCTGTATAGAATTGTGCAACTTTGTGCTTTTCACAAACTTGCCAGAAGCGAGAAGCGTCTGGATAAGTTGGGACACCTTCAAACATGACAGTTGTCGCGCCGTTCGCCAATGGACCATATACAATATAGCTGTGACCGGTGACCCAACCAACATCTGCGGTACACCAATACACATCACCATCTTTGTAATCGAATGTGGTTTCATGTGTCATCGCTGCGTAGACAATATAACCGCCTGTCGAGTGAACCACGCCTTTCGGCATACCTGTCGACCCAGAGGTGTAAAGAATGAATAGCGGATCTTCAGCGTTCATTTCTTCTGCTGCACAATCGCTTGAAGCGGCTTCGCTTAGGACTCCATAGTCGCGATCACGAGCTTCGTTCCACGCAACATCGCCACCTGTGCGGCGTACAACAAGGCATTGAACTGATGCGTCGCAGTCAGCCAGAGCCTTGTCAGCGTTTGATTTCAGTGGAGTATTGCGGCCACCACGTGGTGCCTCATCTGCGGTGATCACAACCTTAGCTTCAGAGCCATTAACACGCGCGGCCAAAGCATCAGGAGAGAACCCAGCAAACACGATTGAATGGATCGCGCCGATACGCGCACATGCAAGCATAGCATAAGCTGCTTCAGGAATCATCGGCATGTATATGACGACACGATCGCCTTTGCCGACACCAAGATCTTTCAAGACGTTCGCCATTTTGCAAACCGACGAGTGTAATTGCTTGTACGTAATGTGCAGAGCATCGTCTGTCGGGCTGTCTGGTTCCCATATGATCGCAGTTTGATCACCGCGAGTTTCCAAGTGACGGTCAATACAGTTGGCTGCAACGTTTAATGTACCATCAGCGTACCAATTGATTGATACGTTGCCCAAGGTGAAGTCTACGTCTTTGACTTGAGTATAAGGCTTGATCCAATCGATACGTTTGCCGTGATCCCCCCAGAATGCGTCGGGATCGGCAATGGATGCGGCGTACATTGCATCATATTTTGCTGCGTCGACATTGGCATTTGCTGCCATTTCTGCGGACGGGGGATATGTTTTGGATTGGGTCTCTGACATGATTGGCGCCTCCCTAATGGCCTGCCCTTTTGGGGCGTTCATTGATCAAGTGTTGGCCTGAATGCGTCACTCCCACACAGTTCAGCTTTGATCTTTGAGCGGGATAATAACGCGAATTGAAAAGAAGGGAATAAGAGACTGGAATATAAGGAGTTCGTTGTAAATTTTTTTCTTATTAAGCGGCGTTTTTGTAAATTTATTTGTAATATATTATATATATTGTCACGTTTTCGGTGAATTAAATGTCAAGGCTAGGCCAGGTAGTATAACCAACGGTACGATTTTAGTCCTGATCGTCACCAAGCAAAAGTTGTAAAGGCTGTTAAATGTGTAAGCCCAATGTCATGGCTATGTTGTCCAGCGCACAGCCATTTTGCAGAATCGACTATGACTCTGGGGCGCTCCAAGCTTAGGAAGGCAGCCCCTCATTTTGTGTAGTATCTTAAGATCGTTTTTTTATGTATTGTCGATGACCGGACCTCAGAATAACCTGACATCCTTGATGCAAAAAAGGTCTGGAAATTTAATGCGTAAGAACATCTTCATGCCCGCAGTTGCTTCACTGGCTCTTATTGCGGGGCCCTCTTTTGGTTACGAGGGTTCTAATGGCTCCACTTACATTGCAACGCAAAATGCCCATGGTGCCGCACTCAAGAGTGCGAATGAGACAATATATCTTGGTAAAGACTGTGATGCTTTGTCGGATAAAGAAGAACAGGGAACTTGGGCTTGGGCCAACGGTGGATTTGTGATTGAGTTTCCAACTCGTCGGATCGGATTTGCGCGACAAGATCAACCTGTCGATGGCGGCTATAATTGCCAGATGTAATCGACACGAAGATAACTAAACTTCTTGCACAAAGCTAAAAAGGATAAAAATGCGTATTTTTTCTGCTCTACTGATTATCAGCGTGGCCTCAACAGGTGCTGCCGTTGCCGGCCCGTTTGAGGGAACTTGGGATTCTTCCTAAGAGGCATGTGCCCTCGACATGAATGATTTCAGATTAACCATTTCCGGTAATACGGCCAATTATTGGGAATCCTCTTGTGATATGGTCCAAGCTACCAATCTTAGGGATATGGGAACGTCCGTTCTATACGACCTTCAATGTTTCGGGGAGGGTGATACGTACAGCGGTGGCCGTGTTTTATTCTCGATTACCTCAAGAGGTCAATTACTAGCCTATAACCAAGGTCAAGTGGCTTTGCGCGAGCGCTGTAAATAATATAGCGTAAATTCATACCCAAAACGGTGTTAGGGGTCGGCAGGCGTAGGCGTTTTCTGACCGCTGATACGAATGTGCTTCCGACTCTTTTCGATGTTTTAGATTGGGTTAAATCTCCGTCTGTGCACAATATTTAAGCACCATCAGAAATTCAGCGCTCACTCCTTTGCTTGATTTACGCGGCGTAATAACACTTGGCAGAAGGTCAGCCCCGCGCTAGCCTCCTTGGAGGCGAAACACCGCACCTTAGCAATCAGTTCCGCAAACTTGGGAGAGAAAAATGAACAAATTCGTATTGGGTGCTGTTGCATCCACAGTCTCGTTTATATTCGCACTAGAAGCGGCTGCGACCGAATGGAACGTATCTGTCTGGGGCAAGCGCCGCGCATTTACAGAGCACGTCGAAAAGTTGGCTGAGTTGGTTTCTGAGAAGACCAATGGCGAGTTCACAATGAACGTGAGCTATGGCGGTCTGTCCAAGAACCGTGAGAACCTTGATGGAATCAGCATTGGTGCATTCGAGATGGCACAGTTCTGTGCTGGTTATCACCGCGACAAAAACCGTGTTGTAACTGTTTTGGAACTACCATTTTTGGGCGTTGAAAATCTTGCGCAAGAAGTTGCGGTATCTTCAGCAGTCTACGCGCACCCAGCTGCGACTGAAGAAATGGCGCAATGGAACGCTAAGTTGCTGATGACGTCACCAATGCCACAGTACAACTTGGTTGGTACTGGCGAGCCACGTCAGACTTTGGCTGATTTCGAAGGTATGCGCGTTCGTGCAACCGGCGGTATCGGCAAAGCATTTTCAGCGGTTGGTGGTGTTCCAACATCTGTAACAGCGACTGAAGCATATCAAGCTATGGAAGGTGGACTGGTCGATACAGTTGCGTTCGCACAGCACGCGCACCTGTCATTCGGCACAATCAATCAAGCGACTTGGTGGACTGCCAACTTAAACCCAGGCACCGTGAACTGCCCAGTTGTCGTGAACATCGATGCTTATGACGATTTGTCTGATGCAGAACGTGAAGCACTTGATAGCTCAATCCCAGAAGCGTTGGATCACTATTTGGCCAACTACGGTGAATTGTTGGGCCGTTGGGATACTGTGTTGGCAGAAAAAGGCGTTCAAAAGGTTGAAATTAGCGATGATGTCATCGCCGAATTCCGCGCCAAGGCCGCTGATCCGATCCGTGACGAATGGATCGCAGACATGGAAGCGCAAGGCCTACCAGGCCAAGAGCTATATGACCTAGTTGTGAAGACTTTAGCAGAAGCCAAAGCTGCAAACTAAGCGTCAATTCCTATTAATAGGCCGTCCCGCACATTTGGGGCGGCCTAACTATCTAGAACATACTCGGGGGGAGTAGACCAATGGCAGGATCAGCTGCGGTACTGGAGGATTCCAGTCTGCTGAGTAGATTGGATCGAGCATTGTTGCCGCTGGAGCGTTTTTGCGCTTTGATTAGCGGCCTTGCGATTTTTTCACTAATGTTCTTGGCTGCGTACTCTGTCACGACCCGTAAATTCTTTGGTGCGCCTATGATGGGTTACGTTGACCTGATCGAGAGCGCGATGCCAATTATCGCTATTATGGGCGTTGCTTATGTCCAACGTGATGGCACGCACATCCGCATGGATATGTTGGTTTCCAAGCTAAGTGGTCGTACACTTTGGTTGTTCGAGTTGATCTCGATTCTAATGATCCTCATCCTCATGGTTGCTCTGACTTGGGGATCTTGGGATCATTTTATGCGCTCTTTTGACTGTGCACGTCCGCTGTGTAGTAAAGACAGCACCACCGATATTTACCTTCCGCTATGGCCTTCCAAACTGGTCGTTCCGTTTGCATTTGGCGTTCTGTCGCTGCGCTTGATTTTGCAGGCATGGGGCTATGGGCGTGCATTTGTATTAGGCCTTGAAAATCCTGCTGGCGTTCCATTGACCCTGTCGGTGGCTGAGCAGGCCGCAATAGAAGCGCGCGCACACGAGGGAGCAGACTGATGGATAGCATTTCAATCGGATTGTGGGTCAGTGGCGGTATGCTGGTCATGGTGTTGCTGGGCATGCGTGTGGCCTTTGCTGCAGGTATGGCGGGATTTGTAGGCCTCGTTTGGTTGAGGTGGAATGGGTATGATTATGACCCTGAGAAGTTTGGAAAAGCGCTGCAAGTCAGCGTGCGTATTGCAGGCTTAACGCCGCAATCAAAGGTCAGCGCTAATGTTCTATCATTGATCCCCGTGTTCATCCTGATCGGATACCTGGCCTATTACGCCAAACTGACAACCGCACTGTTCGAGGCCTGCAAACGCTGGTTCGCATGGGTTCCGGGTGGCTTGGCGGTTTCAACCGTATTTGCGACAGCGGGCTTTGCCGCGGTGTCTGGTGCTTCGGTGGCCACGGCTGCCGTGTTTGCCCGTATCGCTATCCCTGAGATGTTGAAAATCGGCTATAACAAACAATTCGCAGCCGGAGTTGTGGCGGCGGGGGGCACGTTGGCCTCGCTTATCCCGCCCTCTGCGATCCTAGTGATCTACGCGATTATCGTTGAGCAAGACGTGGGCAAACTGCTGCTCGCGGGCTTTATCCCAGGTGCGTTTTCGGCGGTGGTATATGCGATTTTGATCATCGGGATTGCGATGACCTTCAAAAACGTCGGCCCACCGGTGCGTGGCTTTACATGGAAGCAACGCTTTGAGTCCCTGCCGCCGGCTTTGCCGATTGTCTTGGTTGTCGTGATCATCATCTTCTTTGTCTACAACCCCTTTGGCGATGCATGGGGCACCCCGACCGAAGGCGGCGCGATTGGCGCCTTTATCGTCTTCGTCATGGCGATGTATCGCGGTATGCGCTGGGGCCAATTGAAAGAAGCCCTGCTTGAAACGGCCAAACTGACGGTGATGATTTTTACCATTATCTGGGGCGTGCTGATCTATGTGCGCTTCCTTGGGTTCGCCAAACTGCCGGACGCCTTCTCGGATTGGATCGTATCGCTAGATATGGCGCCGCTCACGATCTTGATTTGCATCCTTTTGGCCTATGCGGTTTTGGGCATGTTCATGGACGCTATTGGGATGTTGTTGCTTACCTTGCCTGTAGTTTACCCCGCAGTCATGGCGCTGAATGGCGGCGAATACGTGACGGCTGCTGACAGCGCTTTTGGGATGTCAGGCCCAATGTGTGCTATCTGGTTCGGGATATTGGTGGTCAAAATGGCAGAATTTTGTTTGATCACCCCGCCCATCGGCCTCAACTGTTTTGTTGTGGCTGGTGTGCGCGATGACCTGACCGTTCAGGACGTGTTCAAAGGTGTGATGCCCTTCTTCTTGGCTGATGCTGTGACGATAGCATTATTGGTTTCATTCCCAGGCATCGTGCTGTGGTTGCCTTCGCTGGTTGGCAACTAAAGCGCCAGATAGCCAATCCCGAAAAAGCAGATCGCAACGCCAAACCATTGGCCTGCGGTCATGCGCTCTTTCAAGAACAGCCATGCTAGAATGATTGTGATTACTCCAAAAGTCGAGGCTGCAACGGCTGCAAATTCTGGACGGGGTAGGTTGCCAGCTGCGATGACGATCCCTAGTGCAACGGCGTCCAAAAGGCTCATAAGTGCTAGTAAAGGCCATGCGCTTCGATCAGGTAATTTGGCACCTGCCGAAAGAGCCAACAATGCAACAGCACCGGTGGCCGCCGTCAACCGCGTCACAAGAATTACAGGCAGTTCACTGCCTGCTTGGGTCGCGAGGTGCCCAACAGAGAATGCCATCGCAAATCCCCCTGCACCAATCAAGGACCAGCCAATGGCAGCTTTTTGGGAACCTTCGCTTTCGGAATGGTCGGACAACATGCTGACAATCGCGACACCTGTTATCACGCCGCCAACGGCTAGCCACTGATCCCAAAACACAGGCTGTCCCATCAGAGCGGCCCAACCGATCGACAGAATTGGGTATGAGCCAACAATTGGTGCAACCAAACGTACGGGGCCAATTCCGAAAGCCTTGTAAAGGCCGATGCAGCCTAAAAGGTAAATTGAGCCGCTTAGGGCACTGAACCCAAAGCTAGCAGGCGTCATCGCCGCCCAATCCCCAAAGGCACCCGAAATTGGGAGCAAGACTAGCGATCCAGCCAACATAACTGTCGCAATCGCAGGGAGAATACCGCCACGTTGAGACACAAAGCGGATGCAAATATCGTGGATACCCCATGCACAGGCCGCAATCATTCCTAGGGTTAGTGAAATCATCGTCATATCCCTTTGGAATGTTGTTATTAACTTTGGTGCGGAGGCGTTCGCGAGGGGTAGTTAAAGGCAAATACGTTATCTTCGAATTTCAATGCGAAGCTATATCAATCCAACTCGAAGGATTGTTCGCTTGGTTTCCATTTGTCTAGAACCAATTTTCTGATAGTTGCACATTTGAACCAATGCAGGCGGGTTGCGACCTAAGTGCGGCGGATACAATAATTTGCTTTAGGCACCGGAAAAGCTGATGAAAACAAATAAATCCAGCATCTCGCGCTCTGCGCGCCTATCCGTTGCACCCATGATGGATTGGACGGATCGGCACTGCCGCTATCTGCATCGTCAATTAAGTGGGCAAGCTTTGCTGTATACTGAGATGGTCACATCCCCCGCACTTGTACGTGGTGGAGCAATGCATTTGTTGGACCATGACGTGGCTGAACACCCTGTCGCGTTGCAACTTGGCGGTTCTGATCCGGTTGAATTGGCCAAGGCTGCGCGCATGGGGGCAGATGTTGGGTATGACGAGATTAACCTGAATGTTGGTTGCCCGTCTGATCGGGTTCAATCGGGGACGTTTGGCGCAGTGTTAATGAAACACCCAGCATTAGTTGCCGAATGCGTGGCGGCTATGCGCGCCGAAGTAGACGTTGAGGTGACTGTTAAGTGCCGCATTGGTGTTGACGATCAAGATCCTGAAGAGGTCCTTCCTGAGTTTCTAGCGCGGATCGTTGGGGCAGGGTGCGAACGTGTCACAATTCATGCGCGTAAGGCGTGGCTTAAAGGCCTTAGCCCGAAGGAAAACCGTGAAGTGCCACCTTTGGATTATGAATTGGTTCACAAGATGAAGGGGTATTTCCCCAATTTGCATATTTCTGTGAATGGTGGTGTGACATCGCTCGAACAGGCATGTGATTTCTTGGAAAATGGATTAGACGGTGTCATGGTTGGTCGTGCTGCATATCATCAGGCCAGTGACATCCTAAGCGCAGCGGATCCGATCATCTTTGGTGTCGGCGAGGTAACAACCGCAGAACAAGCCGTACACAAAATGTTACCCTATATCGAAGCCCATTTGACGGCAGGTGGCCGTCTAAACCAAGTGACCCGTCATATGTTGGGTTTGTTTGCGGGTCGCCCTGGGGCACGTGGGTGGAGACGTATGTTGTCCGATGATGGCAATAAACCGGGTGCAGGGCCCGAACTGGTTCTGGCGGCGCTCGCGCAAATGGCGCAGACTGCTCTAGAAGTTGAAGCCGCACAAGCGGGCTAATTCAGAGGAAATATCATGCCAGAGACGATGTTGTTAATCCAAATGCTTGTTGTTCTTTTGGTCATTGGTGCCTTTGCTGGCGTCCTTGCGGGGCTCTTAGGGGTCGGCGGTGGTATCGTTCTTGTACCTGCATTCTTCTACGCATTTCAGACGCTTGGTTATGATGGTTCGCAACTGATGCAGATGTGTCTGGCAACCTCATTGGCGACGATAATCGTAACATCCGTGCGCTCAGTCCACAGCCACCATAAAAAGGGTGCTGTTGATTGGGATATTTTGCGCGGCTGGGCTCCTGGCATTGCTTTGGGCGCTGTTGTCGGCATGTTGGTTGTTTCGCAACTGCGTTCCACTACTCTGCAGGCGATCTTTGGCGTTCTGGCGTTGATCGTCGGTGTTTACATGAGCTTTGGACGTGCAGAGTGGCGTCTGGGACAGGCGATGCCAAAAGGGCCGCTGCGGATCGTTTTATCGCCATTGGTTGGGTTTATGTCTGTATTGATGGGCATAGGTGGGGGCAGCTTTGGCGTGCCGTTGATGAGCCTGTTCAACACGGCTATTCACCGCGCAGTCGCTACGGCTGCAGGGTTCGGCGTGGTTATTGCCGTGCCTGCAGTGATTGGCTTTCTTTTCGTCGATATGAATATGGACGTACCGCCACTTACCGTTGGGGCGGTCAATCTTATCGCGTTTGGGATCATCATTGCCATGACGTTGGTCACTGCCCCGTGGGGCGTGAAATTGGCGCATTCGATGGACGCTAAACCCTTGAAGCGCGCGTTTGGTGTGTTCCTTGTACTGGTCGCGGTAAACATGTTGCGAAAAGCATTGATGGGGTAACTAACGTTTTAGTCGCGCGGCCCGACCACCGCGCCGCCCTTTGGGGGTGGATTGGCGGGTCGGCAGCTCTGCCATGATCTCAGAACGCTCATCAGGGTGCATTTTCGACCAGCGGCCAATTTCATCTATGGAACGATTGCAGCCAGTACACAGCCGTGTTTCGGGGTGCACTACACAGATTTGAATGCACGGGCTTTCAATTTCGTTGCGCCGCCAAACTGGAGGTGGAGGGGTCGTCATGATGCCTTCCTCAGGACTTGTAAGCGGTCTAAAAGTCCTTGCAGGATAAAGCCCGCTGCGACGTGGTCAATGACCTCAGAGCGGCGTTTGCGGGATGTATCGGCCTCGAGCAAAGCACGCTCAGCTGCCACTGTGCTCAGTCGCTCATCCCAAAATGTGATCGGACCTGGCCATAGCTTTTCAAGGTTGCGCGCAAAGGAACGGGTGGATTGGCACCGCGCCCCTTCTGATCCATCCATGTTGCGCGGGAGTCCAAGGACTAAACCGCAGATCTCTCGCTTTTCAATGACTTCAATCAGGCGTGCAGCATCAAGTCCGAATTTCTTACGCTTGATTGTTTCCAAAGGAGAAGCAACTCCGAGGAAGGTATCAGAGACGGCCAACCCAATGGTAACGGTTCCCAAATCCAATCCAATGATCGGGCGCATCGGCTTAAGTGCTGCGCTGAACTCTGTGACGTCTTCCAGTATCATTCGGCCACTCCAGCGCGTTGCGCAGCTCGTGTGATCAGGTCCAAACTGGACGGATCATCGGCAAACACGGTTTCAGCATTCTTGTAGATAGCAAATGCCTGATCCGTGCGCCCAAGTACACCCAATGCACCAATCAACTGCGCCCAATCTTCCGCGGGACCGCCGTCTGTGGCAAGGCGATCAGACAATCCCGATATCATACCTTCGATCATTTGAAGGCGTTCAGTCCCCGACATTTCAGCTGCAGCTTCGATGTCCGCAGTTGTTGGGCCATTGGCAGGAGGGTCCGGGCGGCCATTGCCGATTGTTGGAATTTGATAGTTTTCACCAGCACGTTGCGCCATTTCGGGGATCTGCTCTAGGATGGGCGCAATCCATACCGCGCTTTCGGGGCCAATCTGCAAAAGGCGATCCCAAATGCGAAATGCTATGTCAGGCCGCCCAGTTTGTGCCAACATCAGGCCGACATAGTAACGCGCAATGCCATTGTTAGGATCGCGGGTTAGAACAGCGCGGGCGGCTTGTTCTGCTTCTGGGGACACATATCCACCCGCCGCAAGAACTAACAGATCAGCATAACCAGTAAAATCTTCAACGGTCGCGGTTTCACCTTTCAGCTCAATAATGCGCCTCTGTGACTGATAGGCACTTATAAAATTGCCTAAGTTGGATTCGTTTTGCACAAGCAAAGCATGGCCTTGTATGTCATCAGGGCGTTCAGCAACAGTGTCCCGTAAGGTTTGGACAAGCTGCAGGTAGTCCACATTAAACTCAGCAACTGGGGGTAAATCAGTTAGGCTGGCTTCGGCGCGTGCTTGAGATGGGCGGGTTTCGCGCAAAGAGTCTGCGAATGCGATGCGATCGGCCAAAGCCAAGTCGCTATAGCCGGGTGCGCCTAGACCTTTAAGCGGCCCAATGCCTTTATAAAGGGCCAAACTGCCACCAACTAAAACAAGTGCAACGACAGCAGCGACAAGTTTAGGTGCGCCGCGTGTGATGTCCGCATCGACGGTGCGTTCGGCATCAGCAGCCAAGATACGACGCGACACTTCGGTGCGCACACGTTTGGCATCGTCTTGCGTCAAAACACCTCGTTCCAGATCGCGATCCACATCGGCCAACTGATCACGGTACACCCGCATATCATAATCACCAGCCCCGGCGGATTGGTCCGCGCGACGCATCAACGCAATGGCAAACAGCGCTGCAACGACCAAAGCCAATAAAACCGTAGTAATCCAAAACGCCATGTGGTCGCCCTTTTGTGGTTATTCATGATGTAACTGCGTAGAGGTTTAAAAAAAAGGGGCAATTGGACGCGTGTTGCAGCAACCCACAGCCATTTGATCGGTGTGTGTTGTAGCCTATTGTCGCGGTGTCGCAAAATTGCAAAAAAGTGCCGCGCAGAGTATCCTCTTTTTTTGTATGTCACCCAAAACAAGTTCAAGGTATGCCACACCTGCGAATCCCGACAGCTGCAACTTTGATCCTTATTCGAAAGCCACGCCCATGAAACGCTATTCAGCCTTTGCCATTGCCCGTGAAGCAACCCGCTACCATTCAGGCTGGGAACGCGCGTGGCGGGCACCCGAGCCAAAGACGAAATACGATGCGATCATCATTGGGGCAGGTGGCCACGGCCTTGCCACGGCCTATTATCTGGGCAAGAATTTTGGTATCACCAATGTAGCCATCATCGAAAAAGGCTGGCTTGGTGGGGGTAACACAGGGCGCAATACGACCATCATTCGCTCAAACTACTTGCAGGACCCGTCTGCGGCGATCTACGAAAAATCTCGCTTCCTATATGAGACGATGTCCCAAGACCTGAACTACAATGTGATGTTCAGCCCGCGCGGCGTGATCATGCTGGCTCAGACCCATCACGAAGTCCGTGGCTATCAGCGCACAGCACACGCAAATGCCTTGCAGGGGGTTCCAACAGAATGGATCAACCCGCAGCGGGTTAAAGAACTCTGCCCGATTATCAACCTTGAGGGGCCTCGTTACCCCGTTTTAGGTGGCTTATGGCAAGCACGCGGCGGCACGGCCCGTCATGATGCGGTGGCATGGGGCTACGCGCGTGCCTGTTCCGACATGGGTATGGACGTGATCCAGCAATGCGAAGTCACCAACATCCGCCGCGAAGGTGGCAAGGTGGTTGGCGTCGACACCACCAAAGGCGCAATTGATTGCGATAAACTGGGCATCGTGGTTGCGGGACATTCCGGCGATCTGGCCAATATGGCGGGCTTCCGTTTGCCCTTAGAATCCGTGGCCCTACAGGCGTTGGTGTCCGAGCCGATCAAACCGGCAATGGACGTGGTCATCATGGCCAACACCGTGCACGGCTACCTGTCCCAATCCGACAAGGGCGAAATGGTCATCGGTGGGGGGACAGACGGCTACAACAACTACACCCAACGCGGATCGTTCCACCATGTTGAGGAAACGGTACGGGCATTGAACGAAACCTTCCCAATGCTCTCACGCCTCAAAATGCTGCGCCAATGGGGCGGGATTGTGGACGTCACAGGGGACCGCTCCCCGATCCTATCAAAAACTCCTGTGGACGGCGTGTTCATCAACTGCGGTTGGGGGACTGGCGGGTTCAAAGCGATCCCTGGATCAGGCTGGGCCATGGCCGAACTGATGGCCAAAGGACATTCGCCCCTGACTGACGAGTTCGGCATGGAACGCTTCATCGAGGGCCGCTTTATCGATGAAAGCGTAGCAGCAGGGGTGGCACACTGATGAAACTAACAAGCCAAACTTTGTGCCTGACTAAAATAATACTCAAAGGAGAGCGTTCATGCTGATCCTAAACTGCCCATGCTGCGGTGTAACCGCAGAAGAAACAGAATTCCACGCAGGCGGCGAGGCACATCTAAAGCGCTTTGGCCCAGACTCCTCAAACGAGGATTTCGAGAACTATATGTTCATGCGTCAAAACCCCAAGGGCGTTCACCTTGAACGCTGGCGTCACAACAACGGTTGCGGAAAATGGTTCCACGCCGCGCGTTGCACAATGACCCTCGAAGTGTTCGGCACTTATTCCGCCCAAACCTACGAGCCACCAAAAGAGATCTGCGACCTCATCTCGGCCAAACGTCCGGGCTGGTCATGGGGTGCTTTCTCATGACCCATCTTTGTTCCCTAAATATCCCCGCCGGAGGCATCCAAGCCCCGCAAACTTGCCAAGGCCACACATCATGAGCACACGTCTTGCCACAGGCGGCCGCCTGCTGAACAAATCCAAAGCCCTTAGCTTTAGCTTCAATGGCACAACCCTCAAAGGGTTCGAGGGCGACACGCTTGCCTCTGCCTTGCTTGCAAATGATCGGGTCTTGATGGGCCGTTCGTTCAAGTACCACCGCCCGCGCGGCGTTGTGGCCTCGGGTTCTGAAGAACCAAACGGACTGGTCCAAATGGGCGAGGGCGGCAAGTTTGAGCCAAACCAACGCGTCACCACGACTGAATTGTTTGAAGGCCTCAAAGCCAAAAGCCAAAACCACTGGCCGAGCCTTGAATATGATGTAGGCGCGTTGAACGCGAAACTTAGCCGCTTTATGCCTGCTGGTTTCTATTACAAAATGTTCATCCACCCGCGCTCTTTCTGGAAACACGTCTACGAGCCGATCATCCGCCACGCCGCTGGCCTTGGCGCGGCGCCCAAAGCGACAGATCGCGACGCGGATACATACGAACACTTCTATGCGTTCTGTGATGTCTTGGTCATCGGTGGCGGTGTCGCTGGTCTTCAAGCGGCCAAAGCGGCGGCGGCCTCTGGTGCCAAGGTCATCGTGGCCGAGCAAACCGCCCATTTGGGTGGTCGCGCGGTTGTGGATGGTGGCACGATTGACGGACAAACCGCTGAGGACTTCGTCACCGCGATCACGGCTGAACTAGAGGCGATGGACAACGTCACAATCCGCACCCGTATGATGGGCGCAGGTGTCTACGATCACGGTTATGTCTTGGGCTATGAACGCCTGAAAGACCATGCGCCTGAAATGGCTGGCCCACGCCACCGCCTTTGGCGCATTCGTGCGGCGCAAACCATCACCGCCACTGGCGCGATTGAACGCCCGCTTAGCTTTGCGGGCAACGATATTCCGGGCGTCATGCTGGCCTCTGCGATCCGTGATTATGTGGTGAACTACGGTGTGTCCTCTGGCGATCGCACGGTTGTGGTCACCAACAACGACGATGCCTATCGAACTGCGATTGCGCTGAAACACGCAGGCCTTGATGTACCTGCAATCATCGATGCCCGTCCCGCAGGGGATGACAGCGATCTGATAGCGCGAGCCAAGGCGCTGGGCATTCGCGTTATGATGGGCCACGGCATTGCGACCGTCCAAGGCGGCAAGCGCGTCACTGGCGTTGAAATCTGCGCCCAAGCTGGCGAAGGCGCGGTATTGGAAGAGATCGCATGCGACGCGGTTGCCATGTCTGGCGGCTGGTCCCCTGTGGTCCACCTATGGTCCCATTGCGGTGGCAAACTGACGTGGGATGAATCCCAAGCCAGCTTCCGCCCCGATCCAAACCGCCCACCACTGGGCGACAAGGGCCAAGGTTTTGTAAGCGTCGCGGGTGCCGCCAACGGCGAAACCACCCTGGCCGCGATTTTGGCGGATGCCACAGACTGTGGGAAAGAAGCGGCAAAGGCGGCGGGCTTTAAGGCCAAAGCCACCAAGGCCCCAGTGGCCGAAGACGCTGTTGAACGCGCGCTGTTGCCCGTGTGGTTGATGCCACAAGGGGCAGGGTACAAATTGCGGTCCAAAGCATGGCTTGATTATCAGAACGACGTGAAAGTCAGCGATGTACAACTGGCTGCCCAAGAGGGCTTTACCAGTGTGGAACACGCGAAACGCTACACGACCCTTGGCATGGCCACGGATCAGGGCAAGCTCAGCAATATCAACGGTCTTGCGATCCTGTCTGATAGCCTGAACCAGCCGATCCCACAGACCGGAACCACCACATTCCGTCCGCCCTATACTCCGATCTCTATGGGATCGATCGGTGGCGAGGCACGCGGTGACGTGTTCCAACCCATCCGTCGCACGCCGATGTATGATTGGCACGAGGCTAATGGCGCGGACTGGGAACCTGTCGGCCAATGGCGTCGCCCTTACGCATATGTGCAAAGCGGCGAAACCGTCCATGACGCGGTGATGCGTGAGACAAAGAACACACGCGAAAACCTTGGTCTGTTGGATGCATCTACCCTTGGTAAGATCATCGTCAAAGGCCCTGACGCGGGCAAGTTCTTGGACATGCTCTACACCAACATGATGAGTACGCTGAAGGTCGGTAAATGCCGCTATGGCCTGATGTGTTCTGAAAATGGCTTCCTGATTGATGATGGCGTCGTTGCCCGCATCGATGACGAAACCTTTTTATGCCACACCACCACAGGCGGGGCGGAAACCATCCATGGTCACATGGAAGAATGGCTTCAGACCGAATGGTGGGATTGGAACGTCTACGTGGCCAACGTGACCGAACAATACGCCCAAGTCGCCGTTGTTGGACCTAAAGCCCGTAAAGCGCTGGAAGCGCTGGGCGGTATGGATTTGAGCGCAGATGCGTTTGGATTTATGGAGTGGCAAGACGGCTCGCTTGGTGGCTTTGACGTGCGGGCCTATCGTATCTCGTTCTCGGGCGAATTGTCTTATGAGATCGCAGTGCCTGCCTCGCAAGGACAGGCGTTCTGGGATGCCTTGATGGCTGTTGGTGCCGATCTGGGTGTGATGCCCTACGGGACCGAATGTCTGCACATCTTGCGGGCCGAGAAGGGCTTTATCATGATCGGTGATGAAACCGATGGGACTGTCATTCCACAGGATCTGGGTCTGAACTGGGCCATTTCCAAGAAGAAAACCGATTTCCTTGGCAAACGCGCCCAACAGCGCGAGCATATGGTAAGCGATCAACGTTGGAAGCTAGTGGGTCTTGAAACAATCGATAAATCTACTTTGCCAGACGGTGCTTATGCCGTGGGCGAGGGGACCAACGCCAACGGTCAACGCGTCATGATTGGACGGGTGACGTCTAGCTATCATTCACCAAACTTGGAACGTGGTATTGCGATGGGATTGGTTCTGCATGGACCGGATCGCATGGGCGAGGTCATCACCTTCCCGGGCACCGATGGCAAAGACTATGAAGCCAAAATCGTAAGCCCAGTTTTCTATGATCCCGAAGGGGAGAAACCAAATGTCTAATTTGATCAGCGCCTTGGACAAGGCCACAGACAACAGCGGTATTGCCAAGATCGAAGAGATCGGGTTGCAAGGCATGATCACCCTTCGGGGCGATCTGAGCAAAGCCGCTGTGAAAAAGGCGGCGACTTCGGTCACGGGTGTCGAGATGCCCACACTTGGCCACGCCAACCACGATGGTGCCTCTGGCCTCTGCTGGATGAGCACGGATGAGTTGCTGGTGCTGTGCCCCTACGATCAGGTCGCAGACACACTGGCCAAGATGCACACCGCGCTGGGCAAAGCGCATGCGCTTGCCGTTGATGTATCGGATGCACGGGCCAGCTTGCGCGTGTCAGGGCCCAATGCCCGCGAAGTCATGGCGAAACTGGCCCCAGTGGATCTGTCACCCGAGGCGTTTAAGCCGGGCATGTTCCGCCGCACGCGCATGGCCCAAGTGGCCGCGGCCTTTTGGATGGTGGATGACGCAACCTTTCAAATCGTTTGTTTTCGCTCAAACGCGCAATATGTGTTCGATTTGCTGAAAGTTGCAGCCCAAAACGGATCTGAGGTTGGTTTCTTTAAGTAAAGAAATCTGGGGGATTGTGGACTTTGCGTATATTTACGCCACCGCTCCCCCTTGATCTTGAAGTGGATCGCGCTTCATGTCACCTAAGGCACAGATGAATTTATCCTAAAGGGGACCATAGAATGGCTTTTGAACTTCCTGATCTTCCGTACGCCCATGACGCACTAGCAGCACACGGAATGTCTGCTGAAACCATAGAATTCCACCACGACCTGCACCACAACGCCTATGTTACAAACGGCAACGCGGCGATTGCAGGTACTGAGTGGGAGGGCAAATCCCTCGAAGAGATCATCAAAGGCACATATGATGCGTCTTCTGTGGCTCAAAACGGTATCTTCAACAACATCTCCCAACTTTGGAACCACAACCAGTTCTGGGAAATGATGACACCAACATCAGGCGCTATGCCGTCTGAGCTGGAAGCTGCAATCAAAGAGAGCTTTGGCTCTGTTGATGATTTCAAAGCACAATTCGCTGCTGCTGGTGCTGGCCAGTTCGGTTCAGGCTGGGCGTGGTTGGTGAAAAACGCTGACGGTTCATTGGCTGTGACTAAAACTGAAAACGGCGTGAACCCACTTTGCTTTGGCCAAACTGCCTTGCTGGGTTGCGATGTTTGGGAGCACTCCTACTACATCGACTTCCGCAACAAACGCCCTGTTTACTTGACCAACTTTCTTGAGAACCTTGTGAACTGGGAAAACGTAGCATCACGCATGTAATTGGTTTCCATACCTAAAACGAAGCGCCCTGATCGCAAGATTGGGGCGTTTTGCGTTGCGGATGTCCCTTTGTTGGCGCAGGTTCACCCCAACACATGAGGTTCAAATGAATACAGCGACCCAAGGCGTCCTAGCAATGATCGGCTGCTGCACCATTTGGGGGCTATCGTCGATGTTCTATAAACTGCTTGGCACCGTGCCACCCCTCGAAATCCTTGCACATCGTACCATTTGGTCGTTGGTGTTTTTCGCCCTTTTACTGGGCTTTCAGGGCCGTCTAAAAGAAGTGCGCCGTTCTTTCGTGGACTGGCGCAGCGGTTGTTTGACGGTTCTGGCCGCGCTGATGATCCTGGCCAATTGGTATCTGTTCATCTGGTCGGTCGGGGCGGAACGCGCGACAGAGGCAAGCCTAGGCTATTACATCTATCCGCTGGTGTCGGTGTTGCTGGGCTGGTTTATCTACAGTGATCGCCTTGCTAAATTACAGTGGATCGCGATCGTATTTGCTGCTTGCGCGGTCAGTGCATTGACCTACGGCCTTGGCGCGGCCCCTTGGGTTTCGCTGATGTTGGCAGGGACATTCGCGATCTACGGGCTGATGAAAAAACAACTGGACGTAGGGCCCGTGGTCTCCGTCACATCCGAAGTGATGCTGGTTGCCCCCTTTGCCGCTGTATTTCTGTTGCTAACATGGCACAACGGGCAGGCCGCATTTGGCCAGGATTTCACAACCACTGCCTTGCTCATTTTAGCGGGGCCAATGACGGCGGTGCCGCTGATCCTGTTCAGCTATGCTGCCCGTCGCGCCACCATGTCGACCATCGGCTTGGTCGGATATCTAAACCCGACCTTGCAGTTTCTATGCGCCGTTGTGGTCTTTTCTGAACCCTTCACCGGTTGGCACGTCACGGCCTTTATGATGATCTGGACGGCATTGGCGCTGTATTCTGCGGTGTTGTGGTCTCAGGAAAGGGCGTCGCGCAAAGCCAGCGTTGTAGCCGCCGCATCTGGCACCACCGTGATGTAATCCAGCAGGCTTGCATCTGCGAATCCTTGCGTGATTACATGCTTGATCAATACGATCAATGGATCCCAGTAATCATTTGTATTCAATAAATAAATTGGCTTATCATGCAGGCCCAACTGACGCCAAGTTACGACCTCAAACAACTCGTCCAGTGATCCGGCCCCACCTGGCATAACTACAACCGCATCGCAGTTCATGAACATAACCTTTTTGCGCTCGTGCATGGTTTCGGTCACGATATAGGTCGTCAGGTCGGTCTTGCCGACCTCCCAATCCACTAGGTGCTGCGGGATGACGCCAAAGGTCTCAGCGCCCGCATCTTGGGCGGCGCGTGCGACCGTGCCCATCAACCCAACATCACCAGCGCCGTAAACCAAACGCCACCCATTTTCGGCCAGCGCAGAACCAATGTTTTGCGCGTCAACCGCGTAAGCTGGATCAACACCGGCGCGGGAACCGCAATAGACGCAGACTGATTTAGGGGACATGAGACGCTCCTTAACACTAGAAATTATGCAAAATTTGACCCAACGGGTTTTGACCGCTCATACCGCGCTTGGTATGTAAGCTCAATCAATATGGGCCGGGATTCCGCGACCCTGTTTTTATGGCATTGTTTGCAATGCACCGAAGGAACCTAAGATGAGCAAAATAGCAGCTTTTTTGAGCGCAAATGCAGGCCCTGTTGTTGGTGCCAGTGTTTTGGCTGTCGTCGCTGTTGGGACAGGGACATATTTTGCGGTTCTAAAGCCGAATGACACGGCGGAATCTGTGCCAATTGAAGTCGCAATGCCGGCTGAGGAAACACCAAAGACAGACGTTGTCGCGGCAAAGCCAACAGTTGTGGCCGAAACCCCTACCGAAACCGTTGTTTTAGGCCCAATAGCCCCCAGCATTGATGAAGTGCGCCGCGAGGCCGATGGTTTGACAATCCTAGCAGGCCGCGGGGAACCGAATGCCAAGGTCACACTGTTCGTTGACCAGCTCGAAAATATAAACGTGACCACAGGCAATGACGGGGCCTTTGCCATCATCGCGTTCCTCGAACCATCTGCTGACGCCCAAGTTCTCAGAGTGATGCAGCAGGTGGGTGATGTTGAGATGGCGACAGCAGACATCATTCTTGCGCCGCAAACTGTTGTCGCAAAAGTTTCCGAAGCCGAAGCCGAAGCCGAAGCCGAAGCCGAAGCCGAAGCCGAAGCCGAAGCCGAAGTAGTAGTTGAAGCTGAGGTAGCAGTTGCTGCTGAAACTGACGTTGTAGTTGCAGCTGAAGCTGACGTAGTAGTTGCAATTGTTGCTGAAGTTGCAGAGCCTGTGACTGTAAGTGAACCAACGGCAGAAGTTGTTGAACAGACCGTGGAACCTACGGCAACTGTCGCAGAAGAACCAATAGTTGAAGTCGCAATTTTGAAATCAGACGAAAGCGGAGTTGAAGTGATCAACCGCTCTAGCGCCCCTGAATTCATGTCCAATGTTGAAATCGATACGATCAGCTATTCGGACGAGGGCGATGTTTTGCTTAGCGGACGAGCCCAGTCAAAGGCCGCCTCTGTGCGGGTCTATTTGGACAATAGAGTGATTACTACGTTGAGTGTGGATACATCTGGTCGCTGGCGGGGCGATCTGCCTGATGTTGACACGGGTGTTTATACCTTGCGCGTCGATGAAGTGGACGTCCAAGGCGATGTCACTAGTCGCGTGGAGACGCCTTTTAAGCGCGAGGCACCTGAGTTGCTTGAAGCTGCTGCTGGTGAGAGTGGTGCAGCGGTTACTGCGATTACGGTTCAAACGGGTGCAACGCTGTGGGCTATTGCACGGGATCGCTATGGTGATGGCACTTTGTTCGTACGTGTGTTTGAGGCCAATAGCGAAACGATCAAAGACCCAGACTTGATTTATCCGGGTCAGGTTTTCGATTTACCAGACTAACCAAGGCGTCTTCGTAGTCTAAGAAAATTTTGAAGTTAGAATATTTGCCACGTGGCTGGCACATCCTAAAGGAGGGGCCTATGTTAAGGGACCCGGTATTTAGGATTGTATATGCCCCCTGAAAATTCTGACGCGCCAATTCTAACCGTTGAGCAAGAAGAACGCGCCTCTGGCATGCGTACACTACGCAAAGTGACTCCCTATCTGTGGCCTGACGATAAACCATGGGTCAAACGGCGCGTGGTCTGGTCGATGATCGCTTTGGTAATGTCCAAGGTTGTCGCTGCCGGGACGCCATTCTTGACGGGCCGTGCTGTTGACGTTCTCGGTGATGAACGAGTTTCGTATTTAACGCTGGGCGCTATTGGTTTGGCAGTGGCATTGGGTTTGACGCGCCTGTTCAACGTTGGCTTTCAACAGTTGCGCGATGCAATCTTCGCGCCGGTTGCACAACGTGCATTGCGGGCGTTGGCGCTTGAAACCTTTGAACACATCCACCAGCTCAGTATGCGCTATCACATCACGCGCAAAACTGGGGGGTTAAGTCGGATCATTGAGCGTGGTGTCAAAGGGGTAGAGTTCCTTCTGCGCTTTTTGCTATTTTCAATCGGCCCATTGGTTTTGGAGTTACTTCTGACAGCAGCTGTCTTTAGCTTCTATTTCGATATACGTTATCTTTTGGTTCTGGCCGTTACGATCGGTGTTTATATTCTATTTACCTTCAAGATAACGGAATGGCGCGTAAAGTTACGCCGTGTCATGAACGAACAAGACACAGACGCCAACCAAAAGGCTGTTGATAGCCTGTTGAACTATGAGACGGTCAAGTACTTTGGTGCAGAGAAACGCGAAGCTGCGCGTTATGACAGTGCTATGGCGGGCTACGAAGCCGCCGCGCTTAAGACATCCTATTCATTGGCAGGCCTCAATTTCGGCCAGTCATTTATTATCTCGTCTGGTTTGGTGAGCGTTCTGATATTGGCCGCTATCGGTGTCGAAAACGGCAACCTGTCAGTTGGCGACTTTGTTATGGTGAACGCCTACATGATCCAAATCATGCTGCCGTTGAATTTTTTGGGATCTGTCTATCGTGAAATTCGGCAGGCACTGGTGGATATGGGGCAAATGTTTACTTTGCTAGAACAGCCCGCAGATGTGAGCGATGCGGCGGATGCCAAAACGTTGAAAATCACTGGTGGTGAAATCGAATTGGACGATGTTCACTTTGGCTATGATAAAGAACGCGCCATCTTGAAGGGTGTGTCTGTTACAGCAAAACCAGGCCAAATGGTTGCAATTGTGGGCTCGACGGGTTCAGGAAAATCCACAATCGGTCGTTTACTGTTCCGTTTTTATGACGTGTCTGGCGGCGCATTGCGCATCGATGGGCAAGACGTCCGTGAGGTGACACAAGAGAGCTTGCACGCTGCCATTGGCGTGGTGCCACAGGATACGGTTCTGTTCAACGACACCATTCGCTACAACATCGCTTATGGCCTTGATGGCGCGACCCAAGAACAGATCGAAGAGGCTGCACGCTCAGCACAAATTCATGACTTTATCATGGACTTACCTGATGGGTATGAGACTGCAGTAGGCGAACGTGGCCTGAAACTGTCGGGCGGTGAAAAACAACGGGTTGGTATTGCGCGGACTTTGTTGAAAGACCCACCAATTTTGTTGCTTGATGAAGCAACATCGGCGCTGGATTCAGAGACCGAACAGGATATCAAAGAAGCATTGATGCAAGCAGGGCGGGGCCGCACGGTTTTGACCATTGCACACCGTCTGAGCACGATTGCGGAAGCGGACCGCATTATTGTTCTTGAAAAAGGTGTGATTTTTGAGACGGGCACGCATGATGAATTACTTAAGAGTGACGGGCGTTATGCGCAGCTTTGGCACCGTCAACAGGCTGACGAAACTGTAGGCTAAGGTGCGGTTCTCGCAGCTCGGCTTAAAGAGGCTTTGCCCCCGACCTGCGGTCTCCCCGAGAGTTTGTTTGGTAAGCTGAAGTAAGGGGGGCGACTGTGGCCCCCTTTGCTTATTCAGCGGGTTTGATGGACGCGGATGGGTCTTCATCGATGTCCCAAAGTACCTCGTTGCTGGAGGCCTTGCGTGCTTGTTTTTGCAGAGCCCAGTCACGTGCGGATTTGCTGGCGCGCCCCAATGAGAGTTTCGCGAGTAAGCTGGCGAACCAAAGCACATAAGTGGTTGCCCAGACCCGCATTGCCAGTAAGGACGGCGTGATCATGAGTGTGAGAACCGTTGCGATCCCAAGGCCGAAGACGACGGCTGTTGCCAGTTGCTTCCACCAAAGCGCGGTTGGGCTATCGATTGTGTAACCGCCGCCGGCGAAATCAAGACTTAGGCCAAACATCATTGGAGCAAGGCCAGCCATTGTTGTGATTGTTGTGAGCAACACAGGGCGAATGCGGTCTTGTGCGGTGCGAATGATGGCTTCGATCCGTGGCATGTAGCGTTCGTATTCCTGATAGGTATCAATCAACACGATATTGTTGTTCACAACAATACCCGCCAGCGCGACAATCCCTGTACCTGTCATAATGATTGAGAAGGCTTGATCCATGACCAACATCCCGATCAATACGCCAGTCGTTGAAAGAACCACGGCGGCAAGAACCAGAGCGGCGTTATAGACACTGTTAAATTGTGCGAGCAGGATAATGAACATCAAACCAAGTGCACCTGCAAAGGCGTTCATCAAGAAGGCACCGCTTTCGGCTTGATCCTCTTGGTCGCCCGTCCACTCGTGTTCGAGACCCGAAGCAAACGGGTCTGTGTCGAGCCATTTGGTGAGTTGCTCAATCCGTTCGCCCGCAGTGATGGGTTGCCACTGAATGGCTTCATCTGCAATTAGGCTGTCCAATTGGGCAGCGTTGACTGCTGGGTCGAGGGATAAGACGCTGTAGCGAACATCATCTATATCGGTGATGTTTCCGCTTTTGTTGGGACGTAGTGTTGCGACGATTTGTTCAACCTCTTCGCCGTCAACATCGACGGTGCGGGTCAATTTGCGCAACCCGTTTTCAAGGCCAGCCTTAACATCGAAATAACGTTTTTGCCCAATTCGGCTGATTTGGGCCAATTTGGGAACTGGCGTGCGCGTGATGAAGTTGGCCAATGGAACAAGGCCGTCACGGGTACGTACCTTCAGGGTATCTAGGGTGCTTAGAACGCGATCGTTTTCAGGCAGACGCACGCGGATTTCGATTTCCTCATCAGAGCTGTCAACGCGCATGGTGTCCAAGAGCAAGCCGCGGGTCACAAGTTGAACCATAGCCCCAACAGTGGCCACGTCAGCGCCGTAACGACCCGCTTTTTGGACATCTACATTGATTTGCCAATCAATGCCGGGCAGGGGACGTGTGTCTTCAATCAGAAACAGGCCCGGTGTCGCGTCAAACTGTTGGCGTGCTGCCGTTGTCGCGGCCAAAAGGTCATCCCAATTATCCCCTTTAATCCGTAGGTGCACAGGTTTTCCACTGGCGGGACCACGCGATAGGTTGAGAATTTCAATCTTGATGCCGGGGATTTCTTTTAACTGTGCTGTCAGCTCATCAATGACGGTGTCGCCGTCAAATGCTTCTGCCTTCACTTCGCGCGAAATGACGTACTCAGTGAAAGGAACCGTGAACCACGCCTCGCGGCTGTTTGGCCGATCTTCCCACGGGATGGTTTCCAGTTGGATTTGCCCGATGGTATCCATAGGGGCCTGTGCACCGCCTGTATTTGCGTTCAACCCGCCGTTGCCAGCAAAGGCGAATGCAGTGTCGATACCAGGATGTGCTCCAATAATGTCTTCGGCTTGTTTGACCAATACATCTTTTTCATCAAGGCTTAGATTGCCGCGCGCGAGCACGTAAACCACGGCTTGTTCGGGTTCGGATTCAACGAAGAATTCGACGCCTTTGTTATTGTTGCCGAAGTAAATGTAGGTGGTGCCGACAAAGACAAAGACAACCCCAGCCATCACAAGGGGCATGATTGGATTGCCAACGATGGCTTCCATAAGGTGACCGAAGGGCGAGCGTTGGTAGCCAGAGCGAACCTTGCGTTGGCGGTTGCCGATAATCTTGTTGGCAATCAATGCGCCACCGCGACCAAGGCGGGGCAGGATAGCCGAAGCACCGATGAACAGACCAAGGACACTGGCAACAACAGCCGCGGATGCAATTGCCATCAACAAGATCACACCAAATGCTTTTACGAAAGACGGGATGACAGAACCCAAGATATTGCGACCATCCATGTCGGCAAAGGCTGCACTCATAAGCCCGCTAAGTGGTGCAGGGCCAGTGGGAACACCGACGCTATCAACTGGCGCGGTAAAGCCGACCCCCATAGTAAAACCGGCAACCAGGACGAAGGCCACCATCATTGAGATGTGGGCAACGATTGGGAGGCGCGAAATGGTTTCCATACCGTTGGTGATGAATTGCTCCATCCGCCCGGTAACACCGCCCATGACGGGTAGATACACAAGCGCAACGACCAAAGATGCAGACAAGACAAAGATCAGTGTTACAGGCAACATGCCCATGAATTGGCCCGGAACGCCCGGCCAGAACAGCATTGGCAGGAAAGCACAAAGCGTTGTAGCCGTTGATGAAATCACAGGCCAGAACATGCGTTTGGCGGCGTCGACATAGGCCTGCATTGGGCCTGCGCCCTCTGCCTGTCGTTTGTCGGCATATTCGACGACCACAATGGCCCCATCCACCAACATCCCAACGGCAAGGATCAGGCCAAACATCACAATGTTGGAGATCGATATCCCCATCAAGGCAAGCAGCACAAAGCACAACAGGAATGAGGTTGGGATCGCAAAGCCAACCAGCAGGGCCGCGCGGATGCCTAGCGCCGCCAACACAACGATCATAACCAACGCGATCGCCGTGAACACAGAGCCCTGTAGTTGTTGGACCATTGAATTCACAACACGCGATTGGTCATTTGATGTGCCAACATCAACGGCAGCGATTAGACCTTCGGGCCACTCAGACGACTTCCTTGCAACGATTTCTTTAACCAAGGTTGCGGTGTCAATCAGGTTGAACCCTTTGCGCTTGACCACTTGCAGAGCAATCGTTTCAGCCCCGTTAAAACGGGCGGTGCTTTCGCGGTCTTCGAACGTCAGGTTGATTTCTGCCAAGTCGCCGAGCGTCACAACACGGTCACCGTTGGTTTTGACGGGAAGGCCGTAAACATCCTGCGGCTCATTGAAAGATGACGGAATTTTGACTGCAAAATTGCCCTGTTTTGTGGTGACTTCGCCCGCTGCAATCAATTGGTTGTTGTTGCGTACAACGCTCACCAATTCCGCGGCTGTCACGTTATATGCCTCAAGGCGCAGCGGATCGATTATCACCTCTAGCATCTCGTCACGGTTGCCTGTCACGGGAGCCTCAAGAACCGCATCTAGACTTTCAAGTTCAACTTGTAAGTCTTTGGCAACGCGCGCCATTGTTCTTTCTGGCACTGGCCCAGACAAGTTTACAATGATGATTGGAAATTCCGAAAAGTTGAATTCCGAAATCGAATAGGTTTCTGCGCCCTCAGGGAACTGTGCTTGGGCCTTGCTAAGTGCATCACGGGCATCAGCGGTCACTTGGGTTTTGTCCCAACCGAATTCAAACTCAAGCACCAGATTGGCGTAGTTTTCTGCCGCCGTGCCGGTCATTTTCTTCAGACCGTCAAGGTCGGCCAGCTCGTTTTCCATTGGCTTAACCAGCAGTGTTTCACTGTCAGCGGCTGAAATGCCGGGAAAGGGAACCGATACAATAAGCATCGGAATTTCGATGTCTGGCTCACCTTCTTTCGGAAGGGTTGTATAAGCAAATCCCCCCACTAAAAGTGAGAGGACAATAAACGCCAGAACCATCCGCGCACGGGTGGCGGCCCAATCGACTATTCCAGTCATTGATCTAGCTCCCGAAAGGTCGGATCAACTTTAACGCCTGCGGTCACGTATTCTTGGCCCACAACAATCACATCCAATTGTTCGGGCAACCCTGTCAGCCAAACACCGTCAATGGTATCGCGTAGCAATTGAACAGTTTGGAAACTCACAACGCCCTCTGCGTCAATCACGCGCAAGCCTAACGCACCGTCGTTGTTTAAGGTCAACGCCGATTGAGGCAGCAGATGCGCTGTGGTTCCGCTGGCACCAATCAAGATTTCGGCAGTTTGGCCGTCACGGATCGTTAGATCAGGGTTCGGGACTTCGATTTCAACGCGAAAGGTGCGTGTTGTTGGGTCGGCTGCGTGTCCAAGGAATGTGACAGCGCCGCGAATTTCATCACCGCCAGCAGCTAGTCGACCACCTGCAGGGGCACCCATTCCAATGCGGTTCACTTCAGTTTCAGGAACGAAAGCGACCAATTTGATTGGATCAAGTTGAATAATGGTGGCGCACAGTGATCCGGGCTGAAGCAAGCTGCCCAATTCGGCTGTTTTGGCTTCTAGCAAACCTTTGAAAGGTGCCGTAATCTCTAAGCGCGAGAGTTCTTTCTCTGCTGCAGCAATACCTGCTATGGCAGATTCAATGCCAGCCTCAGCGGACTGTATGCCTGAGGTCGCAGCTGAAAGCCCCGATTTTGCTGCCTCAACACCGGCTTCTGCCGCAGCAACGGCAGCATCAGCACCTTTAACACGGGTGTCGGTGGCAAACCCATCTTCGCTTAGTTTTACGGCAGCGTTCTGGTTCACATTTGCTTCGTCAAGACGTGCACTGGCTTCAATTACACGCGCACGGGATTCTGGAACACGGCTTTGGGCCTCTGACAGACGGGAATTGGCTTCGGCAAGTCGGGACTTGGCCTCGGCGAGTGATGCGCCGCGTGTCCCTGGGTCAAGTTTGCAAAGCAATTGGCCTGATTCAACGAAGGTACCGCTTGGCAAGGGTGGAGAGATCACCGTTGCTGATGTCTCTGAACGGACCTCTACTTGACGGGCGGCTTCGGTCTGGCCGCGCAAGACCACTGCGCTTTCGATCGCTTGTGAGGATGAGTGTTGCGCGACGACTTTGATCAACGGCTTGACGCTCACAACGTCTGATGTGGTCATTTGGGGGGCGTCTTGAGTGGTGGTATCGTCCGTCAGCCCCAAAAATGAGCGTCCAGCGTCACGATCAATAATTGCAAAATACAGGATAACTGCCACGATAATGGCCATTAAGATTGGTAGAATTCGCATGTATTGCCTCGTTCAATTCATTGTGCGGGTGTTAAAGGCCGCTAAATCTAAAATACGCAATGCCCGGTTTGGGTGGACACAGCGCATTAAATACCCTGCGCTCACTCTTGCTCTCTTACAATTGGGGCCAAAGGTCGCAGCATTCTAGGGTTTACCGCAAAAATTAGGCCGTTTTTAGGCAAAAGTGCATATGATTGGTCATTGTTGAGTTTTGTTTGGGTTTAGCTGTTTGAGCAACGAATTGCTCTGTCTCAACGAGGAACTGATAACTATGGCCTGATTTCCCGCTGATATAGGCCTTTGAATGTGCTCGGGTCTTGGCTTGGCCCTTTGAGCGCGGTATGAGGGGAAAAAGTGGGGTCGAAACTGACCCTCAGCACCTTGGGGGCCGTCATGAGCAACACAGATAGTTTTATCGAAGAAGTTACCGAAGAAGTCCGTCGCGACAAACTATACGCCGCTTTGCGCAAATACGGCTGGATTGGTATTTTGGCCGTGGCTGCGATTGTGGGCGGTGCCGCGTATTCTGAATACAACAAGGCCCAAGCACGTGCACAGGCTCAAGCGACAGGCGATAGCATGCTCGCCGCCTTGCAGCTAGATGACAGCGCCGAACGCGCAACAGCTTTGGCTTTGGTTGAGGTCGAGAACCCAAGCGCTGGGGCAATCTTTTCTCTGATGACTGCTTCAGAACAATCCTCCGCTGGTGAAACAGTTGCGGCGAACGAGACGCTCCAAGGCGTTGCGAACGCCCAGGACCTTCCCTTGATCTATCGCCAAATAGCGTCGTTCAAGGCATTGGGCCTATCTGCAGCAGATTTAAGCATTCAAGATCGCCGTGCAGGTTACGAAGCATTGTCACAACCGGGCAACCCTTTGCGTCTTTTGGCGACAGAGCAGTTGGGCCTAATCGATATCGAAGCAGGCGACATCGCAGCCGCTTTGGTTGTCTTGCAGGGGATTATTGATGACTCCGAAGCAACAGCCGATTTACAGCAACGCTCTGTTCAATTGATGGTCGCGTTGGGTGCTGAACCTGACCTTACTCAGTTGACAGCAGCCGGAAATTAACTGTTCTATATTCTACAAGGCCTCAAGGGCATTTTAAGACCGCAACAAAGCGAGCAGAGTTATGACATTTCAGTTGGAAAAACCGGCAAAATCACGCCGTTCTTGGACGCTAATTGGCGCATGTACTGTAGCTGTTATGACGCTGGGGGCCTGCCAGGATCCCGAAATTGTTTTGCCAGGCAAGCGCGAAAATATAAGATCTGTTTTACAATCTACTGATGTGGCAGCTGAAGTGATTGCGCAAAGCCGTAATGGGTCACGTGCAATTTCATTGCCAAATCCGGTAGCGAATACTGAATGGGCCCAAGGGATTGGGACTGAAGATCACCGCGTTT
>DLQI01000041.1:0-56073 GCA_002478745.1 Rhodobacteraceae bacterium UBA7436 | reverse complement strand
GGTTTGGGAACGCGATATTCGGTCAGAGCGTGATAGGGCAGGTGATGCGACTGGTGGCGGTTTAGCGGCACATAATGGAACACTCTATGTGACGACCGGTTTCGGTCAGTTGATCGCGCTTGATGCGCAAAATGGCAACGAGCAGTGGACACAGAAATTAAACGGAACTGCGTCTGGCCAGCCAGCCGTAAGCGGCAATTTGGTTTATGTTGTCTCTGCAGATAACATTGGTTGGGCGCTTGAGGCAGATACAGGCCGGATTGCATGGCAAATCACTGCCACAACTTCCGTTTCAAACGTTTTGGGGTCACCAGCGCCTGTTGTTGCCGGTGACTTCGCTATTTTTGCCTTCGGGTCTGGCGAGCTGCAGGCCGTGTTCCGTCGTGGCGGATTGCGCCGTTGGGATGCATCCGTGTTGGGCGCACGTCGAGGCCAAGCTTTGTCTAAAGTGGATGATGTGACCGGCTCACCTGTGGTGAGCAATGGGGTGCTTTATGCAGGCAATCAAGCAGGAAGCACGATTGCAGTTGATGTTCAAAGCGGATCACGTATTTGGACGGCCAATGAGGGCGCGGTTGGGCCGGTTTGGCCTGCAGGCGATAGCATATTCTCGGTCACTGACAGAAATGAATTGGTGCGTTTGGACGCAAGTGATGGATCGAAAGTGTGGGGCTATAAACTGCCGAACTTTGTTAAAGATCGCCCACGTAGAATTTCGAAGGTATTCACCCATCACGGCCCAATCTTGGCTGATAACCGCATTGTCGTGGCATCAAGCGATGGCAAATTGCGCAGCTTTGACCCAACCGATGGCAGCCTAATTGGCAGCGTTGAAATACCAGGTGGTGCAACAACTGCACCGGTTGTTGCAGGCGGAACTTTGTACGTTGTGAGCGGCAAAGGGCAATTGCACGCTTTCCGTTAGGCGCGATATAGTCTAGAGGACGCGCTTGTACCTTATCCGGAGCGGATGACATGTCCTTTACCCTTGCCATCGTGGGCCGTCCTAATGTCGGCAAATCTACGCTTTTCAACCGATTAGTCGGTAAACGCCTGGCCTTGGTCGATGATCAACCAGGGGTGACTCGCGATTTGCGGGAAGGCGCAGCGCGTCTTGCCGATTTGCGTTTTACTGTAATCGACACCGCCGGTTTGGAAGAAGCGACGGATGAATCCCTTCAAGGACGTATGCGCAAGCTGACGGAACGGGCCGTTGAAATGGCCGATGTCTGCTTGTTCATGATCGACGCACGCGTCGGCGTGACACCGACTGACCAAGTTTTTGCCGAAATCCTGCGTAAGAAAGCCGATCACGTGATCTTGGCCGCCAACAAAGGTGAAGGCGCGGCTGCGGATGCTGGTGTGATCGAGGCCTATTCTTTGGGTCTTGGCGAACCGATCCGTCTGTCTGCGGAGCACGGTGAAGGTCTGAACGATCTTTATACACAACTGATGCCGATTTCTGATCAATTCGATTTGCTAGCTGAAAAGGACGACACCCCAGAGGTGGACGTGACTTTGGACGAAGACGAAGATGGTTTGGGCGCGGTTCCAGTTCCAACAAATGCGAAACCTTTGCAGGTTGCCGTTGTTGGACGTCCGAACGCGGGTAAATCAACATTGATCAACCAAATCTTGGGCGAAGAGCGCCTTTTGACCGGACCAGAGGCAGGGATCACCCGTGATGCGATTTCCTTGCGCATTGACTGGAACGGTACGCCGATGCGTATCTTCGATACCGCCGGCATGCGCAAAAAGGCCAAGGTTCAGGAAAAGCTAGAAAAACTTAGCGTTGGTGATGGTCTGCGGGCTGTTAAATTCGCCGAAGTCGTTGTTGTACTTTTGGACGCCGCGATCCCGTTTGAGCAACAAGATCTTCGTCTCGCCGATTTGGCTGAACGTGAAGGTCGCGCGGTGATTATCGCGGTGAACAAATGGGATATCGAGGACGAAAAACAATCCAAGCTTAAAGACCTCAAAGAAAGCTTTGAACGTCTGCTGCCGCAGTTGCGCGGAGCGCCACTGATTACGGTCTCTGCGAAAACAGGCCGTGGTTTGGATCGTTTGAACGAGGCGATCATGCGGGCCTATGAGGTCTGGAACCGTCGTATCACAACCGCACAGCTGAACCGCTGGCTTGCTGGTCAGGTAGAGGCACACCCGCCTCCTGCACCTCAAGGCAAGCGCATCAAACTTCGTTACATGACCCAAGCAAAAACACGTCCTCCAGGTTTTGTCGTGATGTGTTCGCATCCTGACAAAGTGCCAGAAAGCTATTCACGTTATTTGGTAAATGGTTTGCGCGTCGACTTTGACATGCCGGGTACACCGATTCGACTATACATGCGCGGTCAGAATGACGCGAACCCATACAAAGGTCGCAAGAAGGCTCCGCCTTCCAAATTGCGCAAACACACCGATGGACGCAAGTTCGAGGGTGGCAAGCGTAAGTAGGCATTTGCCTAACGCTGTAACTTGTTAAAATAGTAAAAGAAGAAGCAGGCAATTTGCCTGCTTCTTCTTTTAGCAATGCTGAATTGCTGAGTTGAGTTTAACCCCGTGTTCTATAAATGGGCCAAAGCATTGCAATGGCACCCGCGATGGCAACTGGTGCAACGCTGTCCAAAGCAAATTCGTTGGCCACTGCAATGGCGATTAGCGCCCAGATGACGGAAATCCCATAGGTAGGGGCACGGCCCAAATGCCACTGGATGGCAAAGCCCATGATACTGGCAAGGCTCACGCAGATCATTGCCGCCGTTAGTTCGCTGGCCCATCCGTACCCCCCCAACAGCAGGCCGATGGCGGCAAAGCTAGCAGCACTTAGCCAGCCTGCGTAAAGACCGATAGGCCAACTGGCCCATACTTGATCCTCATGTGGGCTGCGGAATAATGCCACGACGGATGGGATTAACATCAACCAGATCAGGATTGCCGCCCATACAGGGCTAAGGCTGGCCACAGGTAGCCATGCGGTGCCAATTGCAAGTGATACCAGCAAGGCGGGGCGCATAGCGGACCATGTGGACACAGTGGCGCGCTTCCAAAGACCATAGACGGCTGCGACCACAAGCCACGTAAAGATTGGGCCCCAGATAGCAAAGGCATAGCCTGCAGGCTGAACCGCGGCGTTCTGTTGGGGAATGGGGAATTGATCGGCTTCGAAGCCGCCAAATTCATGCACCCACAACGGCGAGCCTGCAAAGGTGATGCTGGCGACGAGGATTAGGAACGCGAGTGACTTTGACATACGGCAAACTCCATTTGTTAAAGTGGCAGACAGGTATGGGAAACCCGCATTTACATCTAGCGCGGCCTCTCTACTATCAATGGTAGCATAGACTATTTTACTGGGGGGACCAACGATGACACGCATTGCTATTTTCTGTGACGGAACTTGGAATTCCCCTGACCTCGACGAACCCACCAGCATTCATAAGTTGCAGGGCGCACTTTTGAACGATCCATCCAAAGGCCAAGTCTGCGCATATTTTGCCGGAATCGGCACCGATGATCGTTTTGATGGCAGTCTAAAAAAGTTTTTTAACAAATGGGGCGGTGGCATTTTTGGTTGGGGTTTGGATGGCAAAGTCAAACAAGCCTATCAGTTTCTGTGCCAAGCCTATCAACCCAATGACGAAATTTTTCTGTTTGGCTTCTCTCGCGGTGCTTACACCGCAAGATCTGTCGCGGGTATGATCCGCAAGTGTGGAATAGTCGACAATCCAACACCTGAACGGATCAATGAAGCGTTTAAATTATATCGTCGCAAAGGCACCCAGAATAGCCCTGATGAGCCACACATCATGACAGAGCGAAAACGCTTATCCCCGCGGTTTGCCTCCTCCCTCAAAGATGCTGATTGGCGGGGCGGTGGCGCAATTGTGAAGATCGCCTATGTTGGTGTGTTTGACACTGTCGGCGCACGTGGCATGCCGCCTTCGCTTCTGGGCCCCTTAGCGACGGCGTGGAACAGCCAATATAAATTTCACGATATGGCGCTGTCCAGCCTCGTCAAAAGTGCGCGCCACGCTTTGGCGATTGATGAACAGCGGGTATTCTATGTACCCGCGAAATGGGACAATCTGGACAAGCAGGGGCTAAAGAACGGCCTCAATAATGGCGATGTCAGTGCCAATCGGCCATACCAGCAGATGTGGTTCACTGGGGACCATGGCATCATTGGTGGCAGTGCCAAGGAACAGCCGCTGTCGTCCATAGCGCTTGAGTGGATGTTGGATGGTGCCCGGGGGCTGAAATTAAAACGCGGGGTCAAGTTTCCTCCAACGCCATCAAACCCACTATACCCGCTTGATCGGCTCACGAAGAAGCGCAAACTGCTCAAGAAGTGGCGGGAGGGTCCGGTTGCCGATTGGGAACTGCACCCTTCGGCACGCAAGCGCGTTAACGCGTTGGCCGCGTACAGGCCCAAAAGCCTGCACAAGATTTTCTAGAAAAGTAGGGCTGGGCGATTAACCCAGCACCCCTTCAGCGCTGATTGTTGTTTTGCCACCAAGGTAGGGGGCCAACACGTCAGGCAATACAATTGAGCCGTCCGCCTTTTGTCCGTTCTCAAGCACAGCAATCAGACAACGACCCACAGCCAAACCAGAGCCGTTCAACGTGTGAACAAACTGTGGCTTACCACCGTCCGCTGGTTTGTAACGGGCGTTCATGCGGCGGGCTTGGAACTCACCTGTTGAGGACACAGATGAAATCTCGCGGTAGGCATCCTGGCCAGGCAACCATGCTTCGATGTCGTAGGTGCGCACAGCACCAAACCCCATGTCACCGGTGCACAATTCAACAGTACGGTAGGGAACATTCAGGCGTTCCAGCAAATCTTCGGCACAGCGCAACATGCGCTTTTGCTCAGCGGCGCTGTCGTCGGGCAGGGTGACAGACACCATCTCGACTTTTTCGAACTGATGCTGGCGCAACATGCCGGATGTGTCACGACCCGCAGAACCTGCTTCTGAACGGAAGCAAAGCGTGTGGGCGGTCATGCGGATTGGCAAGGCGGCCTCTTCCAGCACGTCACCGGACACGGAATACGTCAAAGGCACCTCAGCGGTTGGAACCAACCACCAACCGTTTGTGGTTTGATAGCTGTCTTCACCGAATTTCGGCAGCTTGTCAGTGCCGTGCATGGCCTCGTCGCGCACCAAAACAGGGGTGTTATATTCGGTTAGGCCATTTTCATCGACGTGGGTGTCGATCATGAACTGGGCCAATGCGCGGTGCACACGGGCAACTGCGCCCTTAAGCACAACAAAACGGCTGCCAGACAATTTGGCACCGGTTTCAAAATCCATCGCCGCGCCAACGGCTGCGATTTCAAAATGCTCTTTCGGGGTGAAATCAAAGGCTGGGGGCGTGCCCCATGTGCTGATTTCCACATTGTCATCTTCATCCGCACCATCAGGTACATCTGCGGCCGGAAGGTTAGGAATATAGGCCAGCGCCTCGTTCAACTGCGTATCAAGCGCATTGGCCTCTTCACGCATGGCGGCAACTTCGGCTTTCTTTTCGCCAACCAGCGCACGCAGGCGTTCAAATTCCGCGTCATCGCCGCGGCCCTTGGCAGCGCCAACTTCTTTAGACGCTTTGTTCTGATCCGCTTGGGCATTTTCGGCGGCCAAGATTTTGGCGCGGCGCGATTCATCCAAAGCCAACAAAGAAGCAGAGACAGGCGCGTCCCCGCGGCGCGCAAGAGCGGCGTCAAAAGCAGCAGGGTTTTCGCGGATGGCTTTGATATCATGCATGGCGTTGGTCCTTGGTGTTGGTCGAGTCGTATGCCCGTTCAAAAGGACTTATGCATCAATGTGGCGCGAGGGGCTAGATGGGGTTTTTATGGTGTGTTGAGGCGCGGGAAAAAGTTGCCCGTGGGCAATATCGGTTAATGGCTGGTTAATTTGGGTTGTCAGGATCAAAGCCGCCCGCTTTTTGGAAAGCGCGCCATTTATAATTGAAATTAGGAGCTGAAAGCTCCTGCTTATCCCACGGGGCAGGCCAAACAGGGATATCGTTATCCCGATCACCGTCTGTGAATATGACACTGGCATCACAAAAAACAGATTTTAGGTGTGCGACCTTTACAGATGTCGTTGATAGATCAATTTCTCTAAAACCAGCACCTGAAAAATCTACTCCCTTTAAGACAGTGCTTGAGTCAAAAGTAGATTTCCGTAGATATACACCGCGTAATTTCGCGTGTGTAAAATCTGCACCTTCAAGCTGCGAATGGATAAGTCTGGCTCCATTAAGTTTAGCGCAGCTTAGTGATGACTTCAGAAGTCGTACCTTTCTAAGGCTCGCGCCCTGAAGGTTTGCATAGGCGAGATGAGATTCGCGCAAATCGGTTTCTTTCAAACGTGTGCCTTGAAGTTCAACAGATCCGAGGTCTGCGCCCCGCAGCCGAGTACATAGTAAAATCGCGCCTTGTAGTTTTGCATGACGAAATGAAACGTTCTCGAAGTTGAGGCCCCTTAGGTTGAAACCTTGCAAATTAACTCTTTTTAGATCGATTTCATCGTGATCTAAAGTCATTCCGCTTAGTTCGCGGAGTTTACCGAGAACTTGAACCGCGTGTTCAATATCTGATCGCTCCGCCGAAAGTTTATCTGCCCATTCGGATAGACTTTTTTGATTGCTAGTTTCAGGTGCATCTTTGGCGGGAAATTTTCTTGAGAGCTCTTTGACATACATTGACAGCGTACGTGCGATGCGTGGCGCAGATCGCGGTTCCTCCGAGGCAAGACCTGCGAGGCGGTCAATAGCGCCGTTGCGGCGAGTTAGATCGTCTTCCCATCCGTTTTGCGCTTTGCCGTTTTTATCCCATTTCGTGATTTGCCGTTGGGCGTGCAGGTCGGAAACAGCGGCGTTGATCTTATCGTTGAACAACGCTTCTTTTGCAGTCTTGGTCTGATCTTGAGCAATAGAGGTTCGCCACACCACCAAGGGTGCACCGATCATCGCTACGATCATACCGCTAAGCCCCAAGCTCGACGCGGTTCCTTTTGGGGCAGTCCCGAAAAGTGCAGTGCCCAACAACTTGAATGCAGTTAAAACTGCTAGACTGAAAAGTATGAGGATTAGGACGCTTAGCATCGGTCCCAGTGGTTTGGCCTTACCAAATGAAAAAGGTTCATTAAAACCGAACCAAGATCTCAGGTTTTCAACTTTATCATCGTCCAAATCAAATACGCCCAAATTACTTCAAATACCCCACCACCATGCCGTGCATTTTCGCTCTCGCCAACCCCAATTTGTGTTGTCGCAAAATACCCCTCGTCTCCACCTTGCAAAGCCCCACAACACTCCATAGGTTCTGGCCAAATTCGCGATATGCGATCAAAGCTTTGACAAGGACGCTACCATGGAACAATTCGGCCAATTCATCCCACTTTTGCTTATTTTCGGCATCATGTATTTCTTGCTGATCCGCCCACAGCAAAAGAAGATGAAAGAACATCAGGCAATGGTGAACGGTCTGCGTCGTGGCGACAAAGTTGTGACTGCTGGCGGTATGTTCGGCAAGGTTGTTAAAGTGCATGACGAAGGCGAAGTCGAAGTTGAAATCGCTGACGGCGTTAAAGTGCGCATGGTGCAATCCACCATCGCTCAGGTCGTTTCCAAGACCGAACCTGCGAAGTAAATTCGCGTCTGTTAAATATCTAAAAGGTCAGCCCAATGCTGCAATTTGAATCGTGGAAACGGGTCCTGATCTGGATCACCTGTCTGGTTGGTCTGCTCTTGGCCGTCCCGAACGGGTTTTACACCCGCGTCGAGCAACACAATGACGCGGTTGCCTCGATTGAATTGGGGGCTGATACCCCTGAGAACCAAGAGATGGCGGCGCAGTGGCCGAGCTACTTGCCATCATCCTTGGTGAACCTTGGCCTTGATCTGCGCGGTGGAGCCCATTTGTTGGCCGAAGTGCAGGTGGCTGACGTCTATCAGGCCCGTATGGAAGCCACATGGCCAGAGGTGCGTGATGCGTTGCGCCCACTGCGTTCCACCGTTGGTACCATTCGCAAGCAACCGTCCCCTGTGGATGAGTTGCGTGTGCGCATCGGTGATGTCACTGGCATGCAACTGGCCCTTGAAACCGTACGTGCATTGGCCCGTCCGGTCCAGTCTTTGACAGGTATCGGCGCGTTCGACATTGCGGCCAGTGCAGTGGATGACGTGATTGTGGTGACACTGTCCGAGGCTGAAAAGCTGGCGACAGATGAGCGTACAATGCAGCAGTCGTTGGAAATTGTACGCCGTCGTATCGATGAGGTTGGCACACGCGAACCTACGATCCAACGCCAAGGTACGGATCGTATCCTGATCCAAGTGCCGGGTATTGGCTCTGCGGCCGAACTTAAGGCGATCATCGGGACAACCGCCCGTTTGACATTCAACCCAGTTGTGAACCGCACCAACGATGGCAATGCGATTGCCGGCGCTGGTAACTCGGTCATTCCATCCATTGACGAGCCGGGCCAATTCTATGTGATCGAGAACGCGCCTGTTGTAGCAGGTGACGATCTGGTGGATGCGCAACCATCTTTTGATCAAAACGGTGGTGCAGCGGTTTCATTCCGGTTCAACACCGCTGGTGCACGTCGCTTTGGCAATTACACCGCCGACAACATCGGCAGCCCCTTTGCTATCGTTCTTGATAACGAAGTGGTCAGTGCCCCCGTGATCCAATCCCACATTGCAGGCGGTTCAGGCATCATCACTGGTCGCTTCAGCGTTGAAGAAACCACTAACTTGGCCGTTCTTTTGCGGGCAGGGGCTCTGCCAGCCAAACTGACATTCCTTGAGGAACGCACCGTTGGTCCAGAGTTGGGCCAAGACAGCATCGATGCTGGTAAGGTTGCGACCATGGTCGCGTTTGTTGCTGTGCTGGTGTTTATGTTCCTCAGCTACGGCCTGTTCGGTTTCTTTGCCAACGTTGCATTGGTGATTAATGTCGGTTTGATTTTTGGCCTTCTTAGCCTTGTTGGTGCGACGCTGACGTTGCCGGGCATTGCAGGTATCGTTCTTACTGTTGGTATGGCGGTTGATGCGAACGTTCTGGTGTTTGAGCGGATCCGCGAAGAGTTGAAGACCTCAAAGGGTCCGGCACGCGCGATTGAGCTGGGCTATGAAAAAGCGCTGTCAGCAATTTTGGATGCTAACGTCACAACGTTTATCACAGCTGTGATCCTGTTCGTCATGGGCTCTGGCCCTGTGCGCGGCTTTGCCATCACCTTGGGTCTTGGCATTATCACATCGGTCTTCACGGCCATCTTTGTCACACGTCTGATGGTAGTCATCTGGTTTGAACGCCGCCGTCCCAAAACGATTGAGGTCTAACCCATGCGTCTCAAGTTAGTAAAAGAGAACACGAACTTCGACTTCTTTGGACGTTGGAAGCTTTGGCTTGGTATATCCTTTTTGTTGATGATGATCGGTTTTGGCTCCTACCTGTATCAGGGTCTGAACTTTGGTATCGATTTCCGCGGTGGTACAACCATCCGTACCGAAAGCACACAGCCGGTTGATATTGCGGCTTACCGTGATGCGCTTGAGGGCCTTGAACTGGGCGATGTGTCTATTTCCGAAGTGTTCGATCCTAACTTTCGCGATGACCAGAACGTGGCAATGATCCGCATTCAGGCCCAAGACGGTCAAGAAGCAGTGACTGTTGATACAATCGGCATCTTGGAAACGGCACTACATTCCATCGATCCGGATATGAAATTCCCATCTGTTGAATCGGTTGGTCCAAAAGTATCGGGCGAATTAATTAAAACGGCGGCCTTGGCTGTTGTTCTCGCGATTGGCGCGGTCTTGATCTATATTTGGCTGCGCTTTGAATGGCAGTTCGCTTTGGGCGCTGTTGCGGCCTTGGTGCACGACGTTGTCCTGACCATTGGTGTTTTCTCTGAGCTGCAGATCAAATTTGACCTCGCAATTATTGCAGCGTTGCTGACCATCGTTGGCTATTCGTTGAACGATACCGTGGTTGTATTTGACCGCGTGCGTGAGAACCTGCGTAAATATAAGAAAAAGCCATTGGCCGAAGTGCTTAACATCTCAATCAACGAGACTCTAAGCCGTACAGTGATGACATCTGTCACGACATTGTTGGCGTTGACCGCATTGTTTGTTCTGGGCGGTGACGTGATCCGTGGCTTCGTCTTTGCGATGATCTGGGGTGTGATTGTCGGTACGTATTCTTCGGTCTTCGTTGCCTCGACAATCCTGCTTTACTTGGGGGTCAAACGTGACTGGTCCAAAACCGATCCCAAAGCTGGCGGTCAATACGCTAATATCGACGCTTAAAGGTGGGGGAAACCTTACTCGCTGCAATCCAGACCGAGGGCCTTTGGTTCTTGGTCTGCGGTGCACTTATCGCGGGTGTTGTTCGCGGGTTTTCGGGCTTTGGCACTGCGATGATCTACCTGCCGTTCGCGGCCCAAGTCGTACCGCCTCTTTGGGCAATACTGACGTTGATGGCCATGGATTTGATCGGACCGATCCCCTTAATTAAGCCAGCGTTCAAAGATGCTCAGCGTCGCGATCTGTTGTTGTTGTTGGGTGGTTCACTTTGCTTGTTGCCTGTAGGGTTGGCACTGTTATCCACAATATCACCCGAAACATATCGCTACCTTGTGTCTTCGATCTCTATCGTTTTACTGGTCTGTCTGGTTTTTGGCCTGCGTTACAGCGGCAAGATGTATCCACCCCTTGTTGCTGCTGTCGGAGGCCTTGCTGGGTTTTCCGGTGGCTTGGGCGGCGTGCCGGGACCGCCAGTCATCCTATTCTACATGGCCAGCACATTACCTGTACGTGTCGTGCGCGCAAACATGATGCTTTTCCTGTTTTTCACGGACATTTTAATTATCTCTGTGGTTGGTATTCGGGGCGAATTGTACATCACACCTTTGATCATTGGCCTTATGATGGCGGTGCCCAATGGGATCGGTAATTTGATAGGTGCGGCCATTTTCAACCCTGACAAGGCTGGCATCTATAAGGCAGTCGCCTATATGGTAATTGCAGCCTCGGCCATTTTGGGCCTCCCTATCTGGAACGGATGATATGCGCCTGAACGAAATTAGTTATACAGATGCCAAACCTATAGAGGGATATGGCCCTGGGTTTTTCCGTATCGGCGGTGAAGTCACCTATGGTGGCGTTTTGACTGGTGCTCGGGGTACTTCTGAGTGGGGTGGGTATGATGACACTACGCCATTGCTGGACTTAGCAGGGTCAATCGACGTCCTGTTTATGGGCACTGGTGAAGAGGTGGCGCACATCCCCGCTGACCTACGCACCAAGCTAGAAGATGTGGGTATAGGCGTTGAAGCCATGGCGACACCTGCTGCTGCACGGACCTATAATGTCTTGCTCAGCGAAGGACGGCGCATTGCGTTGGCCATGATACCTGTCTGATTAGTGACTTGATGTGGGCCGTGAATAGGGTAACCCTAATTTCATGACATTAGCCGTAACAAACCTTACAATTGCACGTGGTGGTCTGCCTGTTCTGGCAGATGTTTCATTCGCGTTGGAAGCGGGTCAGGCGCTGATATTGCGCGGTCCAAACGGTGTGGGCAAAACCACGTTGCTGCGTACCATTGCTGGGCTGCAACCGTCACTGAATGGAACAGTGGCTGGTGCACAGGACCAGATCGCATATGCGGCTCATTCTGATGGGTTAAAAGCGATGCTAAGCGTCTCTGAGAACCTGACATTCTGGGCTGAGGTCTTTGGCCAGTCCGACATTTCCAATGCCTTGAAGGCTTTTGATCTGGAAAGCCTATCGGATAGTTTGGCGGGCACACTGTCGGCGGGGCAAAAACGCCGCCTTGGCTTAGCGCGGTTGCTGGTGACAGGACGACCCATCTGGGTTCTGGATGAGCCAACGGTGTCATTGGACACCGCTTCGGTTGCGATGTTTGCGGCGGCTGTTGAGGCCCATTTGAAAAGTGGGGGAATGGCATTGATAGCCACTCACATCAACCTTGGGATTGAACAGGCGAACGTGCTGGATGTGACACCCTTCATTGCACGTAATGACGTGGCAATGGGTTCCAGCGACGAGGCGTTCTTATGAAGGCGTTGTTGATCCGTGATATTCGACTTGCGGTACGGGCAGGGGGCGGCTTTGGCCTTGGGCTTGCGTTTTTCTTGATCGTTATTGTGATGGTGCCCTTTGCGGTTGGCGCAGATACCGGATTGCTGTCTAAAATCGCACCTGGGGTTTTGTGGATAGGCGCGCTGTTGGCTTGTCTACTGTCACTCGATCGATTGTTGGCGCTAGACTTTGAAGACGGAACACTCGACTTGCTAGCCACAGCACCACTACCACTCGAAGCAGCCCTAAGTGTAAAAGCGCTTGCGCACTGGATCACAACGGGCCTGCCCTTGATCATTGCAGCCCCTGTGTTGGGGGTCTTGATGAATCTGCCAACGCAGGGGTACGGCTGGCTGGTGCTATCTCTGTTGCTCGGTACGCCCGCTTTGTCCGTTATCGGTACGTTTGGTGCTGCGCTGACTGTGGGTATCAAACGGGGTGGGTTGTTGTTGTCCTTGCTGGTTCTACCGCTTTATGTGCCAACGCTTATTTTCGGAGCAGAAGCCGCACGGCGCGGGGCCGCAGGGGCAGACGTCAGCACGCCGATGTTGTTGTTGGCAGGAATAAGTGCCGCAACGATCGCGTTGATGCCATTTGCCAGCGCTGCAGTCCTTAAAGTGAACTTGCGGTGATCGCTTTGAAACAACAGACAAACCGTATTGAGCCAAACAATCGAAAGCACTAGGTAAAACACATGTCACTTTGGGAATATGCAAATCCGGTCAAGTTTTTACGCCTCAGCGAACGGGTGCTCCCGACGCTGTGGGTTTTGGCTATTTCTTCGACAGTTGTTGGGCTGGTCTGGGGGTTCTTCTTTACCCCAGATGATATACGCCAGGGGTCGACTGTGAAGATCATTTATATACACGTGCCTGCGGCTTTGATGGCGATCAATGCGTGGTTTATGATGTTGGTGGCCTCACTTATCTGGCTGATCCGGCGACACCACGTTAGCGCATTGGCGGCCAAGGCCGCTGCGCCTGTTGGCGTGGTCATGACGTTGATTGCGCTGATCACAGGGGCAATCTGGGGGCAACCGATGTGGGGCACATGGTGGGTTTGGGACCCGCGGCTTACTTCGTTCCTGATCCTGTTCCTGTTCTATTTAGGTTACATCGCGCTTTGGGAAGCGATTGAAGACTCTGACACAGCAGCGGACTTGACCGCAGTGCTATGCATGGTGGGCTCGGTATTCGCAGTTCTATCGCGGTACGCGGTGAACTTTTGGAACCAAGGGTTACATCAAGGAACCTCGATCCCTGTTGCTACAGGTGAGCGTAGCGTCGCGGATGTGTTCTTTGTTCCGTTGCTGATCTCAATGGTTGGCTTTGGATTGTTGTTTCTGGCGCTGACATTGTACCGGACAGGTACTGAAATCCGACTACGCCGCACCAAGGCGCTGCTGGCACGGGAGGGACGCAGCTGATGTTACCAGATCTTGGAAAATACGCAGATGCCGTTTTATCGGCTTACGGCGCATCGATCGTGCTGTTGGTCGGACTGGTTGTCATGAGTGTGCTGAAAGGACGGCGTGTACGTAAGCAGATGCAAGAGATTGAAGCGCGTGGTGAACAAAATGGGTAAAATTTCACCTCTTATGATCGCACCGCCACTGATTTTTGCAGGGTTCGTCGCGATGGCTGCGATTGGTATGTTTCGTGCTGACAAAGACGTGCTGGAAAGCACTCGTATTGGCAAAATAGCGCCCGGGATTACACAAGAGGCACTGGGTGAGTTCCCTAGTGTCACGCCAGGGCGCTTAGAAAGCGGTGAACTTACATTGGTTAATTTCTGGGCCAGCTGGTGCCCACCATGCCGTGCCGAGCACCCTAAATTGTTAGAGATGCAAGCCGCAGGGATTCCGATCATCGGCGTTAACTTCAAAGATACCGCGCGTGACGCAGGCAGTTATTTGACCAATGACGGCAACCCGTTTGCCGCAGTCGCTTTTGACGAGAAAGGGCGCACAGCGATTGACTGGGGCGTTACTGCACCACCAGAGACGTTCATTTTGGACAAGGACGGAATCGTACTGTTCCGCTTCGCAGGACCGCTTGTTGGCAGTGATTATGAACAGCGGTTTCTTCCTGAGCTGACCAAAGCACAATCCAATTGAGCGCCCAAATGACGCACTAAATTCTGCCGCCAGTTTCTTCTGTTCTTAAATATCCCCGCCGGAGGCATTTTTCTTTTTATACAAAACCTAATGTATCACCTGCGGTCAGGAGGGTATTTACAAACAGAAGAAACGCAAAAGGCCCCGCAATTCAATGCGGGGCCTTTGTTTTTGATTTGATCGTTTTAGGCTGCTGCGAGGGAGCGTAGGACGTAGTGCAGCACGCCACCGTGTTCGATGTACTCGATCTCGATCGCGGTATCGATGCGGCACTTCAGGCTAACTTCGTGCACAGTTCCGTCTGCCATTGTGATGGTGCATGGCACCTCTTGCAGCGGCTCAATTGTGTCGAGACCAGAGATAGACACGGTTTCATCGCCGGTCAGACCCAAAGATTTGCGGCTCACACCATTTGTGAACTCAAACGGGATAACGCCCATGCCAACAAGGTTGGAACGGTGGATACGCTCAAAGCTCTCAGAGATGACCGCTTTGACACCTAGTAGTGCAGTGCCTTTAGCAGCCCAGTCACGTGAAGAGCCTGCGCCGTACTGTTCGCCGCCAAAGATAACCAGCGGAGTGCCAGCCGCTTGGTGCGCCATGGCCGCTTCATAGATTGACGTTTGATTGCCGTCTGGGCCTTTGGTGTATCCGCCTTCAACGCCGTCCAGCATTTCGTTCTTAATGCGAATGTTGGCGAACGTGCCGCGCATCATGACTTCGTGGTTGCCACGACGTGAACCGTACGAGTTGAACTCACGTGGACACACTTGACGATCAACCAGATATTGACCCGCTGGTGTATCGGCTTTGAACGAACCTGCAGGAGAAATGTGGTCGGTTGTGATCATGTCACCCAACAAGGCCAGTACTTTCGCATCGTCGATGTTCGAGATCTTGCCCGGCTCTGCACCCATGCCTTGGAAATAAGGCGGGTTTTGAACGTAGGTGGATGCTGTTGGCCAATCGTAGGTCAGCGCATCGGTTGTTTCCACTGCCTGCCACTTTTCGTCGCCTTTGAACACATCAGCATACTTGGTTTGGAACGCTTCACGGGTGACCGTTTGCTCAACCAGTTCTGCAACTTCTTGTGTCGTTGGCCAAATATCTTTCAAGTAAACGTCGTTGCCGTCTTTATCGACTGCAATCACGTCTGTTGCTAGATTGATGTCGAGCGTACCCGCCAGAGCATATGCCACTACGAGGGGTGGGGATGCGAGGTAGTTGGCGCGTACGTCAGGTGAAATACGGCCCTCAAAGTTGCGGTTACCAGACAACACAGATGTCGCGACCAAATCGCCTTCGGCAATCGCTTCGGACAGTTCTTTTTGGATCGGGCCAGAGTTACCGATACATGTGGTGCAACCGTATCCAACCAAGTTGAAGCCGATTTTGTCTAGATCGTCTTGAAGGCCAGCGGCCTCAAGGTACGCAGACACAACCTGAGAACCAGGAGCCAAAGACGTCTTAACCCAAGGTTTGCGATCCAGACCCAAAGCCGCAGCTTTGCGTGCCACAAGGCCCGCGCCGATCATGACGTATGGGTTGGATGTGTTGGTGCAAGATGTGATGGACGCGATGACAACTTTGCCGCTTTCCATTGTGTAGTCTTCGCCTGCAACAGCAACTTCTTTGCCCATTGGGCGTTTGAAGGTTTCTTCCATTTCTTTGTGGAACGCTGTTTGGCCGTTTGTCAGTGCAACATAGTCTTGTGGACGCTTTGGACCGGAAATCGCAGGAACAATTGTCCCCATATCAAGGTGCAATGTGTCTGTGTAAATCGGTGCATAGTCGTCGCCGCGCCAGAAACCGTTTTCTTTTGCGTAGGCTTCGACCAATGCGATGCGATCTTCGTCACGACCCGTTGTGCGCAGGTAGCGCAGTGTTTCGTTGTCGATCGGGAAGAAGCCACATGTTGCGCCGTATTCTGGTGCCATGTTGCCGATGGTTGCACGGTCAGCCAATGGCAGACGGTTCAAACCTTCACCGTAGAATTCAACGAATTTACCAACAACGCCTTTGGCGCGTAGCAATTCAACTACTTTCAGCACGAGGTCGGTACCAGTGGTGCCTTCCATCATAGAACCAGTCAGTTCAAAGCCGATAACTTCTGGGATCAACATTGAGATTGGTTGACCAAGCATCGCTGCCTCGGCTTCAATCCCGCCAACACCCCAGCCAAGAACAGCAGCGCCGTTGACCATAGTTGTGTGGCTGTCTGTACCAACAAGCGTATCTGGATATGCAACTTCAACACCGTCTTGGTCTTTGTCAGTCCAAACAGTTTGGGACAAATACTCAAGGTTTACTTGGTGACAGATGCCTGTTCCCGGAGGGACTACGCGGAAGTTGTTAAAGGCGTTTTGGCCCCATTTAAGGAATGTGTAACGCTCCATGTTGCGTTCATATTCGCGGTCAACGTTCATTTGGAACGCGCGTGGGTTGCCAAATTCGTCGATCATCACAGAGTGGTCGATGACCAAATCCACTGGGTTCAGCGGGTTGATCTGTTCTGCGTCACCACCAAGGGACACAAGTGCGTCGCGCATCGCGGCTAGGTCGACTACGGCTGGAACGCCGGTGAAGTCTTGCAAAAGCACGCGGGCAGGGCGGTATGCGATTTCGCGTGGGTTCTTGCCGCCTTGAGCACCCCATTCAGCGAATGCTTTGATGTCGTCGACGGTAACCGTCTTGTCATCTTCAAAGCGTAGCATGTTTTCCAAGACTACTTTCAGCGCAGCTGGCAACTTTGAGAAGTCACCAAGACCAGCTTCGGTAGCGGCAGGGATTGAGTAATAAGCGATAGATTGATCGCCAACTGTCAGCGTCTTGCGCGTCTTGGCGGTGTCGTGTCCAACTGTAATGGGCATGGATGGCTCTTCCTTGAGATTAGGAGTTGCGGGAATTAGCTGGGGGCGTCGTGCCCCAGTTTTGTTCATTGTTCAACCTAAATTGGAGGCTAAATGACAAAATGTATACCATTGTGTACTGAAAATTTGCCCATTTGCTTGAAGATATGTGACGAAACGCTCAAGAAACCTTGATTGGCGTTTTACCGACGATAAATTTAGCTATAGTTAAGTCACCACCATTAGAATTGGATTCACCAATGAAACATCTACTCTCCACCACGTTTGCTGCAGTCATGGCGCTTACAGCACCAGCGCTTGCAGATTCTCCAGTGGTGGTTGAACTGTTTACCTCCCAAGGATGCTCATCCTGTCCGCCAGCAGACAAGATGCTGCATGCGCTGGCAGAACGCGATGACGTGATCGCATTAGCGTTGCACGTCGATTATTGGGATTACATTGGGTGGAAAGATGTATTTGCACAGGCCAAGTTCACCCAGCGCCAACGCAAATACGCGGCCTTTGGCAATCGTCGCTCAATCTATACACCACAGATGATTGTGAACGGGGTTTCCAGTGTCGTTGGGGCCAAACCCATGGAATTGTCCAAGACAATATCAGAGCACGCTGCGGCCCCGTCTGGGGTTGACCTATCGCTTAGCCGCAAGGGCAACAGTGTGGTTGTTGATGGTACTTCGAACGGTGCTGAAGGTCCGTTTGTCGTGCAGATTGTTCGATATCAACCTCTTAGTGAGGTTCGCATCACTCGTGGCGAGAACGCTGGCAAGACGTTGGCCTATTCCAATGTGGTGACGGAGTGGAGCGTGTTGGGTGATTGGGATGGTATTGGACCGTTGTCTATGTCGGCCAGTCTTAGCGAAGACGCGCCAGTTGTGGTGATTGTTCAACAACAACAGTTTGGCCCTATCTTGGCCGCAGCACGCTTGCGCTAAACAATTGGGGACCGCGGTATCGCTGTCTCTACTCTTCCGCTTCTTCCTCAACCAGCAACGTGATTTCACCCGCTGCCTCTAGTTCGCGGATTGCGTTGACGAAATTGCCCATGGCCGCTTCTGCAAGTGCAGCCTTGGGTGTGCCCACCTCTTCTACATCTTCGCGCAATTGGGTCGCCATTCGCGCCGACATGTTTTCCAAGATGTAATCGGCGCTGGCTTGCATTCCTGCAACTTTAGCCCCGCTAATCGCTAGGACCAATTCATCTGGGTCCACATCGCGAAGAATGCGCGGGACATCGCGGGCCACAACACGTGCGGGGATATTGGCAAAGGTAAAGATCGCTTTGCGCACAGCTGTGGCAAATGTTTCGTCGGTTTCCTGCAATCCCTCCAGCATGTCGTCGCGCGTCAAGGTGGTGGATGAGTTGAGGATCGCACCAACCCGTTCCACTGGTCCCTCATCGAAAGCCATCACTTGCACTATCGACAGTTGTGTGGCCAATGACAGCCCGATGCGATCAACCGCACTGGGCGACACACCGCTGGTTTGCGAAACTGCATAGGTGATTTCACGCGCCCGCGGGCCGGGGATGGCCCCCAACAATTCCGCCGCTTTAGGGACGTTCAGTTTTGATAGAACGACAGCGGCAACTTCGGTGCTTTCGTTTTCCATCACAGGTCGGAGTGTCTCAATATCCATTTCCTGAATGCTTTTCCATGGATCACCCATTTGAAGCACGCCGGCTTCTTTACGTAACCGATCCGCAGTCTGTTTGCTGATTTTGCCATCAAGTGCGGTTATCGCCCCCACAATTCCGTGCGGAAAGCTAAGGCCGATACGTTCCAATTCATCGGTAAATTCTGCGATGACAAGGGCCAAGGTATCGCGATCCACTACGCGCATCTTGCCCATTTGCTGGGTTAGGGTCGCTTGTAAATCTTCAGGCAGTTCTTCCAGTGGGATATCGGCACCGTTGTTAAGCAATAGGCGAACGACAATAGCCGCTTTGGCTATGCGGCTGAGGGACAGGTCAGGTTTTGGTGGTTTCACGGTGTTGGACCCGATCACAGCGGTTGCTGTATTCGGGTCCATCGGGATCAAATCCATAGTCTACCAACCTCAGTGTTCTTTCAAACATCCTTGGCAGACAGGTGTGAATAAACCCTAAAATCAGTGGCTATATGTTATGCCCGTTGCGATCGCGTTTGACAGTGACAGCGCCGCCCACGTGTCCGCACCCCCGCGTGCATTGATTTCGCGCAATTGTGCCACTGCACCAATTTTGTCGCCTTGATCCATCATGCCTTGGCCCATGTAAGACCGCGCAAGAATGTTATCAGAATTTTGATCGATCGCCTTTTGGTAAAACACCATCGCGACGTAGACATTGCCCAGCTTACGGTTGGTAAAGCCTTTGTACGTCAGCACGCGATCGTCGTTTTGATCAGACATCGCATCCATAACGCCCATCGCGTCCAAATAGCGGCCAGCATACGCCAGCTCCCGCACAGCGTCATATAATGTGTCGTCGTCCAGATTGGTCTCTTCTGGATTTACACATTTCTTTTTCTTCTCATCCCAAACCTGAACACCTTCACACTCGATGGTGGTTTCAGTCGGTTTTGGTTCTGCACTATCGCTTGAGCCTGCGGCAAAAACGGGTGCTGAAAGGCCTAGTGACAGCGTCAGTGGAAGGGCCAAAGCCGCTGCAGTTGCAAATTTATTCATTCAAAATCTCCGGTTGGGTTCAAGTCTTGGATGACGTTACCCCGCATGCTTAACATCAAATCCAATCAAACAAGTGTCATTTTCCGCTATAAGCGGGAATTGTGTGAAATTCTGCAAACAAAAAGGGGCGGGACTACAAGTGAATGCAATCCCGCCCAAACTATCAATTGGTGGACATGATTAGTCTTTGAAGACGCGTTTGAAAATCGTGTCGACGTGTTTAGTGTGATAGGCCATGTCGAACTTCTCGTTGATTTCTTCGACGGACAGAGCTTCACATACTTCTGGATCTGCGAGCAATTCCTCGCGGAAGTCGGTGCGGAATTCCCATACTTTCAACGCATTGCGTTGAACCATTGCATAGGAAGCTTCACGGCTCACGCCTGCTTGGGTCAGGGCCAACAATACACGTTGGGACATAACAAGACCTGGGAATTTGTTCATGTTGTCCATCATGTTTTCAGGGAAGATCAACATGTTGTCGATCACGCCCGTCAAACGGTGCAAGGCAAAGTCCAAAGTGATTGTCGCATCTGGACCAATCGCACGCTCAACGGACGAGTGTGCAATATCACGCTCGTGCCACATGGTGACGTTTTCCATCGCTGGGATCACAGCCATACGCACGGTACGGGCCAAACCAGTTAGGTTTTCTGTCAACACAGGGTTCTTTTTATGCGGCATCGCAGATGAACCCTTTTGGCCAGCTGAAAAGAACTCAGCCCCTTCCAAAACTTCGGTGCGCTGCATGTGGCGAACCTCAGTGGCGACGTTCTCGATAGAGCTCGCAACAACGCCAAGTGCAGCGAAGAAGGCTGCGTGGCGGTCACGTGGGATCACTTGGGTGCTGATCGGTTCTGGAGTCAGGCCAAGCTGCTCGCAAACGTGTTCTTCGATCGCTGGATCAATGTTTGCGAATGTGCCAACCGCGCCAGATACGGCGCCAGTTGAAATCTCTTCACGTGCTGTACGCAGGCGTGTCAGGTTGCGATCCATTTCCGCGTAGAAACGCGCGAATGTCAGGCCCATCGTTGTTGGCTCGGCGTGGATGCCGTGGCTACGGCCAACACGAACGGTATCTTTGTGCTCGATCGCGCGGCGCTTCAAAGCGGCCAAAAGCAATTCAACGTCAGCAATCAGAATGTCTGCAGCGCGGACCAATTGTACGTTAAAACAAGTGTCTAGCACGTCCGAGGATGTCATGCCTTGGTGCACGAAACGGGCCTCGTCAGAACCGACATGTTCGGCCAAGTGGGTCAAGAACGCGATCACGTCATGCTTGGTTATAGCTTCGATTTCGTCGATGCGGGCCACGTCGAATTCAACGTCTTTGGCCTTCCAAACGGCGTCCGCGTTTTCACGTGGGATTACACCGATGTTGGCCATAGCTTCGCAGGCGTGCGCTTCGATTTCGTACCAGATTTTGAATTTGGATGCAGGGGACCAAATGGCCACCATATCAGGACGGGAATAGCGAGGGATCATAATGCGCACCTTTTTGTGTCTGTTCACGGGATTGCCGTCCCCTTAAACGGGATGTGACCTGACGACAAGCTTGGGAAGCTGGAAATGGATCGGTTTGCGCTGAAAATAGGAATGAATCGCCTGAAAATGGAAAGAAACGGGTGAACCGTATTTTGTCCGATTTCGCAGGGCGTTGGAAACTAGAGCGTGACATCACACCCGCTGAGGGACCTGCTGGGCGGTTCTTGGGGTGTGCGGAATGGACCGACAAAAACGGCCTAATGCAATATAAAGAAACGGGAAATTTGCAAATCTCGGGGCACGCGGCAATGGTTGCGGAGCGGAGGTATCGTTGGGATGAAAAGCTGAACATCTCCTTTGAGGATGGACGGTTTTTCCACCAAGTGCCCGCACTGGGTGGGGCTGCGGCGCATTGGTGTGACCCTGACCAATATGATGCGAGTTATGATTTCACAGACTGGCCGAGATGGTCCTGCACATGGCGGGTCAGGGGGCCCCGCAAGGACTATACACTGCACAGCCGCTACTCAAAAATTTAAGTTTAGAGTATTGAAAATACAGTGTTTTCTCACTTGTGGGGCAGGGTCATCGTGGGATGGGTCGGGGCGCTAATCTGGGTCGGTGACGTGGAGAATACGGACATTGGCCGCCGCCTTGATCCTAGCGATCTGAAAGAGGGTCAACCGCTGAGGGGGCCACGTTTTAGCACAGTTCAATTTGTAACACGTCCTGTCCCAAACGGGCTGCGCCTTGTCCGTTTTGGGATGGGTGACGGGAAGGGGCAAGGGCGCAACACGGCAAAGGTTAAGGCCGCGCACGGTGGGGTGAACGGGGCAAACTGCACAAAAACAGGCGCGAACTGTACAGTCCCAACAGCCGAGGATGCGGGGATTTGGGGGAGGATTGGGCAAACTGCACAGAACAGCGGGTGATCTGTATAGTTTGGCGATTTTGGAGCGTTAACAGATTGGTAAGGGATGCGGGCGCGTTAACTTTTGGTTGGGACGGTTAGGGGTGGCAAAATCCAACGTCGGTATCGTGTAGGTATCGCGTCGGTGGGTACGGGTGGGAAAATGACACGTTTGTAAAAATCACACAACAACCACTGGTTGTCTTCTTGGGTTCTGATTACAATGAATGAGAGAGTATTTTAGCTCAAAATTTTAAACAACATTGGATTACACGGATGTCAAATCTGAAGGTTCGCCAGATTCAATCGAAGTTGCGGTCAATGTTTGAGAGTGATCTTGACCTTTTTGGTATTGGCGAGGCGGATTCAGAGCGTGACGTGAAGATTTTGACACGCTGCTTAGCCGCTTTTGGGGTTTACAGTGCGACAGGGTGCACTGCTTCTGAGGCTGCCAAATCGGTTCGGGACGGCGGCGATGATAATGGCATTGATGCCGCGTATTTTGACCATGTCGAAAAACAAGTTGTCATTGTCCAATCAAAGTGGATCAAGTCAGGTTCTGGTGAACCACAAGCTAAAGAGATTTCAAATTTTGCAGATGGCATTAAGGACTTAGTAGAGAACGATATCGACAGCTTTGGGGAGCGATTGAAACCTAAAGTGGAAGTGATTTCGGAAGCATTGCTGCATCCTGGGACAACAATTCGGATCATACTGGCGACAACCGGTGCAAGTGAGGTTGCGATCCATAGCCGCAAGAAAATTGATAAATTTTTGACTGAATTAAATGATAGTGAAGACGATGGCATTGCTACGTTCAATGTCTTCGGAATGACCGAAGTTTTCAACGGCTTAGCTTCAGGATCACACGCAGGTAAGATAAACTTGTCTGCAACATTGTTAGACTGGTCGCGGGTTACCCACCCTCATAATGCATATTTTGGCGTTATCGATGGTAGCCAATTGAAAAAATGGTGGGAAGATCATGGTAAGCGGATCGTCGCAAAGAACATTCGCTATGCGCTTGGCGATACTGATGTGAATAACCAGATTAAAAATACAGCGATATCTGATCCAGAGCACTTCTGGTACTTCCACAATGGAATTACACTAATCGCTGAGGAAGCTGTAAGAGCGCCAGCTAGCGCGGCTTCGCATACTTCAGGTAACTTTGAGTTTAAGGGGGCTTCGATTGTCAACGGTGCCCAAACCGTTAGCACGCTAGCAAAGGTGACCGATGATGCTGCACTTGGTACAGTTAAAGTTTCAGTGCGTGTTGTGTTGTTAAAAGACGCGCCAGAGAGCTTTGGCACAGACGTCACTCGTACCAATAATTTGCAAAATAGAGTTGAAGGGCGTGATTTTGTTTCGAGCGATCCTGAGCAAACTCGAATTACGGGGGAGATGTCACTTTCTGGCGTGGAATACCAAGTTCACCGAACTGATGACTTTGTGCCGACGCCTACGTCGTGTGACTTGATCGAAGTCACAACGGCTTTAGCTTGTGCATCTGTAGACCCGCCTCATTCTGTGGCAGCAAAAACTGGTATTGGTCGGTTTTTCAATGATTTATCGAAAGCTCCTTATAAAGCTATATTCAATCCACAGACCTCTGGTTCTCAATCGTTTAATGCCGTCAGGATTTTGAGAGCTATCGATGATTGGATCGCGGAAAAAAAGTCCCAATCGGATCGGAAGAGTGGATATGCTTGGGGCTTACTAGTTCACGGAAATAGAGCAATCGCAGCCTCTGTGTTTAAGAACGTCGGTCAGACAATTCTTGAACAACCAATCTCTGAAATGAATTCAAATTACGTTACGCTGGTTGTTGAAGCTTGTGAAGCGGTTTATCCTGCTATGCTCTCACACTTGGAGGCAGAGTATCCAAACAAGGCACTAGCGGTTTTATTTAAGGGGTCGTCAAACTGCAAAGCGATCCATGAGGCCGTTGCTGAACGAGTCGCGTAGTTAGTTTCCGAGAATTTCTACTCCTCGCCCCCACCAATGGCGGGGTGAACCCCGCCCTACGTATTTCGAGAGGGCGGGGTTTGGCTTAACCGTTTGGGGGCTAACTTAACCCTCCAAAACCACCTGTGCTTGGCCGTTCGACGTTTTGGCGCTTGATCGCCCATCAAGCCCGACCGTGCAATTCACTTGGCGGCGCAGGTTGCTGAAATGCGCTGACTCCACCACATCCACCGCCTTATCAAACACCAATGTCAGCGCCCAATGTGTGCTACCGATGCTGCGCGCCGCTTTGATTTCACCGGTGAACCTGTGTCCCAGATACTGTCCTGACACCCGTTGTCCCACCTGCCAATCGCGGTGGTTTGGGCGTGTTTCGTCAAAGGACCCTGCGTTGAGTGTGTTCCAGTCGCGCGCCCCGTAGGTTTGTGCGATGGCCTCCAGGCTTTGTGCGTGGCTGATGGTTTTGCCTTGCTCGCTTAATGTAGCGCGCAGGCGTTTGGCCTGTGATTTCAGGGCCGTACGTGAGGGAATTGGGCTGTCCATTTCATGATCTCCTTGTGGTCGCTTAAGGGGCTGATCGGGTGTCCGCGTTGCCGAAGGTCCGTATGCGACGGAAGGTCGAACAGGAACTTTACCCAGCGCTTCACCATGTGCGGACGGCAGGGGACTGGACCCTATGGGATGTTCATAGCGGTGGACGGGGCGGGGGGCAAGCGTGGGGGCAATTACAGGTTTCGCTTGGTCAGAATTGCTTATAGTTAGGGCGGTAACGTTTTGCACCAAAAGGGTGGGTTCATTGAACACTGTTGTTTCCAGCCCTACGTGGCAACTGATCTTGGTCGTTTGGGGCACCAAATACGGTGTTGATGAATTGAACCAGTTGATTGAGGCGGTTGTGGCCAATACCCCAAATCCACCTCGTGTGGTGATGGTGTCCGACCGCGCCCGCCCGGGTCTGTTGCCGGAGGTTGAGGTTCGCATGATCCCCGAGTTCTATTTAAACCCAGAATTGATGCAGGCGGGCTGTCAGACCAAATTGGCGATTTTCGAAGAGGGCGTGTTGCCTGACGATTTGCCCGCTATCTTTGTGGACATCGATACGATGGTGATGGGCGATTTGGCGCAGATGTTGCCGCTTGCGGTTACACCGCAAAATATCGTGCTGTTTCAAAGCGCAGTCTTGCCGTTTGGTTCCTTTGCGCGTTGGTTGTGGACAGTCACAAAGACGCGGCGTTATGCGCGGGGCAATTCTTCGATCATAGTGTTTCACCCGGCCCATTGTGGCTATGTGGCAAAGCGATTTCGGTCTTTGTTTGCTCAGTATGGCGGTTTGAATTACCGCCCGATGATTGCGGATGAGCGGTTCATTTCGTGGGTTGCCCAGCCTTATATGGCTGCGATCCCGCGCAGGTTTGCGGTGAAGTTCCCGACCGAGTTTATGTGGTCGTGGCGTTGGTTTATCTATGTGCGCGGTGCGATGCCATGGAACCGCCGCCGCTGGTCTAAGCTGACGGCGCTGACGTTGCCGGGTCTTGCATTTAAAGGCCAAGATCTCGTCGCATTGCCTGAAGGAGCAGAGATGCAAGACCGCAAGGGTCGCCGCCTGATTTGGTCCGGGCGCGCCCTTGGTCCCATCAAACGGATGATCATCGACTATTACAGCCCCCTTGATACAGATAAGAAAACTGGAGAGACATCATGATCCTTGGTCACATTGGAGCACGCAAAGGGTCTAAGGGCGTACCGAACAAGAACTTTGGCATGTTGTGCGGTAAGCACCTGATTGATTGGTCTCTGGATCACTTGTTTGATTCAGATCAGATTGATGCGGTTGTTGTCTCGACAGATGATGAGGCAATGTATGCCCACGCGGTCAAGCGCGGTGCCTTGGATATCGGGTTGCGTCCTGCCCATTTGGCCACGGACGCTGCCCCCAAATGGGGCGTGTGGCAGCATGCGTTACAAGCCTCTCAGGAGGTGTTGGGCTCTAAGGTTGATACATTCGTGGATTTGGATTGCACAGGTCCGTTGCGGTTGCCTGAGGATGTGGTGAACGCGCTGCGTTTGTTTGATGAAGAACGCCCCGACATGGTGATGAGCGTTTGTGAGGCCAAGAAGAACCCATATTTCAATCTGGTTGAGACCGATGAAACGGGGGCTTTGCAGGTGTCAAAACCGTTGCCCGGTGGTGTTTGGTCCCGTCAGGTGGCTCCGCCAGTTTGGGAACATGCCGCGTCCACATATGTGATTGATCCGGCGTATCTGGAAAAAGCATCGACCATTTACGAGGGGCGCGTGATCCCCTATATCATGCCGCCAGAGCGCTGCATCGACATCGATAACCCGATTGATTTTCGTATCGTGGAAATCTTGATGAAAGAGCGTTTGGCCGCTGCAAAATAACGGTTAGCTCCAGCCTCTGAACGATGTTGAGGGGCTGGAAATTCGCCGTATCTATTCGTGGTCTTGGAAGTTCTTTTGCAGATTTTGTGTCCAAAACGCGGGGTCTTTGATCGCGTTCACAAAATGCTCTGCGGCACGCCCTTCCCCAAACGCTGTGTGGGGCGTATATTTCTGTCCCCAGTATTGCGTCAGGAAGCCAAGGATATCATCGGTGTTTTTTGCGGCACTGCTGAACAGGGAGGGTGCGACAGCGCGGTTGGTTTGGCGCGTGCCGATGTCTAAGGACGGTAGCCCCAAAAACGGTGCCTCGCGCACACCGGCTGATGAGTTACCAACCATAAAGTTGGCGTTCTTCATCAGTTCAGAGAAATGTGAGAACCGCATTGAGGGTAGGGTGCGAAACCGTTCAGAGGGCAGTTTTGCGATTTGATCAAAGATCTTATCAGACCCAGGATCATTATTTGGCGCGATCACCACATAATTGCGCCCGCTTTGAACCAGCGCGTCAAACAGGTTTACCGCTTGTTGACCCATCGTCTCTTGTTCTGAAGTGACGGGGTGAAAAATCACGATGCCAAAGTCATCGAACGGTATTTCGTAACGCTCAAACACCTGATCAATTGTCACGCCAGATGGACCAGCGTGAAAATCCAGTTCGGGGGAACCAAGAACGTGAATGCTGTTTTCGGTTTCACCCAACCCCATGACCCGCCGCTTTGCATCCTGTGAAGAGACAAAGTGATAGGTCGCCAGTTTGCTGTTACAGTGTCGGAACATCTCGTCGATCGTGCCTGATACCTCGCCACCCTCGATGTGGGCGGATGGGATATAGTTGGTGGCGCAAACTAATGAGCAGGCCAAGGCTTCGACCCGATCCCCGTGAATGACTACAAGATCCGGTTTGTGTTCTAGGGCGAAGTCAGAGAACGCGATGACTGTTTTGGCAAGGATCATGTCCTGTGGATCACCAGCGCGCTGATTGAGGAATTCGTGAACTTCCACGCCCTCCATCCGCTTCACTTCGATCTTGGTCAGACCGTATTGTTCCAGCATGTGCATGCCAGTTACAAAGAAAGAGACTGCAAAACCCTGATCGCGCGCTGCAACCGCGAGCGGCGCAAGCTTGCCGAAATCGGCACGGGTTCCAGTGACAAAAACGATAGATTTGCTCATACAGGCTTGTACCTCTTTGCCAACGCCCCCCGCAAGTGGCCTTTGATGTTTTTGCGTATGGTCGTTGGTAGACAAGGTGCGGGGCATAAGTTAGCAGTTTGATTGACTTAATTTGGAGTAATTATGGATCGCATTGTTTTGTGTATGAAGTGGGGTTCGCTGTTCAGTTCTGAATATGTGAACGTGCTTTACAACGCGGTTCGGGCCAATATGACGGGCGACTTTCGCTTTGTGTGTTTGACTGATGACGACAGTGGATTCGTGGACGGGATAGAGAGTTTTCCAATCCCCGACATTGGGTGCAGCCCACAGATGTGGCGTCATGGGGCGTGGCCCAAACTGGGCGTGTTTCTGGCGGACTTTCATGGTCTGACGGGCAGGGCGCTGTTTGTGGATCTTGATACCTTCATTTGCGGCGACTTAACCCAATTCATGGATCACCCTGCGCCTTTCATTGGCATTGATGTTGGGGACAATTGGCGTCCCAATCGGGTGGCCAAGCCAAAGGATGAGTTGCTGGGAACAGGGCTGTTTGCTTTTAACCTTGGTGAGCAGACCCAAATCGTCGAGCGGTTTCAGGCCGATCCTCAGGCGGCGTTTGACGCGGCTGATATTGAACAGGTGTGGGTTGAGGAGCATGCGTCTTCAATGGAATATTGGCCTGTGGATTGGGTGATCAGCTTTAAGCGCTGGTTGCGTCGCCCCATTGGCGTGGATCTGCTTTTGCATCCCCATGCCCCACCTGTCAGTGCGAGTGTGGTGGCCTTTCATGGCGATCCACGTCCTATCACCTTGGCCTTACCAGGGCGTAAACGTTGGGATAACCTGCCGCATATGGGCTTTGGTCAGGTGCCGTGGGCGCGTGATTATTGGCTTGGATACGGCGGTACATTACCAAAAGCCTGATGTGTGTTGGCTGTGCGTGCGCGGTGGCTTTGATTTAGTTGTATGCCACGGCGACATCCGTTAAATCCTTGCCAGACAGGGGATTGAGCGCAGCCGGGTCGCTGCGTTGATCAAATCATGGAACTGAGTGAAATCATGCGTTTTAACAGCGATGTTGCAGTCAATTGGCTGGTGCGGGGGATTATCGCCTTCACGCACCTGTTTGCTTATCGCACGCGGGTGAAATTATTTGGCTTTATCGCCAGCTATGTCGTGGCTCCATTGTTTGGCTTTATCAAAAAAGCAGTGCGCAATCTGCAACTTGTTCATCCTGAAATGTCCGCAAGCGAGGCTCGCAAGATCGCGCATGAGGTTGCCGTCAACTTTGGCAAAAACATGATCGAGAACTATTCAAAGCATGATGTGGCTGCTGCGTTGGAACCTGAAAACATCGGTGGTGCGGGATACGATCAGATGATGGGGGCTATTACTGAGGGCCGGCCTGTGATGTTGGTTTCTGGCCATATCGGCAATTACGAGGCGATGCGCATCGCGCTTCATACGTTGGGCCATCAATCGGCCTGCCTGTTTCGTCCTGCATCCAATCCGCATTTTGATGAACATTACACTCAGAACTATGGCTATTTGACGGGGCCTGCATTTCCACAAAGCCGTAAAGGATTTTTGGGGTTCACCCGTCATTTACGTGAAGGTGGGATTGCTACGATGCTGTTTGACGTGCGCGCGACACAGTATGAAGACGTCGATTTCTTTGGCATACCGGCACCCACATCTGATGTGCCTGCTAAGATCGCGATGAAGACTGGTGCGTTGTTTGTGCCGTGTTTCGCCCACCGCGGGCCAGATGGGATGACCCATCATATCGAATTTGAAACGCCTATTGAACACCGCGCGCCCTATGAGATGATGGCTGAGATGTCGGACCGTCTTGAAGCGCAGGTACGCCGTTATCCGGCACAGTGGTTGTGGTTTCATGACCGTTGGGGCACGGCCGAGATGCGCGCGCAACGCCTGGCGGCAAAGTTAGAGACAGCTGCCAGTGGCGGCGAAGCGACAGAATTGAACACGACCAACAACAAGGACCACTAAAATGAAAATTGGCACACGCGAGATCGGCTATGGCCACGCGCCACTGGTAATTGCAGAGATTGGCATCAACCATGGTGGTTCATTGGATGTGGCCAAAGAAATGGTGCGTCTTGCTGCGGCGTCTGGTTGTGAGTGCGTTAAACACCAGACGCATATCATCGAAGATGAGATGACGGACGAAGCCAAACAAATCTTCCCACCAAACGCTGATGTGTCCATATGGGAAGTCATGGCGAACTGTGCATTGTCTTTGGACGATGAAATTGCGTTGAAGGATTATACCGAGAGCTTGGGGATGATTTACATCTCGACTCCGTTTTCCCGTGCGGCTGCGGATTTCCTGAATGAGATTGATGTGCCCGCGTTCAAGATTGGGTCGGGCGAGGCGGATAACCTTCCGCTGATCCGTCACATCGCCCGTTTTGGAAAACCTGTGATTATGTCTACGGGGATGCAAAGCATCGAGACGATCAAAGCCAGCGTAGACATTTTGGTTGAGTCTGGTGTGGAGTTCGCATTGCTTGAGTGCACCAACCTGTATCCAAGCCCGCCAGAAATCGTATCCCTTCAAGGTGTCAGCGAATTGCGCGCGGCCTTCCCTGGGGTGCCTGTTGGCTTTTCTGATCATTCGATCGGCCCTGAGATGGCGTTGGCTTCGGTTGCGTTGGGGGCCTGTATCTTGGAACGCCATTATACAGACAGCCGTTACAGAGCGGGGCCTGACATCATCAATTCAATGGACCCAAGTGAATTGCGTCACATCATTGATCGTTCGCGCGAAATCTGGATCGCGGCCAACAACCCAAAACAACGCGCCGAAGCAGAAGAAGCCGTTTACAAATTTGCCCGCGCGTCTGTTGTAGCGGATAAGGATTTGTCCTCAGGTCACGTTATTACAGAAGCCGACATCTGGGCGCGGCGTCCGGGATCGGGTGAAATTGCTGGGTATGAGTTTGATAAGGTCGTGGGTAAGCAAATCAATCGCGACATCACGCGCAACACGCAGTTAAAGTGGAACGACTTCAAATAATAAGGGCAAAGCACAGGTTTGGTCCATTTTTTGCAAAAACCATGCGTCCCGAACGGGAATCTTTGCCCTAATACCGTTTCAGGGCCACGCGCCTCTTGCGCATGGCTTACCTGCCCAATAGAAGGGCACAAATTTTCTGCCAGCGCCTTACAAGGCGCCCTAATCCTATGGAGCTAACATGCAGGTCACCGAGACACTTAACGAAGGTCTAAAGCGCGCCTATTCAATCACCGTGACTGCGGCTGAATTGGATGCGACAGTGAACACCAAATTGGTTGAAGCGCAGCCAGAAGTCGAAATGAAGGGCTTCCGTAAGGGCAAAGTTCCTATGGCTATGCTTAAGAAGCAGTTTGGCGATCGTCTGATGGGCGAAGCTATGCAAGAGTCAATCGACGGCGCGATGAACAAGCATTTTGAAGAAACTGGCGATCGCCCTGCGATGCAGCCTGACGTTAAAATGACAAACGAAGACTGGAAAGCTGGCGACGACGTAAACGTTGACATGACTTATGAAAAGCTTCCTGAGATTCCTGAAGTTGACCTAAGCACCATCAAATTGGAAAAAATGGTTGTTAAGGCTGATGACGCTTCTATCGACGAAGCTTTGGCTAACTTGGCTGAAACTGCGCAAGATTTTAAAGCACGCAAAGCTGGATCAAAAGCAAAAGACGGTGACCAAGTTGTCATGGCCTTTGTTGGTAAAGTTGACGGCGAAGCGTTTGATGGCGGATCTGCTGAAGATTACCCGCTTGTTTTGGGCTCAAACTCATTCATCCCAGGTTTTGAAGAGCAATTGGTAGGCGTTAAAGCCGGCGAAGAAAAAGCTGTTACAGTTTCTTTCCCAGCTGAATACCAAGCTGAGCACCTTGCTGGCAAAGAAGCCATCTTTGATTGCACAATCGTTGAAGTAAAAGAGCCAGTGGCTGCTGAGATCAACGACGAGATGGCGAAGAAATTCGGCGCTGAAGATCTTGCTGCTTTGAAAACTCAAATCGGTGAACGTCTTGAAGCTGAGTATGGCGGTGCATCACGCGCAATCATGAAGCGCGGTCTTTTGGACGCAATGGACACATTGGTAAGCTTTGACTTGCCACCGTCCTTGTTGGACGCTGAAGCGGGTCAAATCGCACACCAGCTATGGCACGAAGATAACCCAGAAGTCGAAGGCCACGATCACCCTGAGATCGAAACAACTGACGAGCACAAGACATTGGCAGACCGCCGCGTGCGCCTAGGTTTGTTGTTGGCTGATTTGGGTCAAAAAGCTGCTGTTGAAGTAACAGACGCTGAAATGACACAAGCAATCATGAACCAAGCGCGCCAGTACCCAGGTCAAGAGCGTGAGTTCTTTGAATTTGTTCAAAAGAACCAGCAAATGCAGCAGCAGCTTCGCGCACCATTGTTCGAAGACAAAGTTGTAGACCACGTGTTTGCACAAGCGACTGTGACAGAAAAAGAAGTTTCTAAAGATGAGCTTCAAAAAGCTGTTGAAGCGCTAGAAGAAGAATAAGTTCCGCGTCACTTGTTGACGTGAAGCTGGGGCCGCTTTCATTGTTGGAAGCGGCCCTTTTTCTTTCGAGGTCCGAATTTCTAAAGGGGTAGGGCAGATGGCCATTTTTTCGTATCCAAACTTTAAAACCCAGCACGGGTATATGACCAAGACAGCGCAGACCGCCTATGTGGGCAATGCTATGGATGCGGGCCTATTGCCTTCTGACACGATGCGTCGCGCGGATCTGGTGACCCTCAAAGCGCCCAATGATCCAAGCCAGCCGATCCAGTTTTGGCAATTGTTTTCTGTGCTCGGTCCTGATCCCATCGTTGCTATTGTCGAAAGCTTTTATGAACGCGTGTTTGCGGACGAGCCGTGGTTCACTTCCGTATTTGAGCGCGTGGGTGGCGTTGAACACCACACGATGACCCAAGCATCTATGTGGGCCGATGTAATGGGGGGTGGCCCGTATTATCATGGCGCTGACTTTCGTCTAAGCTTTCACCATACCCACAATGCAATTGCGTTGATGAATGACCGTGGTGCTGAACGTTGGGTGAAGTTGATGAACTCGACCTTGGACGCCAATGGGACCCATATGACGGATGACCCTCGGGTGCGGATCGCGATCAATACCTTCCTTACGCATTTCTTGGGCAAATACGCGCAAGAATTCAATTTTGGCGATATTGGTGCGTTTGGAGAAACCAACGCAGCTGTTGCCTGATGTGGTTCAGCCCGTCACGATCCGTCCGCTTTTACCCGCAGATGGCGCTGTCGCGGCTGAGGTCTTCTTTGACGCGGTGCACTGTGGTGCGGCGGACGTTTATACCCTTGAGCAGCGTTTGGCGTGGGCAGGTGTTGCACCTGATGCCGCCGCTTGGATGCGCAGGTTCCAAAGCCTGAGCGGCTTTGTTGCTGTGTGCGATGGTGTGATGGGTGGCTTTATGACCTTGGATTCAGACGGTTATATCGATTTGGCGTTCGTACGCTCTCAACACGCAGGCCATGGTATCGGCCGCCTTTTATATACCGATGTTGAGATAAGTGCCGCGGCCAAAGGTATTGCGCTGCTCACAACGCAAGCAAGCATAAAGGCAAGGCCGTTCTTTGCCCGAATGGGGTGGCAGGTGGATACCGCGCTAGTTGTCGTGAAGCGCGGTATCGAACTTAGCAACTTTAAGATGTATAAGGCGCTAATTTAGTCGCTTAGCGGTTGCTTGCCCCGTATGCCATAGAACCATTTTCCAAAGCCGAGCAGGCCAAGCAATGCTGCAATAAGTATGTCTAATGTAATTGCTGCGGTGCCAACAATCCAAAGTCCACTTGCCAGTAACTCTAGTGTAATCAGGAACCAGATGACTTCGCCGGCTATGAAATACCCGATAGAGGTTGTGTAATTGTTTACCCGAGCTGCTGCGATACCAAGTAGGATCGCGTTGAATAAAAAGGTAACACCGGTCAAAATTACCAAAATCTGCGGGGGATCACCGATCATAGAGACCGCAGTGGCAGAGAACAAAACGAAAAAAGCTCCGAAGATCGCGCAACTGATGCAATTTATCAGGAGAAGTAATTGTAACATTAACATACCTCCATTTAATAAAGTTTGAACATAGAATTCACAAAACTAAAATATAGAATTCATAGATCTGAAACATAGGTTTTACGAAACTCTTACATAGGCTTTGAAAACAAGTTGTCAAACCTTGGGGGAAAACATCCGCCAAACACAGCCATAAAGTGCAGGTAAGCGTCATTGCGCCGCGTCAATGCCTCGCAGCAGCCTCATTCCTGTCTCAATGTTAATCTTAATTACCTTCAAAGTATTTGATTAAAATTTATATGTTTGGAGAAATTTAAATGGCCGCCGTAAACGAATTTATGCACGAGACGACACACTCTAAATTCTCAGCTGTTCCCGTTTATACTATGGACGGCGGCCGATTGGTGGTGCGAAGTGGTCAAAGCCTTTTGGGTGTAGCCCTTATTCTTGCGGCTGTTGGTCTGTGGATTATGCTCGGTTCGGATTTGTCTAACGATGTTATGTTGATGAAACTGGTTTTGTCTGTTGTGGCGGCTGGTATCGGCATTTCACTGTCCCACAACGCCAAAACCGACAGCGCGCCTAGTGTCGAGATAGACATGGTGCGCCGAGAAATACGTTTGGTTCGATCCAAGCGTGATGGGTCAAATGACAGAAAACGCTTTAAGTTCGCTGATCTGGATGCGGCTGAAGTGGACGGTAACCATTTCACACTTTGGGGCCGGCACAATGCCGTTTTGGCCGAAGTTGATATCAAGGACCCGCGTTTGCACCGCAGCCTAAAAGGTGCGTTGCAGGATGCGGGCAAACTTTAAATCAATAGATATAGGGCTTTGGGTGTGCGGAAAAGGGCCGAAAGGGTGCCTTTTCGGCGGGGTAGTGCCAATTGGTTCGTATATGCGCACGATATGTTGATCGGTGCGCAATTGCGCGCAGGTACACGAATAGACCATCATAGGTTATGTTTTTCACACCGGAGCCAATATGATGAAATCTTTCTTTCTTGCTGCTGCACTTGCCAGCACTGCTACTCTCGCCGCTGCTGCTGACAATTACGTCCTAGACGCAAGTCACAGCCAAATCGTCTTTTCCTACAACCACCTAGGTTACTCTACGACCTATGGCATGTTCTCTGGTTTTGAAGGCGAAATCGCTTTTGACCAAGAAAACGCTGCAAACTCTTCCGTTTCTGTTTCCATGCCAGTTCAAAGCATGTTCACAGGTTGGGAAGCACGTTTGGGCCACTTTATGTCCCCAGACTTCTTTGGTGCTGAAGACGGTGACATGATCACGTTCACATCTACAGGCATCGAAGTGACTGGCGACACAACAGCCAACATCACGGGTGATCTGACAATGAACGACGTGACAAAGTCCGTTGTTCTGGATGCGACACTTAACAAAGCGGGCCCACACCCACGTGCAGAAAAAGACTGGGCAGGCTTTGACGCGACAGCAACTTTGCTGCGCTCTGACTTTGGCTTGGGTGCATTTGCACCATTCGTAGGTGATGAGATTTCAGTCATCATTTCTATCGAAGCCATGAAAGCCGATTAATTCATCAACTCACGGAATGAATTTAGGGCCGCCTGATCACTCAGGCGGCCCTTTTCTATGTGTATGCCCTAGCAGTTCAGTTCTGTGTGGCGCTTAGGTTGAGCTCAACGCCCACTGCGAACTTGAGGGTCTGTTCGTCTTGGAGGCCGGACCCAATTGCGTAATCTTGCCGATCCAAGGTCAGCACTGCTTGCATCGTCGTGACCTCGCCCTCAGTGCTTAGGGTAAATGGCATCTCAATCGGCATCTCGATATCACGGATACGCAGCGTCCCTGTGGCGACATGACTGTCACCGCTTGGTGTGATGTCTGCCTTGAACACTGCCGCTGGGAAGGCTTCGGCGTTGAAGTAATCCGCACCCATTGCTTGGCCGCTGAGGGACCCAAGGGTCAGGGAGGGCACAACGATTGTGACTTCTGTGTTGCCCAAACCGGTTTCGGGATCAAAGGTGATGGCCGCTGTCCACTCCGCAAAGCTGCCTGTGATCTTGCTGCCGCCTTGATCGACAGTGATCGCGATTTCACCAGATTGTACGGTCCAGTCAGAGGCGATAGTTTCAAGTATGGCTGTTCCATGTGTGTCGTCATGTGCGTGCTCGTGATCGTCATGTGCGCCTGCGCTAAACACTCCGGCAGCAACCCCAATCGCGATCGCAGCCGCCCATGCGACCAATGCAGAGGCGATGGGTAATACATTGCTATGACCACCTGTGGTTTCAACGGCGCTGGATTTGCCAAACCACATACGGCTGAGTGTGCCGTCTTTGTCGATAACCACGTGCTTGAGGGCACCGGCAACGTGCAACAGGATGGACACGACCATCACCCGTGAAAAGATCAGGTGCAGGGCGGAAAACAGCTCAGCTGTGGTTTCATTCTTGTTCACAAATGGCAGGGACTGACCAAAGGGCCACCAGATCGGGGCAAAACCTGTGGTGGCAGCATGGTGGATCCAACCCGCGAGGGGGGCCATAACGAGTGAGCCATAGAGCAGCCAATGGATGGTTTCGGCGAGCCATGTCTCGGCTTTGCGTTCGGGGTGTAATCCGTTGGGTTTGGGTTGGCTGATGGCCCAAATGATACGCGCAAGGGCGACAAAGAAAATCGTGACACCCACGGTTTTATGTAGTGAAAACAACAGGAACTTGCGGGCCAGCTGTTCGGACGTGTCATATCCCATGTCATTTGCAATGATCCCAAGAGGGATGACTGTGATGATCAACAAGGCGGTCAGCCAGTGGAAGGTTTTGGCGACGGACCCATAGCTGTGGGCGGTGTTTGAGCGTGACATGGGGGTTCCTTTGTCAGGTGACGTGCGTTTGGAACAGTTAACGCGATGCGTGTGCACATGGGCAAGTGCGTCTCACGCACAGGTGATCTGCATAATTGTGTTGGCTTGTGCGAAGCGAGCGGGGCGTTTAAACCAATCTCAACACATATTAATGGGGGCAAACCATATGACGACCGCTTTTGTATTTCCGGGCCAAGGGGCACAGACCATCGGCATGGGCCGCGATCTGGCTGACGCATATCCTGCGGCACGTGCGGTCTTTGAAGAAGTCGATGACGCACTGGGCGAAAAGCTGTCAGATCTGATCTGGAACGGCGAGCAAGATGCGCTGACACTGACCCAAAACGCCCAACCCGCGTTGATGGCAACCTCTTTGGCCGCAATGCGCGCCCTTGAAGCTGAGGGCATCACGTTAGAGCGCGCAAGCTTTGTGGCGGGTCACTCGTTGGGTGAATATTCTGCATTGGCTGCGGCAGGATCTATTTCGATCGCGGATACCGCGCGTTTGTTGCGCACTCGTGGCAAAGCCATGCAAGAGGCGGTGCCTGTTGGTATTGGCGCTATGGCTGCCTTGTTGGGTTTGGATTTTGCAGCAGCAACTGAAGTTGCTGCAGAAGCAGCCCAAGGTGAAGTCTGCCAAGCCGCCAATGACAACGACCCGGGTCAAGTAGTGATTTCGGGCCATAAGGACGCTGTTGAGCGTGCATTGGTCATCGCCAAGGAAAAGGGTGCGAAACGCGCTGTTTTGTTGCCCGTGTCCGCACCTTTCCACTGTGCGTTGATGGAACCGGCAGCCGCCGTAATGGCCGAAGCGCTAAACCACGTTGATATTGCATCCCCAGCGGTGCCTTTGGTTGCGAATGTGCAAGCCGAAGCAGTCAGCAGCGGCCAAGTGATCCGCAACTTGTTGGTGGATCAGGTGACAGGTTCTGTGCGCTGGCGTGAAAGCGTGTCTTGGATGGCAGCAAATGGCGTTACTGATATTTGGGAAATCGGCGCAGGCAAAGCCCTGTGTGGTATGATCCGTCGTATCGATAAATCTATCGCGACGCGCAACATCGGCTCGTCTGCTGATATCGCGGCGGCACTGGAAGGTTAATCATGACCCTTGAGGACGCAATGGCATTACAACCTACGTGGGTTGGGATTTGGCTGAATTTCTTATTGGCAGGGGCCTTTGTTGCGCCCCTTCTTTTGCTGATTTGGAAATCCAGTTGCAAAGCAGGGATCGTGACCCTGCTGTCCAGTGTCATTGCTGCCTTTTGTGTCCAGTACATGTTTAATGCGATGGGCTATGTTAAGCTGCTAGGCCTGCCGCATCTGGTCTTTTGGATCCCGACGGTTGTGTTCTTGATCGCACAGCAATCGCGTGGAGATATGACAATTTGGCCCCGTCGCATTATTTGGCTTATTATGACTGTCATCTGCATTTCATTGGCGTTTGATATTGTTGATGTTGTCCGCTGGGTCTTGGGTGAACGCGCACCATTGGTGTAAAGAATTGAAGAATAGGGAAGAATAAATGTTTGATCTTACAGGTAAAAACGCATTGGTCACTGGTGCATCAGGTGGCATCGGTGCGGATATCGCGCGCGGTTTGCACGCCGCTGGCGCATCTGTGGGCCTAAGCGGCACACGGGTTGAGCCGCTTGAGGCTCTGGCCGCAGAACTGGGTGAGCGCGCTTATGTGTTGCCATGTAATCTAAGCGACATGGAAGCTGTTGAAGCGCTGCCAAAGCAAGCTGCCGAAGCTATGGGGTCTGTTGATATCTTGGTCAACAACGCGGGCATCACACGCGACAACTTGTTCATGCGTATGTCTGACGACGAATGGAATTCCGTCATCAACGTGAACCTGACGGCAACGTTCAAATTGTGCAAAGGCGTTATGCGCGGCATGATGAAGGCGCGTTGGGGCCGGATCGTTAACATCTCAAGCATCGTTGGTGCGACAGGTAACCCAGGGCAGGCGAATTATGCCGCGTCTAAGGCTGGTATGATCGGCATGTCCAAATCATTGGCCTATGAGGTGGCGTCACGTGGAATCACGGTAAATGCTGTTGCACCGGGTTTCATTACCACTGCGATGACCGATAAGCTGAATGATGACCAAAAGGGTGCGATTATGACGCAAATTCCCGCCGGTCGCATGGGCAATCCTGAAGAAATTGCGAGCGCTGTCTTATACTTAGCATCACCTGAGGCAGGTTATGTTACGGGCACAACCTTGCATGTGAACGGTGGCATGGCCATGTTGTAAGCTTGGGTGAACGCTGCTGCCTCTCATTGAGAAGCGCAAATCGTTTGCCAACTGCGCCGACTGTGTTATAGGCGGCGCAGAATTGATCACAGCGGCTACCGCTGCTTGGTTCGCTGCGTTTACGTTACGTGGCTTTAGCGCCCCTCGGGGCAAGACATCGGGCCCCTAACGGGAACCACCAATATCTGGGACAACCTGTCTCAAACGAATGAGGACTTTTAATATGAGCGACATCGCAGACCGAGTTAAGAAGATCGTTGTAGAACACCTTGGTGTTGAAGAAGCTAAAGTTGTTGAAGGCGCGTCTTTCATCGACGATCTAGGTGCTGATAGCCTTGACACAGTTGAGCTGGTTATGGCGTTCGAAGAAGAGTTCGGCATCGAAATTCCTGATGACGCAGCAGAAACAATCCAAAGCTTCGGCGACGCGGTTGGCTTCATTACGAAAGCTTCCTAATTTCTCTTGGGCTGTTTGCCCGCTAGAATAGGTTGAAAGATTTAGAACGGCGTCCTTTGAAGAAAAGGGCGCCGTTTTTTCGTTAAGCTGGGGCAGGGCCCACTGGCCTGATTGTTGATGTGGCGGGCTGTGGCCTGAATGCGCAATGCGTAATCCCTGTGCATAGTCACGGATACCCTTGCGCCACTGGAAAATCAGTGTATATGCAGCACTTCCTTTGCAAGATTTTCTAACCGCGCAGTCTCTCGTGGCAGGCCCGCAAAGGATCATATGGCCCGCCTTTGAAATGCGCCTTGATATAAGTGGAGCAAACATGCCGTTATATGAGCATGTCATGATCGCACGCCAAGACTTGTCTAATACACAAGCCGAAGCACTGATCGAACATTTTGGCACCGTACTTTCGGATAACGAAGGTAAACTCGTAGACAGCGAGTATTGGGGCGTCAAAACTATGGCCTATAAGATCAACAAGAACCGCAAGGGCCACTACGCCCTTTTGCGTTCTGATGCGCCAGCATCTGCGATCCACGAGATGGAACGCCTGATGCGCCTGCACGAAGATGTAATGCGTGTGCTGACCATCAAAATGGACGAGCATAAAGAATTGCCATCCGTACAAATGCAGAAACGCGATGAACGTAGCGACCGTAGCGACCGTGGCGAACGCCGCGAGCGCCGCTGATCTGAAGCTTAGGAAAAGGACGTAACCCATGGCTGCAAAACCATTTTTCCGTCGCCGCAAAGTGTGCCCATTCTCGGGCGATAACGCACCAGCGATCGACTATAAAGACACACGTTTGCTACAACGCTACATCTCTGAGCGTGGCAAAATCGTGCCTTCCCGTATCACCGCAGTATCTGCGAAAAAGCAACGTGAGTTGGCTCGTGCCATCAAACGCGCTCGCTTCCTCGCCCTACTGCCATATGCTGTTAAGTAAGGAGATCTGACATGAAAGTTATCCTACTTGAACGCGTAGCAAAGCTAGGCCAAATGGGCGACGTTGTAGACGTCAAACCAGGTTTCGCACGCAACTTCTTGTTGCCGCAGAAGAAAGGCCTCACAGCCTCTGCAGCAAACGTTGCAAGCTTTGAAGCACGCAAAGTTCAGCTTGAAGCACAAAACCTAGAGTCCAAAGCCGAAGCAGAAGCAATGGCAGTGAAACTAGACGGACAGCAGTTCGTTGTGATTCGCTCCGCATCTGATGCTGGCGCTTTGTACGGTTCTGTTACAACACGTGACGCTGCAGAAGCTGCTACAGCTGAAGGCTTCACAGTGGATCGCAAACAAGTCGTTTTGATCGCACCGATCAAATACCTTGGCGTGCACAACGTATCAGTTGTTCTGCACCCTGAAGTGACTGCAACTATCGCTATGAACGTTGCACGTTCTGCGGAAGAAGCTGAACTTCAAGCAGCAGGCAAGTCGATCCAAGAATTGGCAGCTGAAGAAGAAGCAGAAGCAGAATTCGAAATCTCTGAGTTGTTCGAAGACATCGGCGCTGCCGCATCTGACGACGACGATCTTGCTGAGAGCGCGGGCATCCCGAACGCTGCAGAAGACGACGCAGAAGAAGCATAAGCTTCCTAAGCATCGCTTAGATTTGTTATTAAGAAAGGCCGCTCAGAAATGGGTGGCCTTTTTTGTTTGGACGTTGTGCGCGCCGCAACATTGGTCGACAAAAATGGTTAAATATGACTGAAGCGTCGTCGTTGTTCCCCGTTTTATTAACACGTCAAAACTAGGTGATGTCCAAAACCCAACACTCAAAGCACTGGTCGCAATAAGCGGGTAAATTAGCTCCAGTAATACGCCCTTCTTTGCGGTTGATCGGAATGAGGCACTTGAAAATGCAAATGGTGCGGTTGTGAAACACACAAAAATCCGTGGTCCAAATGCCTACGTGAATCATTGAGCGGTCCTTAAACTTGTGCTAACCGCGCCCCAGATGCGTAGACTGGCGCATAAACCGAGGAAAAAAAATGTCTAATAACAATTTTGATGCGGATCACCTTGATACGCTAGACCGCGACTTGGGTCGTTTGACAAATCTAGAAGCGGCGACGGCCTATGCGTCACGCCCGATGGTTGGTCTTGGTATCTCATTTGTGTTTGTGGTGCTTGCCAGCGTTTTGGCGACTGTCTTTTTTGGTCAGTCCAATAACACGCTCATCGTGATTATTGCTGCTGGTGTTGGTGCTTACATGGCGTTGAACATTGGCGCGAACGATGTTGCCAACAATATGGGCCCAGCCGTTGGGGCGAACGCCCTATCGATGGGGGCTGCGATTGCGATCGCTGCTGTGTTTGAAAGCATGGGCGCATTGCTGGCGGGGGGCGACGTTGTGTCGACCATCGCAAAAGGCATCATCGCACCTGAAAGCATGCAAACCTCGGGCATCTTTATCTGGGCAATGTTGGCGGCACTTTTGTCTGCTGCCCTTTGGGTTAACTTGGCCACTTGGGTTGGCGCACCGGTTTCTACCACGCACTCTGTCGTGGGTGGCGTTATGGGGGCGGGTATTGCTGCTGCAGGTTTTGCAGCCGTAAACTGGCCTACAATGTCCAAGATCGCAGCCAGCTGGGTCATTTCCCCAGTGCTTGGCGGTGCCATTGCGGCAGCGTTCTTGTGGTTCATTAAATCCCGTATCGTTTACCAAGACGATAAAATCTCGGCGGCGAAACGTTGGGTTCCAGTTTTGGTTGGCATCATGGGCGGGGCGTTTTCAACCTACCTTGCGATGAAAGGCCTGAAGAAGATTATCAAGATCGACCTGACCACGGCCCTGTCCATCGGTCTGGCCCTTGGTATCATCATTTGGCTTGTCATGATCCCAGTGATCCGCAAACAAGCCGAAGGCCTTGAGAACCGCAACAAATCCTTGAAGGTTTTGTTTGGTATCCCATTGGTTGTGTCTGCCGCTTTGCTAAGCTTTGCGCACGGCGCAAACGATGTGGCGAATGCTGTTGGTCCGTTGGCTGCGATCGTTCAGGCATCCCAATCCGGTGATTTCACTGCCGCTGTATCCATCCCGTTGTGGGTAATGGTTATCGGCGCGTTGGGCATCTCCTTTGGTCTATTCCTGTTTGGTCCAAAGCTGATCCGTATGGTTGGTGGCCAGATCACCAAACTGAACCCAATGCGTGCTTATTGTGTGGCCCTGTCTGCTGCGATCACTGTGATCGTTGCCAGCTGGTTGGGTCTGCCGGTTAGCTCGACTCACATCGCCGTTGGTGGTGTGTTCGGTGTTGGCTTCTTCCGTGAGTGGGACGCATCCCGCCGCATGAAACGTGCACGTGTTGAAGCGAACCTGCCAGAGCTAAGCTCAGATGAGCGAAGCCGTCGCAAATTGGTGCGTCGTTCGCACTTCCTGACAATCATTGGTGCATGGGTCATCACAGTGCCTGCCGCCGCGATCTTGTCTGCGACATTGTTCTGGGTGATCAGCACAATCGCGGGCTAATCACCTAAGGCTGAAATGCAAAACGGGCAGGGGATCACATGATCCGCTGCCCGTTTTCGTTTGTTGGGGAGGCGTTTACTTATTCGCCACATCCTCTGCGGCCTGTGCGTCGCGGCGACGCTGACGGCGCAGCATATGCCCCACGCGGACCGACATAACGTGACCGGCACGCGTGCGGGTTTTCATCACTGGTGTATTCTCTGACGCATCGCTCGTGGCTTCGCGTTTCAGAATGTAGATACCAGACAATACAATCACGGCTGTGCCCAGGTAGGTCTGCCACTCTGGCGTTTCAGTAAAGATGAAGTAACCAAACACTGTCGCCCAGATCATTTGCGAATACTGCATAGGGGCCACGATAATCGCATCTGTTCGGGTGTAAGCCGCAACCAACAACCACATCGCCGTCAGCACCAGCAGCGTATCAATGGCGAACAGCCCAAGGTCTGCCAAAGGGATTTGCACGTATACAAAAGGCAGCAACAGGGCCGTGATGAACAGGTTCGACATCATTGGATAGATCATCATCACAACGCCGCGTTCTTCCGCGCCGATCTTGCGGGTAATGATGGATACGAATGCACCCGCACAGGCCGCCGTGATGGCCGCGATGTGGCCCATTGAGAATTCGGCAGATCCGGGGCGGATTACGATCAGAACCCCAACCAATCCGACAATAATCGCCAGTCCACGGCGCAACCGCACCACTTCGCCCAGCATCGGGATCGCTAGAATGGTGATGATGAGTGGTGAGGCAAAGATGAAGGCGTAAAATTGCGATAGCGGCAGGGCGGTCACCGCGTAAAACGCACATAGCGCTGCAGCCACGCCAACAATACTGCGGATGGTCATCCAGTAGGGGTGTTTGGGGCGAATGGTGTCCGGCTTTTGATCACTCATCATCACAAGTGTGAGGATCGGAAAACTAAGAAGGGCTGTGATAAACACCACTTGGAATGGGGAATAGGTGGCCCCCAGTTTCTTGACGATCACATCATGGGTGGAAAACACGGCGAAAGCAGCCAATGCCATCATGGCACCTGCTGCGTTGTTTGAAAGGGTAGGAAAGCGCATCAGGTTTGTCCTGTTTAGGTTTGTTATTTCATCGGTAGCACAGGCTCAGACAGGATCAAGGTCCAGAATGGGCAATAGCTTGCCTTGGCCCACCAACCTACCCTTGAATTGAGGGGGCAAGCCAAGGTATGAGCAAGGCAACAAATTCTTAAGGGGCAGAGCACATGCGCAGAGTCGTCGTAACAGGTTTAGGTTTGGTCACACCGTTGGCTGATGGTGTCGAAGAAAGCTGGAGCCGCATTCTTGACGGCAAATCCGGCGCTGGACCTATCACTGGTTTTGACACGACGGGCCTTGTCACCACGTATGCTTGCGAAGTTCCCTTGGGCGATGGCACAGACGGTACATTCAACGCTGACGCCTACATGTTGCCAAAAGAGCAGCGCAAAGTAGATACATTCATCCAATTCGGTTTGGCTGCGGCCCAACAAGCGGTTGAAGACTCTGGCTGGATGCCAACAGAAAACGACGATCTAGAACGCACAGGCGTTTTGATTGGTTCCGGTATCGGTGGATTGAACTCTATCGCCAACACAGCTGTGTTGATGGAAGAAAAAGGCCCACGCCGCGTCAGCCCGTTCTTTGTACCAGGTGCGTTGATCAATCTGATCTCTGGCCAGGTGTCTATCAAATATGGCTTTAAAGGCCCGAACCACTCTGTTGTAACCGCATGTTCCACTGGTGCGCACGCGATTGGCGATGCGTCTCGTTTGATCATGTTTGGTGATGCGGATGTTATGGTTGCTGGTGGTGCCGAAGCTGCGATTTGTAAAATTGGTATCGCGGGCTTCAACGCCTGTAAGGCGCTGTCCACTAAGGGCGCGGATGATCCGCGAAAAGCCAGCCGTCCATATGACGCTGACCGTGATGGTTTCGTCATGGGCGAAGGTGCGGGTGTTGTTATCCTTGAAGAATACGAACACGCCAAAGCGCGTGGCGCGAAAATCTATGCCGAAGTTTTGGGTTACGGCCTTTCAGGCGATGCCTACCACATCACAGCCCCATCAGAGACCGGTGAGGGCGGCGAACGTTCCATGCGCGCCGCATTGCGCAATGCGGGCCTAGAACCATCAGATATCGATTATATTAACGCACACGGCACCTCCACGATGGCTGACACCATCGAGTTGGGCGCAGTTGAGCGTATGTTGGGCGATCACGCGGAAAACGTAACCATGTCTTCCACCAAGTCCTCAACAGGTCACTTGTTGGGTGCGGCTGGCGCGATCGAAGCGATCTTTAGCGTTCTTGCTATCCGCGACTCTGTTTGCCCACCAACGATCAACTTGGACAACCCAGCGGTTGAGACCAAGATCGATCTAGCGGCCAACAAAAAGGTCGAGCGTGAAGTTAAGGTCGCCTTGTCCAACTCCTTTGGCTTTGGCGGCACAAACGCTTCTGTTATCTTCGGGAAAGTCGACTGATGTGGCGAAATATTGCGTCTAACGCAGTAACATTCTTGGTGGTTGCCCTGTTCTTGCTGGGTGGCCTAATAGCATGGGGCAAAACCCAATACACGACTGCAGGTCCACTGGATCAGGCGATCTGCCTGCAAGTGGATCGTGGATCAAACATGAGGCGCGTTAGCGTTGATTTGGCTGAGCAAGGGGCTGTGTCCTCTGCTGGGATGTTCCGTGTGGGTGCCGATTACGCTGATAAGACAAGTTCATTGAAGGCAGGCAGCTATTTGGTTGAGGGCGGCGCGTCTATGGAACAGATCGTTGATCTGGTCACCAAAGGCGGCGCAAGCACTTGTGGCACCGAAGTTGTGTACCGTATCGGGATCAACCGTGTTGGCGTGCAAGTGCGCGAACTTGATCCAGCAACGGGTCGTTACGTTGAAAAGGTACAGTTCAACCCTGCAACGGATGAAGCCCCAAGCGCCTATGCAGCCGTCAAAGACAAAGCCGACACACGTTTTCGTGTGGCATTGGCTGAGGGTGTGACCAGTTGGCAGGTTGTGAACAGCCTCAAAAGCATGGATGTTTTAAAGGGCGAAGTGGCTGAGGTCCCGGCTGAAGGCACTTTGGGTCCAGACAGCTATGAAGTGAAACCAGGTGATGAGCGTGCGGGCCTATTGGCGCGTATGCGGGATCAACAGGCACGGTGGATTGCCGATGCATGGGAAGGGCGCAACAGCGCGGTTCCGGTTGATAGCCCTGAGGAATTGCTGATCCTGGCGTCGTTGATCGAAAAAGAGACTGGCGTGGCGCGTGAACGTGAACAGGTCGCCAGCGTCTTTGTGAACCGTTTGAACAAGAACATGCGCCTGCAAACCGACCCGACTGTGATCTATGGGATCACAAAGGGCGAGGGCATCTTGGGCCGTGGCCTGCGCCGCTCTGAACTGCGCGCTGAGACACCGTGGAACACCTATGTGATCCCTGCGTTGCCACCAACGCCAATCGCCAACCCTGGCCGCGCCAGCTTGCTTGCTGCAGCCAATCCTGACGAAACGCCTTATATCTTCTTCGTCGCAGACGGCACCGGGGGCCACGCCTTTGCAGTCACGCTGGAAGAGCACAATCGCAACGTCGCCAAATGGCGTAAGATTGAAGCTGAGAAGAAGGCGGCTGAGGGGAATTGATAGAGCTGGGTAAAGGTGTGGGAGCGATCCGGTGCCTTGCCCAGCTTTTGGCGTCTGTGCTGTTCATCCTATTGGGGACGGGATTTGCAGTCGCTAAGTCCCAACCTTTACACAACCTCAGCTTTTTCCCTGCCCAGATCAACATTGCCGCGCAGCACGCCACAACTGGGTTCGATACACGCGCACCCCCAAGTACAGTGCAATATGTTGCGAGCACAGGTGGTGTCACTGTCATGCGGGGCAGTGCACTCGCTTTGCATGGGCAAGAAGCGGTATCCTTTGGGTTTGGTGGCGGTTTTGATGCTACAAATAGTAGACCCACTCATCTGACTTGCCCACACAGTTCAAAGGCATGGACCACAAGTTACGGACCAACAATTGGAAACAAGAGCACTTACAGGTGTTGCGCCAGACGGTTCGACATTGACAGGAAATCGAATCCCACCGCTGTCGTCGGCATTCCATTCGGAAGGAGCAATGCTGCGTGCAGATAGCGTGATGAGAGGCCAGCCTTTGCGAAATGCGATTGCAGCAAGCCCAACATCTACGAGTCATACAATCACGTTTGATGTTGGAGAAAATGTGGGGCGTGGTTATCGGCGTATAGGACCAGCTAAGCCAAATAATGTCGTGCGAAATGGACCGCCTGAGCGTGTAGATAGTTTGACGCATGCACAAGCTCGTGTCGAATTGAACCAAGCAACAGGAGAATGGGAAACAATAACAATGTTCCCGGCACTGCCATGATGAATTATTCACAAAATTATACTAACGTATTGAATTTGATCAAATTCGTGTCTGTCTTGGCGGAAGAAGAATCTAACGGTTTAGTTAGGCGCGAGTCTGAACGTCATCCAGATTTGAGAGCTGATATTATTCGGTGTTTTGCAGATCCCTATTTCTCTTGGATGGACATCTTTAACCATGATGAAACTAGAGATTTCTTTGACTTTGAGACCGAAGAAGAAGCACGTGAGTTCGCCACTGAGATGCTCTTAAAGCCTGCAACAAGTTAACCATGTTTAATGTTGGAAAAATGAACCGAGCGTGATCCTTCTTCGCCAAATTGTGCACCTATGCGTCGTCATGCTGCTCTCAGTATTGGGCGCGAGCATGGCTTTTGCTGTGCCCATGGTGACATCCGAAATCTCATTCTTCCAGACTGCAAACCATCATATCGTTCATACCGCTGATGTTGGGCTTGCAGCACGAGCACCGCCATTGGCTGTGTCCAATGTTGCGGTCACAGGTGGTGTTACTTCCATGCAAGTCGGTGCATTCGCTGTGCGTGGGCAAGAAACGGTAGCGGCACTCTGTGGTTTTGGCGGCGATTTAAACGCTACAAATACGGAAGCTGACAATGTTTTAAACGGTCAGCGTTTAAGCCGACAATTAAGTGCTGAAGAAGCTGTGGGAGTCAGAATGCTCCAGGAAATATCGGGGTAAACGGATCACGGCCTGAAACAGTTGCAAGGCAGAGATGGACAGATCGATGGCAAAGTGGCGAATTACGTGTTCGTCACTTACTTTGATCAACGCTCCAACTGTTCCACAATACAACCGATATCGATCTGAACGCTGATCAGTTCGACGATCCCTTCGAGTTCTTCGTAAGCGTGATTTAGGTTCACAGCATATGGCTTTCTAAAGTGTGGATTGCCAAGGGACGTGGCCAATATTGTCTTTGTCGAAAGGCTGTCCAAGTCACAGATAACCTAACCTCTAGGTTAGACCTAGTCCCCCTCCAAATTAAGAATTTGTTAATAATACCGTACGGTTAGATGGTGCGCTCAAAGTGATTACGCTTGACTTTGCGAACGGTCCTAAGTATAACTTGTGTCAAGCTAGAAGAAGTGGGTAAGCGGCCGTTGGGGTATTCCTGACACGCCGTTTTAGAGGTAGGTACGTCCATTCGCCTGTCAGTAGGCTGCGATAAGCGGCTTGAGACCTGTAAGGCCAAGTTTTCCAATGTTATGAATTACCAAGGCTTTCCCGATCTTCCGGGAGAGGTTTGGATGGTGCGTTATCCCAAACGCGCGGATGCAAACAGGGGGGGCAGCAGACGATGAGTTTGATTGGAAACGCTGTGGTTGCTGTTGCCCGTGATTGGGGGGGACACCTTATGTGCATCAGGCATCAGCCCGTGGTGCGGGAACAGATTGTCTGGGGTTGTTGCGTGGTGAGTGGCGAGAAGTGTTGGGGCGAGAGCCTGAGCATGTGCCTGCCTATTCGATGGATTAGTCCGAACCTCAAGGTGTTGTATGCCTGTGGTCTGCCGCCACGCGGCATTTGCTGGCGAAACCCGTTGCAGAAGCGGCGGCGGGTGATGTGTTGTTGTTTCGCATGCGCAATGGCGCTGTGGCCAAGCATTTGGAGCTTCAGGGCCGTGCAGGGACCGACCCCAGCTTTATTCACGCATATTCTGGGCAAGGGGTGGTCGAAAGCTCGCTGCGTGCCCCATGGGCGCGCCGTATTGTGGCACGGTTTTCATTTCCTGAAGGAGACGGTACTTCTTTAGGCGGCGGGTGCCGCTATTGGTGGATCTATTGGGGGTACATTTGCCGGCCTGTCCTCGGTCTTGATTGACCGCGCTGTTGGAGCGACGCTATGCAAGGTGATCGACCAACGCCTTTTAGGCCAGGGATCTGATGTTGTCGAAACGGGGCGCGTGGACAAGTTTCGCCTGACCAACGCGGGTGAGGGAGATGCGATAGCACAGCTCTATGGGCGCATGCGTGTGGGTGGGCAGGTTATCTCGGCCTCTGACTTTATCGAAAATGTGACAACCAGTGTGTCAGGTGGAGGTGGCAAAGGTGCGCCACGTCAACCCACGACCACAACCAAGAGCTACAGCTATTCGGTCAGTTTAGCGATTGCCCTGTGTGAGGGTGAGATCACCAGCGTCGGCCGTGTTTGGGTGGATGGGGACGAAATTGCCCCAAATGATCTAAACATGCGTGCTTATACAGGGTGCGTGGATCAGCAACCTGATGCGGCCATGGAAGCCATTGAGGGTGCGGGGCAGGTACCTGCATATCGTGGCGCGGCCTACGTGGTTTTGGAGGGGGTGGCGCTGGAGCCGTTCGGAAATCGTGTGCCGCAGTTTTCATTTGAGGTGATTAGGGCTGAACAACACGACAGTGCAGGTGCTGAAGATGAGATAACCCGTGCCGTCAAAGCAGTCGCTATGATCCCAGGTACGGGTGAGTACGCATTGGCCACAACGCCTGTTTATTATAGCAATGGGGCCACTAGCGGTTGGAGTGCCAATGTGCACTCCTCTGCGGGCAAAACAGATTTTGCGACATCTTTGCAGGCGCTCGATAATGAGTTGCGCAACTCTGAGGCGGGATCGTTGATCGTTTCATGGTTTGGGGATGACCTGCGCTGTGGATCTTGCACCGTCCGCCCAAAGGTAGAGCAGCATGAACTAGATGGAGATAATATGCCGTGGGTAGTGGCTGGTCTGTTACGTGGCAATGCGCAGCTGATCGCCCGCAAAGAGGGACGGCCTGTTTACCGGGGAACGCCCTATGATGCTTCTGTGGTTGAGGCTATTCGTGCTATGAAAGCGGCGGGTAAGGCCGTGATGTTTTACCCTTTTATCTTGATGGATCAGGGGAGGGTAACACTTTGCCCGATCCATACAGCGATGCGCTGGGCCAGTCGCAATTCCCCTGGCGTGGGCGGATCACAACATCCAAGGCGGCTGGACAAGCCGGTAGCGTTGATGGGACTGCAGCCGCGGCGGTTGAGGTGGATGCGTTTTTTGGCAGCGCACAAGCGTCTGATTTTTCTATCTAAGAGGGGCGCGTTGTTTACACAGGCCCTGATGAGTGGAGCCTGTCGCGCTTTATTTTGCATTATGCTGCCCTTTGCTCTTTGGCTGGTGGAGTGGAGGCATTCTGTATCAGCTCGGAAATGCGTGGTCTGACCCAGATACGTCGAAGTATGAATAGCTTTCCCGCTGTCACTCGCCTGATTGCTTTGGCAGCAGGAGTACGCAGTTTGTTGGAGGCTGGAACCAAGATTAGCTATGCTGCGGATTGGTCCGAGTATTTCGGCTATCAACCCCAAGATGGTAGTGGTGATCGGTATTTCCATCTTGATCCGCTTTGGGCAGATGCCAACATCGATTTCATTGGCATCGATAACTACATGCCGTTGTCGGATTGGCGTGACGGGGCTGAGCATTTGGATGCCACCCATGGGTCGATTTATGATCTGGAGTACTTGCGTCAGAACATTGAGGGGGGTGAGGGGTATGATTGGTACTACCACTCCCTTGACGCGCAAGCCGCCCAGATAAGAACGCAGATTATGGATGGTGCGCACTCAGAGCCGTGGGTGTTTCGCTATAAAGATATCCGCAGCTTCTGGTCATTGGTGCATCATGAACGCGTTGGGGGCGTACGTTCCTTGGCTCCGACAGTTTGGGAGCCAAAGTCCAAACCGATCTGGTTCACAGAATTTGGCTGTGCTGTGATTGATAAAGGGACGAACCAACCCAACAAGTTCTTAGACGCGAAGTCATCGGAAAGCAGCCTGCCCAACTACTCGAACGGGGGCCGTGATGATCTGATACAAAAGCAGTATTTGCGCGCAATGGCGTCTTATTGGAATGACCCTGCCAACAATCCAGTTTCGAAAGAATACGGCGGGGCGATGATTGATATGTCGCGTGCCTTTGTTTGGGCATGGGACACGCGCCCGTTTCCTGTATTCACGAACAATGGTGAGCTGTGGAGTGACGGGACAAATTATGCGCGTGGGCATTGGATCAATGGACGGACAGGGGCGCGTAGCCTTGCCTCTGTCGTTGATGAAATATGTCGGCGTGCGGGTGTGGTCCATCACGATGTGTCGGGGCTGTATGGCTACGTACGAGGGTACGTCAGAACAAACGTTTCAGATGCACGCAGTTCGCTGCAGCCTTTGATGCTACGCTATGCGTTTGATGCGATCGAACGCGATGGTGTATTGAAATTCCGTATGAGGGATGGAGCGGATGCCGTTTCTGTGGACCCTGATTATTTCGCGCTGGGCGCAGATGACGTAAGCAGCCTTGAGCAAAGCCGCGAGGCAGAGGCCGAACTTGCCGGACGTGTGCGCCTTAGCTTTGTGCAGGCGGATGCAAACTATGAGAACGCGCATGAAGAGGCAGTTCGGCCTGATGACACGACCCATGCGGTTTCCACTTCGCAGTTGCCCATGTCCCTGACGCTGGCTGAGGGACGGCAGGTGACGGAGCGATGGTTGGCGGAATCCACGACATCGCGCGATATGATCCGGATGTCGTTGCCACCCTCACAGATTGGGATCGGCGCGGGTGATATTGTCGAGTTGCCTGCAGATGGAAACGAGGGCGGGGGCCTGTTTCGTGTGGATCGTATTGAGCATGGTGCATCACAGTTGGTTGAGGCCGTTCGTATTGATCCATCTGTTTATGAGCCATCCGAGATTGCGGACGAATTGGCGCGGGTTGAAGCCTTTGTCGCGTCTGTCCCCGTTGTCCCATTGTTCATGGATCTGCCTTTGATCCAACAAGAGGACGCGCCCCACGCACCGTATTTGGCGGTGTCAGCAAGCACCTGGCCTGGCGACGTCGCGGTTTACCGATCTTCGACGCAGGAGAATTATTCGCTGAGTGATATTGTGTCCGCACGTTCGATCATTGGGGTGACGCTGAATGAATTGCCCCGCGCCAGCGCTGGGCTGGTAGATCGAGGCGGATCGCTTGACGTTAAATTGGACTTTGGTGCGCTGTCTTCGGTGACCCAAGAGGCCTTGTTAAGTGGCGAAAATCTGGCTGCAATTGGGGATGGAACAAGTGGTAATTGGGAAATGTTCCAGTTTCAGGATGCTGAGCTGATAGGTGCTGGAACTTTTGCATTGAGTAGAAGATTGCGTGGCCAGCTAGGGTCGGATGCGTTGATCCCTGATACGTGGCCTGCAGGATCGTGGTTTGTGTTGATGAACGGAACGCCTGAGCAGATCAACCTCCCAGCTAACCTGCGAAATATTGAACAGAATTTCCTGATTGGCCCTGCGAACAGACCTTATTATGATCCATCTCATGTCGCACAGGCGCATGCTTTTGATGGGATCGGATTGCGGCCATATGCACCTGTACATTTACGCAAAGATGGTGTGGCTGACCATCAGTTTAGTTGGCTCAGGCGCACGCGAATGGGCGGGGATGATTGGTCGTTGCCTGACGTGCCACTGAACGAGGAAACTGAAAGCTATCGCATTCAAATCAAGGTGGAGGGGCAGTTGAAACGTGAGGTTATGGTTGGCAGCTCGGTCTGGGACTACACGGTTGCAATGCGCGCAGTTGATGGAATTTCGGGGCCTTATGCGGTTGAGGTTGCACAGTTGTCGGCGCGGTTTGGTGCTGGACTTGCAGCCCGAACGGTTGTCGTGGTGTAATGCGGCCCGTTTTGGTCAGTGACCTGACAACGGCCGCACGCGCATTACTGGCTGCACCGTATGCCCAGCGAATGAAGCTTGCAGCGGGTATGCTGCAAGCTGCGGATTTTGGCGATCGGTATCGGCGTCGGTTTGGACAGGTTCATGCCGGTTTTGGTGACGGCACAATAGCCGCCGCAGCGCGCAAACATGCCTTAGCGATTGAGCCGACGCTGGACGATATGGATTATTGCGCGTGTTTGGAGCTGGTTTTACTACAACTGATGGCGCGGCGTATGTAATCACGCGCAGAATAGTGCGAATTTTGGCCATTCAATTTCGCAATAGTGCTCATCACAGCTTTGCGTTTGGCAATTTAGGTCTTACATGGCTATTCTAAGCGAGAACCTAAAAAGGCTTTGACCATGGCTGACGTACGCACAAACATTCAATCGATCGACCCAGTATGGGAACAAATCCAAGATGAGGCCCGTCAGGCAGTCCTGGACGAACCCTTGGTTGGTGGTTTTGTTCACGCCTGTATCTTGCACCATAAATCGCTTGAAAAAGCGCTGTCTTATCGTGTTGCTGCTAAATTGGCGTCCAACGAGATGTCGATGGTTGTGGTGCGTGAAATCGTGGAAGAAGCCTATGCGGCTGAACATGCATTGGTCGCGGCGTCACGTGCGGATTTGGTTGCGATCTTTGAACGCGATCCAGCCTGCCACCGTCTTTTGCAGCCGATCCTTTATTTCAAAGGCTATCAGGCGATCCAAGCCTACCGCGTTGGCCACTATTTGTGGACCCAAGGTCATCATGATCTGGCGTATTTCTTTCAGATGCGTGTGTCTGAAATCTTTGGCGTTGATATTCACCCAGCCGCCCGCATTGGCCGCGGGATCATGATTGACCACGCACACTCGATCGTCATTGGCGAAACTGCTGTGGTGGGGGACAACGTGTCCATGCTGCACTCTGTGACCCTTGGTGGGACCGGTAAGGAAGAAGAAGATCGTCATCCTAAGATCGGCAATGGTGTGTTGATCGGGGCGGGTGCCAAGGTGTTGGGCAATATCACTGTGGGCGACTGTAGCCGTATCGCTGCGGGTTCTGTGGTGTTGCAGGACGTGCCTGCGTGCAAGACAGTCGCAGGTATTCCGGCGAAGATTGTGGGCGAGGCGGGTTGTGATCAACCGGCGGTGTCAATGAACCACATGCTGGGTCCAGACGCGAAGTAATCAACTGATAGTGTTAAAGAAAAGGCGCGGCAGGTCATCCCTGCCGCGCCTTTTTATTTAGGCCAACATGCCCATTGGGTTTTCAAGGTTGTCAACAATTGCGTTCAGCAACAGTGCACCCAAGGCCCCGTCGATCACACGGTGATCAACAGACAATGTCACGGACATAACGGTTGCAACCATCAGGTCGCCATCCGGTCCAACAATGGCTTTCTTCTTGCCCGCACCAACGGCCAAGATTGCGCCATGTGGTGGGTTGATTACCGCATCAAAGTTGTCGATGCCGAACATGCCCAAGTTAGAAATAGCAAAGCTACCACCTTGGTATTCATGTGGAGCCAGTTTGCGGTCTTTGGCGCGTGTTGCGAGGTCTTTCATTTCTGCGGAAAGTGTAGAAAGTGATTTAACTTCAGCGTCTTTAAGAACCGGAGTGAACAAGCCACCTTCGATGGCTACGGCCACAGCAACGTCTGATGGCTTAAGGTTGAACACTCGATCACCAGCCCAAACTGCATTTGCGTCAGGCACAGATTGCAGCGCTAAAGCGCAGGCTTTGATGATGAAATCATTGATCGATAGCTTAACGTCACGCGCAGCTAGCTGCTTGTTTAACTCACCACGGAACGAGAGCAGCGCATCAAGGTTGATGTCACGGCGCAGGTAGAAGTGTGGTACAGTCTGTTTGGCTTCTGTCAGGCGTGCGGCGATTGTTTTGCGCATGCCGTTCAGTGGAATCTCTGTGTATTCGCGGTCTTCATACATCTTAGCAACAGCATCTGCTGATGCACTTGCTGGCATCGCTACAGTTGTCGGCGCTGGCGCAGAGACAGCTGCTGGTGCGGCGCTTGCGCCTTCAACGTCTGCCTTGACGATACGACCACGTGGGCCAGAGCCGGTCATGGTTGTCAAATCAACACCTTTGTCGGCAGCAATGCGACGGGCCAAAGGAGAGGCGAATACGCGATTACCGTCTTTGGCTGCCGGAGCAGCAGGCGCAGGTGTAGGGGTTACGACCGCTGGTGCTGCTGCTTCTGCCAATGGGGCAGTTGCGGCGGCTGGTGTTGCAGCTGACGCAGAGATGTCGCCAGCGCTTTCGCCGTCTTCCAGAAGAACCGCGATGACGGCGTTTACTTTAACGCCTTCGGTGCCTTCAGCGATCAAGATCTTGCCGATGATACCTTCATCAACGGCTTCGAACTCCATCGTGGCTTTGTCGGTTTCAATCTCGGCCAGGATGTCGCCGCTTTGAACGATGTCGCCTTCCTTGACCAGCCATTTGGCCAGCGTGCCTTCCTCCATGGTCGGCGACAGGGCGGGCATCAGAATTTCAATTGCCATATCTGTTATTCCCTCAAACTGCTGCTTCGGCGTAAATGTCGGTCCACAGCTCGTCCAAGCTGGGTTCCGGGCTTTCCTTGGCAAAATCGGCTGCCGCGTTCACTACCACTTTGATTTCTTTGTCGATCGTTTTCAGATCGTCTTCGGTGGCATGCTTGCCAGTCAGCAACAGTTCGCGCACCTGTTCGATCGGGTCACGTTCGTCGCGCATTTTTTGCACTTCTTCGCGGGTCCGGTATTTCGCCGGGTCCGACATCGAATGGCCGCGATACCGGTAGGTCTTGATTTCCAGAATGTAGGGGCCTTTGCCGGCCCGGCAGTGCGCCACAGCCTTTTCACCGGCTTCTTTGACAGCCAGAACATCCATGCCATCCACCGCTTCGCCGGGGATGCCAAAAGCCTTGCCACGTTCCCATATTTCCGCCGACGAGGTAGAGCGTTGTTGCGCCGTACCCATAGCGTATTGGTTGTTTTCAATCACAAAAATGCACGGGAGTTTCCAAAGTGCAGCCATGTTGAATGTTTCATAGACCTGACCTTGGTTCGCCGCGCCGTCACCAAAGTAGGTGAATGTAACACGCCCATTTTCCTTGTACTTGTCCGCAAAAGCCAGACCTGC
>DLQI01000034.1 GCA_002478745.1 Rhodobacteraceae bacterium UBA7436 | reverse complement strand
CTTCCGTCTTAGGCTTCAGGCCAAGAAATCCATTGTGCAGTGACATTACAACTCGGAAAACAGTCCGGGAAACAAGTTGGCATGCACGCGACAGAAAGCCCTGGCCCGTCATAAAACACGACGTTTGGATCGGAAATAACGTTATTTTGGCTTTGGGGATTACGATTGGCACAGGATCCGTCATTGCATCGGGATCGATTGTAACAAAAGATGTAGAGCCCTTTTCAATTGTTGCAGGAAACCCAGCAAGACACAAAAAATTCCGGCTTGAAGATGCAGGGCTTCGGGCTGCACTCTTGGCCTCTAAATGGTGGGAATACCATCCTTCGGATGTGGAGCGATTGGGTATTGGCATGCCTATAGATTTTCTAAAAAACCTTGAATCGAAAGTATCCTTGGGCCAAATCAAGACGTATCATCCAACAACCTATCACATCACGGCCGACAGTTATGAACGTGTGGAGGGTGCTTACCAAGAATGAACATGGCGGATTAACCATCAAACTTGATGGTATGGCAACTCCTAGGAGAACCTCAACGCCTGCTTCAAAAAACCTTCCGCGCCTTTATCCGCTACATCGTTAACCGCTTCAAATTTCAAATGCCGACGGTTCTTGCCCTTGCCCTCAAGCCTCCCATCAGGATCATTGAACGACGCGCCTTGAGAGAACTCTAACGACACATGGTCTTTGTAGACATAAATCCCGCCAACAAATTTCTTGTCGCTGTCAGGATCGTGGGCCAGAACTTCGCCGCCATACTTAGGCACAAACCGCACGTCGGGCGCGATCTGTTCGACAGTCTCTTTGATCGCATTGCTAATACCGTCTGAAATCAATTGATCCATTTAAATTCCTTTCACACATAAAAAAGGCGGACCCAAAGGCCCGCCCGTATTCTTATTCTGCTGCCCGTTTTGGCAATATCCAATCGGGTCGTACAAAGTGGCAGGTATAGCCGTTTGGTATCCGCTCAAGGTAATCTTGATGCTCTGGCTCTGCCTCCCAGAAATCGCCAACTGGGTCTACTTCGGTCACAACTTTGCCCGGCCAAATGCCTGATGCCTCGACATCTGCAATAGTATCAAGCGCCGTTTGGTACTGCGCTTTGTTGGCGTAGTAGATGGCGGAACGGTAGCCCAAACCACGGTCGTTGCCTTGGCGATTAGGCGTGGTCGGGTCGTGGATTTGGAAGAAGAATTCCAACAGCTCACGGTAGGTAATTTTGTTAGGGTCGAACATGATTTCGATCCCTTCCGCGTGTGTCCCGTGATCGCGGTAGGTTGCGTTTGGAACGTCCCCACCAGTGTACCCCACACGGGTGTCCGTGACGCCCGACATTTTACGGATCAGGTCCTGCATACCCCAGAAGCATCCACCTGCTAAAACTGCGCGTTCAATCGTCATGTGACGTCCTCCACTTGGTTAATATATGCGCCGTAACCTTCCTCATCCATATCGTCACGGTGGACGAAACGTAGGGAGGCCGAGTTGATGCAGTACCGCAATCCGCCCCGATCACGTGGACCGTCTGGAAACACGTGGCCTAGGTGGCTGTCGCCGTGCATAGAACGCACTTCGGTGCGGACCATGCCAAGGGTCGCGTCCTTCAGTTCGGCCACGTTTGCTGGCTCAATCGCTTTGGTAAAGCTGGGCCAGCCGCATCCACTTTCGTATTTGTCGCTTGAGGCAAACAATGGCTCACCCGATACGATATCGACGTAAAGGCCTGGCTCTTTGTTGGCCAGCAGTTTGCCCGTACCTGGACGTTCTGTGCCACTTTCTTGCGTCACATAGAACTCCTCTGGTGAGAGGGTGGCGATGACATCTGGATTTTTTGTGTAGGTGGTCATGGCGTGTCCTTTCATGTTGGTTGTCTATTAGATGGGGCTGCGATGCATAAAAGAAAAGGATGAAATCGTTTCGATACAATTGTCGGGATCAACATCCTGTGACAAACAGTAGTAATTAACACAGGAAGGGATCAGGAAATGGCGCAACAACCACGTGCATGGCAACGTATGCTGTCTGGTCGCAGGCTGGATTTGCTAGACCCCACCCCTGTGGATATTGAGATCGAAGACATTGCTCACGGCCTTGCCTTTGTTGCGCGCTGGAACGGTCAAACCCACGGCGATTTCGCCTATTCTGTGGCTGAACATTCACTGCTTGTTGAGACCCTATATGGTCGTATATCGCCCAATGCCCCGATTAAGTGGCGGTTGGCGGCCCTGCTGCATGATGCGCCTGAATACGTGATTGGTGATATGATTTCCCCCGTTAAAGCCGCCGTCGGTCCGGGTTATGGAGAATTGGATGATCGCTTGACGGCTGCAATCCACATTCGCTTTGGCCTGCCTGCGGTGATCCCTGTTACGGTCAAAAAGCAGATAAAGAAAGCGGACCGTATTAGCGCATGGATGGAAGCCGTCCAAATCGCAGGCTTTTCACACGAAGAAGCGACCAAGCTGTTTGGCAAACCAGATTCAGGCTTGATCGAAGGACTTTCCATCGTTTTGCGCACCCCTGTTGAAACGCGCAACGACTTTACCGCCCGTCACCACGCACTGCTAAAGGAAATGCCATGACCTCTGTACGCCGCGCCAGTTCGATGGACGCCAAGTCAATGGCGACCTTGTTGAATGCTATCATTGAAAAGGGTGGCACCACGGCCAAGACCCAAACCGTAACAGGGGACGACATCAACGAATGGATGTCATTTGCCCCAGAAGAATCTGCATGGCATGTCGCATTGGATGACGCTGAACAGGTCATCGGATTTCAATGGATTTCCCCGCACGAAAAATTGCCGGCAGAGGCGTGCGATGTCGCGACCTTTGTTCAGGTCGGGCGTACGGGGTTGGGCATTGGGTCATCCCTGTTTTCGGCCACCTCAAAGGCAGCCAAAAACTTGGGATACGTTTGGATCAACGCGACTATCCGCGCCGACAATGAGGGCGGATTGACCTATTATCAATCGCGCGGTTTTCGCACGTGGACAATCGACAAAGACGTCAAGTTGGACAGCGGTTTGATCGTCGACAAGATCAGCAAGCGCTACGACATCTAAACGCTTAGCGCGGTGAACGTTTTGCCAAAATACGCTGCAATGTTCGGCGGTGCATGTTCAGGCGGCGGGCTGTTTCAGATACGTTGCGATCACACAATTCGTAGACACGTTGAATGTGTTCCCAACGTACGCGATCTGCACTCATCGGGTTTTCCGGTGGT
>DLQI01000012.1 GCA_002478745.1 Rhodobacteraceae bacterium UBA7436 | reverse complement strand
GGTTCCGTTAACAAATGCCGCAGTCCCCGCCGCCGCAAACGCCCCTGTCCCAATGATTGCGGCTGGCCCGCGAGACCCTGACTGTTGCTGTGCGGACAGCGCCGCAACTTCGGGTTCTGCCGCACCACCAACAATGGCTCCTACGCTGTCCGCAAGGATCAATGCAGTCTTATCAATTACGTTTTTGGAAGGCGCAGCGGTCGCTACAAATTCAGCGAGCGTGGATAAGTGGTTCATGCTTGTAAACTCCTCGATTTTAAGTTCAATATAGTACGAGATTTCAATCTAAACCACCCTAACGACGTGACTTTCTGGAGCCATAAATGAAGCAAGTTCTTGTGATAGTCCCCTTTCCCATGACAGAGAAAAACCGCGAACAGCGTCGTGAACAACTCAACGCTGTTACGCTTGGGCCAGATATCTCATTTACGTTTGAATCTGTGCGTGTAGCGCCTCGCAATTATGTAAGCGCGTCGGACATGGCCATTGCGGACTTTGGTATCCTTGAAGCGGGGCTAAAGGCGGAAAAGCGGGGTTTTGATGCGGTCTGTGTCGACACGATGAGCGACAGTGGCGTCGCAGCTCTGCGATCAGAGCTGGGCATTCCGGTTATTGGGCCCGGTCGTACATCGATGTTGATGGCGATGATGCTGGGTAAACGGTTCTCGATTGTTGCACTTTGGCCGCATTGGAAACACATATACGACAAGACGCTGAGCGATTTGGGTATCGAACACGCTTGCGCGTCGATTCGCGGCTTGGACTTGACCCCTAACAACCAGAGCCTGTTAGCGGGTAAAGAAGAAGATGTTTTTCCAGCCCTTGAAACACTGGCGCGAGTTTGTATCGAAGAAGACGGTGCTGAGGTAATTCTGCTGGGGTCAACGACGATGCATCAGGCGCATGGTTATCTGGCAGAAGTCTTACCAGTGCCGGTGATCAACCCCGGTCCGTTGACTTACACATTAGCGGAATCCATGCTAGCAGTTGGCCTGTCACACAGCAGGGTGGGCTATCCTGCATCTCCTGCACCTAAATCTGATGTGCTACATGCGATGCTGGATACAGCAGAGAAGTTCGATCACTAAACCGGTTTTTTTGAGATCAAACAAACTAAGGGACACTGTCAAAATCTGGCGAAGTGTTAGAAGCGGCGACTGAAACAAACAGAGGAGACTGGGCAGACCCCCTAGTCAGAAGTCGATGTCAGAAACAAATATTTGTCTCTAACTGAACGTTTGTGGAATAAGGATGCCGCATTGCGCGTATGGGATAAGATAATGGCTCTTGGATCGGCTAAAAGTTTAGACGAAGTGTTTAACGAAATGGCGCGAGCGGCCCGATAAATTGGAGAAAGGAACACATATATGCGAGAGATAGTTATTGGAGCTGCGCAAATGGGCCCAATCCAGCGGTATGACAGCCGTGAAGTAGTGGTGGCGAGGATGATCGTACTCTTGGAAGAGGCTATAGCTGCAGGTTGCATGCTTGTTATTTTTCCAGAGCTCTGTTTAACGACTTTTTTTCCTAGGTGGTATATGGAAGATGAGAGGGAAGTTGCTACTTGGTTTGAGGCAAAAATGCCAAATGCTGCCACTCAACCGTTGTTCGACCGCGCCCGTACAGCAGGTGTTGCGATCTCCTTTGGTTATGCAGAACAGACCCCAGAAGGACAAGCCTTCAACACTCAACTACTTACGGATCCTGACCTAAATATCATTGGAAAGTACCGTAAGGTTCACCTACCGGGCCATGCTGAGTTTGATCCAGATCGCGCTTTTCAGCATCTAGAAAAGCGTTATTTTCAACCAGGAGACCTTGGGTTTCCCGTGTTTCGTAATATGAACGCTTGGATGGGTATGCTGATCTGTAACGATCGTCGCTGGCCTGAGGCGTATCGCGAACTTGGGTTGCAAGGCGCTGAATTGATCATGTTGGGTTACAATACACCAACCACAAATTCGCAAAATTCAGGAGAGACGCCTGAGACGCGGGTCTTCCATTCCGACCTCTGCTGCCAGGCGGGGGCCTATCAGAATTCAGCTTGGGTGGTGGCTGTTGCTAAAGCCGGGGATGAAGATGGCCATGCACTATTTGCCGGTAGTATCATTGTTGCCCCAGATGGGACCATTGTAGAAAAAGCCACGACTGATGGGGATGAATTACTAGTTCATTCTTGTGATATGGACGAAACAAAATTTGGCAAAAAAACAATTTTTGATTTTAAACGTCATCGCCAAATTAAGCATTATAGTCGAATTACAAGTCAGACGGGCGTGATATACCCAGATGGAACAAAGGGTTGAAGTATGGCGCATGATCTGGCTATTCGTGGCGGTACTCTTGCTACCGCAACCGAGACGTTTAAGGCTGATATCGGCATCCGCAATGGACGTATTGCAACAATTTCTGAAGCCATAACTGATGCTACAGAAGTGATCGACGCAAACAACCAAATAGTAATGCCCGGTGGAATTGAGGCGCATTGTCATATAGCGCAGGAAAGTGGTATGGGCGTTATGACATCAGACGATTATCAGACAGGGTCTATATCTGCCGCATTTGGTGGTAACTCTTCCTTTGTGCCATTTGCTGCCCAAAAAGTCGGTCAAAGTTTGGCTGAGACCATGCAGACGTATAATCAACGCGCAGCACCAAAATCAGTGCTTGATTGGTCTTATCACTTAATATTGACGGATCCGACACCGGATGTTTTGGCTGAATTACCAGTTATTTTTGCCAAAGGTATTACATCGTTCAAGGTATTTATGACCTATGCAACGCGGGTGTCAGACGGTCAGTTCCTTGATATATTATCGGTCGCAGGGCGCCACGGCGCTTTGACTATGGTACATGCGGAAAATCACGACATGCTGGATTGGATGGGGCG
>DLQI01000133.1:5508-5750 GCA_002478745.1 Rhodobacteraceae bacterium UBA7436 | reverse complement strand
ACAGTCCCGACAGCGCACCCGCTGGTACGGGTTTTCTTGGCTAGCTTTTCTTCGTGATTGGTAACCGTTTGCGTACGCACCACGACGGTTTCAAGTTCCTCGTCATAGTCGACACCAGTTACGACATCATCATGAGCCAACATTCCTTGGTTCTTCAAAAAACCTAACGCCAAATATTCAGGGTAATCCCCAATGGTCATCGCCGTCACAATTTCTTGGCGGTTCAGGAAGATCGTCAACGG
>DLQI01000133.1:0-5431 GCA_002478745.1 Rhodobacteraceae bacterium UBA7436 | reverse complement strand
CAACGTGGCGGGTCAATCCGACCTTTGCCGGATCAGGTGCGACCAAGTACTCGTCCATGTCATCTGATCTTGCCAATTGCATCCCTACCTTTTGACAGCTAGTCGTTTGAGGATAATCTAAGAGTTCCACATGACATCCACCACCACCAAATCCGCCTACTGGATGGGCGTTCGCGACGGGGCGCCTTTTATCTTGGTCGCCGCACCTTTTGCCGTGCTGTTTGGTGTCATTGCAACCGAAGCTGGTTTAAACCTTTTTGAGGTCATGAGCTTTTCCTTTGTGGTCATCGCCGGAGCCGCCCAATTCACTGCCCTTGAGTTGATGCAAAAAGAAACGCCAACCTTGATCGTGTTGATTTCCGCCCTCGCTGTGAACCTGCGGGTAGCGATGTATTCCGCCGCCATCACCCCCTACCTTGGAACCGCACCACTGTGGCAACGGGTTTTGATGTCATACATGTTGGTCGATCAAAGTTATGCCTTAGCGCATGCTAAATTCGAAGATGCACCAAACATGAGCCTACCACAGCGCACTGCGTATTATTTCGGGACATGTACGTTAGTCATGGGCGCATGGTTCATTTGTAGCTTTCTTGGCGCAGCACTAGGCACCCAACTGCCACCAAGCATCCCGATCGACTTTGCCCTACCCATCGCGTTCCTATCAATGATTGCCCCGATGATACGCAGCCTACCGCACCTAGTTGCCGCGATTACAGCAATTGTTGTCAGTCTAATCTGCATCAACGTTCCGTATTCACTGGGCCTGATTATCGCAGGTTTTGCGGGCATGGCCGCGGGATCGCAAACCGAAGTATGGATCACACGCAAACAAGAGGCTGCGCTATGATCGACAAAGGCAGCCTTTGGTTCATCATTTTCGCCTTGGGAATCGGCAGTTTCATGCTGCGCTTTTCGTTCTTGGGGTTGGTTGGGGATCGCTCACTGCCGGCATGGGCACTTAGATACCTGCGCTATACAGCTGTTGCTATTATTCCCGCACTGATCGCACCAATGGTTGCGTTATCCAACGAAGCAAACACCGGTCCTGAACCTGTTCGCTTGATTGCTGCAATCGTAACCTTCAGCGTTGGCGCATGGACCCGCAACGTCATCGTTGCGATTTGCAATGGTGCTATCACACTAGGGCTTGGATTGTACTTATTCGGTTAAGCAGAGTCGTTAGATTAAAGTTGAACCTTGGCGATGCCATCAAGGATCGTACCTTCGTCATCTTCATAATATTTCTCGGTCTGAACGCCTGGAAGCGTCGCAAAATTGTTCATCAAACGTTTGGGAAACAAGGTGTTCGACATCTGCGAGAAACCATCAAGTTGCCTTAACAAAGCAATGGTAGAGGCAGCGCATTGCGCATCACCTACGCTGCCGCGGGCTATCGCCAGACGGATCGCTTGTTCCGCCACTTCAGGTTTCACTTCAACAGTTTGCAGCACGATGTGATACTCAGAGCGCGCATGCGCCCCTTTGTAAGCAGCCAAGACCGCGGGACGAATACCGTACAACACGTCATCGCGGCGCGGCACTCTTTCATTTCGGAACGATCCCGCAGGGTCGAATATAACACGCTGAGATCCGTTGATCATCAAGGCTGTGTGTGCGCCAGCTTGCGAACCATTGTTGATCATTGTGATCAACGTCAGCGTTGCAGGGCCTGCCTCGCGATACGCAGTTTGCGCAATAATTTCATCAGTCGCTTGGGCACTAGGGGGCTGAGATGAGCATGCCGCCAAAAACGCAACGACTATTAAACCTGCTAAAATCCGCATACCCTAAACCCCAAACTATTAATTCAAATTAACGTGCAAAAATCGCCATAAATACCAAAATTCCGATCACAACCACTATGGACCATGTTCCAAATTTGATGAACGCATCATAGTCGCTCTTTTGAGTTTCTGAATTCATTTCGCCGTGTTTATGCTCAGCCATGTGTCTCTCCTTGGTAGAATTGGTCTCAATAATTTCGTGCTGGTTATACCAACTGACACGCGCTGTCACCACGTCAAAGGGGCGCAGGCCAGAAACATTGCCTAACTTGCTTATACACCCTCAACTGGCTGTTCGTTGTCGTCATCCAAATCTTGAGCCAAACGAAAGCCGATGCGGTTGGGTTCGGCCTTTTCAACATCCATAGGTACGGCCCGCAACATTACATTCAGCTGGGTAACGTGTTGCACCAACTGAGTGCGACCACCCGTAGGATCCGTTCCATAAAACGTTACGATATCAGGGTCATAATAGCCCATTCCTTCAATTTTCAGAACACCGGCGTCACCACCAGCAAACCCCATCGCAGCCTCGTGTTCGTTATCAAGCTGCTCTTCAAAATTCTTGAGGTAGATGATCAAGCGCTCATAGGCCCATTGCGCTTGGCTTTTCTTTTGCACCGGTGTCTTGGCGACGCCACTTGGGACAGCATTGTTGCCAGCATTAGGCGTCGCGGGATCTGCATGCACTTCATGAACACGTGGCAGCGCGTCTGCTTCTACGGCTTCTGTTGCTGTCTTAACCTGATCGCCCATGCCCTATCCTTTGCTTTGGTACACCCATGCGCCGTCGCTACGCAGTTCACGCGTCGCAAGGCCTGTTTGATATAGGTGCGATAAATGCGCGACAGACTCAACCAGTGCGAGCCCATATTCGGCCTCACCTATCGGTCTTTTGAACAAACAAGAGAAACATTCAGACGCTGATTTTGGCGTTTCGATGTGTTTTTCCAACCTTTTCAGAGCACTGTGGTGATTTTCAATCAACTGGTGCATGCGTTGGGGCAAACCAGTGAACGGCAATTTATGGCCACCCAACACCAAGTGATCATCGCGCACCAAAAGGTTTAGGCGTTCACAGGCCTCTAACCATTCACCAATGGGGTCGGCCATTGGTTCCGTTGCATAGACGCCAACGTTCGGGCTGATTGAGGATAGGATTTGATCGCCTGCGAGGACCAAATTGTCATCTTGGCTCCAGAAGGTTGCGTGCTCTGGCGCATGGCCATTCCCCATATGAATGTCCCATGTGCGGCCACCCATTTTGATCTGCTCATCTTCTTGGATGCGTGTGTATCCCAAAGGAATCGGTGCAACGATATCGGCAAAATTGAAGGGACGTTCAGTTGCACGTTTCGTGTATAAATCAGAATCCATCCCAGACAGTTTATAAAACGCCAGTGTTTCAGCGTTTGGCACCTCCTGAACGTCCAAAGTTAGCATTCGCGCAGTCAGCCATGCAGTTCGCGTTGTAACCAGTTCAGCCCCAAAGTCGCTTTTCAACCAACCGGCCAAACCAACGTGATCCGGATGGTGGTGGGTCACAACCACACGACTAATGGGCTTACCGCACAAAGGACCATCCATCATTCCCCGCCAGATCGCCTTGCACTTTTTTGATGCAAAACCGGTGTCGATAACCGTCCAGCTGTCACCCTCATCCAATGCATAGACATTGACGTGATCCAATTTCATCGGCAACGGAAGGCGGAACCAAAGGACCCCTTCAGCGACTTCAATCGGAACACCATGTTCTGGTGGCGTTTCCCATGGGTAGTTCAGACCTTTAGGCGCGATATCACCCATCAGGATGCCAATTCTTCGACCGTGATCGCATACAAATCGTCAGCGCCAGACTGCGCATGTGCCAACAATCCAACATATTCTGGCATCAGGCGTTTGATATAGAACCGCGCCAACTTTTCACGTTTTCCGCCAGTACTGTCAGCCAAGGCCGCAGCCAAATGCATATGTCCGCCAAGGATACGCGCAAAGGCACGAAGATATGGAACCGCACCTGCAAATCTTTGATTTAAATCAGTTTCCGAGGTTAGCCAATCCGTTGCCTCGCGTAGGCTTTCACAGGCCTGCCAAACATCGTCCACCATGTTGGGGAAACGATCGCGTGCTGCTTCAGCATGCGCCTCAATCTCATCGATCAGACCATTCGCGACTTCGCCGCCATCCATCATTTTACGGGCGACTAAATCCATCGCTTGAATACCATTGGTACCTTCATAAATCGCAGTGACACGCACATCACGAGAGTACTGTGCAGCCCCCGTTTCTTCGATCACACCCATGCCGCCGTGGACCTGTAAGGCGGTGTTGGAAACTTCGATACCGACGTCGGTGCCGAAGGCTTTGGAGATGGGGGTAAGGAATGCGGCGCGGGCTTTCCATTCGGCCTCGCCCGTGGCGGTGCCCATGTCGATCGCCACGGCGCAGGACAAAGCGATGGCGCGGGATGCGAATAGGTCGGCTTTCATGCTCAACAACATACGGCGCACGTCAGCGTGATCCACGATTGTGCCACTGCCACCCTCAACCGGTGTGCGACCTTGTTTGCGATCCAGTGCGTAGGCCAGTGCGTGTTGATAGGCACCCTCGCCAGCGCCAATCCCCTGGCAACCGACCCCCAAACGCGCGTTATTCATCATGGTAAACATGGCTGCCATGCCTCCGCCCTCTGGACCGACAAGCCAACCGGTTGCATCGTCATATTGCATCACGCAAGTAGGCGATCCGTGCAGGCCCATCTTGTGCTCTAGGCTCACAACTTTCAGTGAATTGGCAACACCAGCTTCACCGTTTTCGTCCGGCAAATATTTAGGAACAAGGAACAGGCTGATACCTTTGGTCCCTGCAGGCGCGCCGGGCAAACGGGCCAAAACAAGGTGGCAAATATTGTTAGCGAAATCATTATCGCCCCAAGAAATGTATATTTTCTGACCACTTACGCGGTAGGTGCCGTCACCATTCTCTTCGGCCTTGGAATTTAACGCCCCAACATCAGATCCCGCCTGAGGTTCGGTCAGGTTCATAGTTCCTGTCCATTCGCCTGATATCAGTTTGGGCAAATAAATATCTTTGATTGCGTCAGATGCGTGGTGTTCCAGCGCCTCGATCTGCCCCTGTGACATCAAAGGGGCAAGCTGCAAGGATAGACAGGCTGCAGACATCATTTCATTGACTGCAGTGGTCACCGTCATGGGCAGGCCCATGCCACCAAACTCAGGGTTTGCGGACATGCCAATCCATCCCCCTTCGGCAATGGCCTTAAAGCCATCGGCGTACCCATCTGCCGTGCGAACCACACCGTTTTCTAGGTAAGATGGGGTCATATCACCCGCCCGTTGAAGGGGTGCCATGACCTCTTCGCAGAGTTTTCCAGCTTCAGTCAGAATGGCACGGGTCAGGTCATCACTCGCATCCTCAAACCGATCCGTTTGGCGGACTTTGTCCAGTCCGACAACATGATCAAACAGGAAATTGTAGTCATCAAGGGGGGCGCGGTATGGCATCTGAACCTCATAAAATCGGCATCTGTTTAACGTCGGTATTGCGTCGGTATTGCGTCGGTGCACAAGGCTTCACAAATTGCCCAGCTTGGCAAGCAACGGATGGCCTTGTATTGGACTGGT
>DLQI01000073.1 GCA_002478745.1 Rhodobacteraceae bacterium UBA7436 | reverse complement strand
ATACGGCGAGGCTACGAAACAGCCCGCCCCGTCTCAAGCTCGTTTTGTCTGACAGTGCCGTTTCGACTGTTTTGTCATCCAAAGCAGCTGCAAAGTCGCACTGCCCGTGTTAAATAAATTAGCTTGACAATTTCTGGTGATGTTTCATCTCTCAGCCCGCTGCGACCATTCCCACCACTTCACTTTAGCCCAAATTCCCATGGATAAAATCGGCTGGGGTGGCAACTTTCCTGGAACACCCATAGCCGTAATATCTTCCAGTAATTGGCTATTAATTCCATTAAGTGCATCTGCGGCAAGCATTCCAGACATAGTACCCTTCGTCATCCCTACGCCATTTTGGATCATCGCGGACCAGACATTTTCTCGCACTTTTCCAAATCCCGGCGCAAAGTTTGATGCTAACCCAAGTTGACCTGTCCAAGTATCCACAATCGGGTCTCCCTGTATCATTGGAAACCGGTCCCGAATTTGCCGAAGTTGCAAGTCACGTGATCGTCTGTACTCGACCGAGCGAACAACATCGCTTTGCCGTTTCCCCCAAAAACTGCGCATGACTAACCGCTTGTCCATTGTATAGCGCATCGTCGGCCCACCAAAGGCCATTGCCGGCACCAACCCCCAGTCCGCCGGATTGCCCAATGCTGCCTGTTCGTCGTCCGTTAAAGCGCGAGTCATCGAGGCAAAAGCTTGAATTGTGAAAATCTTACGTTTCAGGTGGCCCAAGAAAGGAGCGAACCCATTCACCGCAAGAATGCATCGGTCTGCAGTAATCTTTCCACCTTTTGTAATCGCAATCACTTTTGAACCATAATCAATTTCTAAAACTGGTGTATTTTCATAGAATGAAACATTTTTAGGAAGACTTTCACCCAATCCGCGCACTAAAGCCGCTGGCTGCATGAGAACGGTGCCAGGAGTGTGGATGGCTCGCCGATAATATGTCATCCCAGTACGCGCGTGAACTGCACCACCGTCCATTTCAGAATAGGTTTCTCCTAGTAAATCGAGACCTTTTATAAAGGCGTCCAAGACTTTTTCACCTGATTGGGATCGGGCACCCATCAATTGGCCTTGGCGGCTCCATTGGCATTCGATGTTATTTATCGTGACCATTTCATCAAGGTGTTTCCGGGCAGCTCTGGCCAAACGCAAGGACCGTTTCAATGTATCCAGATCATCTAGATCTGCGCCAACATTATGCGGTAAATCAATAACAAAGCCAGAGTTGCGTGCTGATGCGCCATCACCTAACCTTCCCGCTTCAACAAGAGCAACTGTCCTGTTGGGGTGTATTTCGGCGGCTCTACGAGCAGCAGCCAATCCAGCGGCTCCGGCACCAATCACCAACATATCAACCCGAATGTCGGTGGTGAGAGGAGGCGAAGACTGCCTCTGTTCTAATATATTGGTCCAACCATTAGTCAGATCGTGGTTTGGGAGACGGTCAATTTTCATTCTCAGCCCAATTTGCTGGATGAATGGCATATACAATTAATGCATTTTCAGCTTCGTATTCCAAACTCGTTCCTTTGGGCAGCCAAATTGAATCAAACGGGCCAGCAGTTAAAGACTTACCATTAGCATGCACTGTAAGTTCACCCTCTAACACGATAAGTATTTCGTCATATTTTATCGTCCATGGAAACCGCGCATTGGTTAGGCGACCATATCCTGATGCCAGTTCCGACATATCCTCAGCACCACAAACTTGAATTGCTGCGGCTTGATCACCGTATTCAAATCTTGGTTGGAATTGCAAATTTGCAAATCGATGCACCCTTGGTAGACTTTTATTCATTAACTGGCCCTCCTAGATTGAACAAGGCAATCCATACAGGATTGATTATCACCGTACAACCCTGTATGGCAGTCAAATGAACACGTTGGAAATCCAAACTGAAGCTGCCGTAAAGCCTCAATTGGGCCGCGCAGACTGGCTGCGAGCCGCGATGTTGTGCTTGATGGAAGACGGCATTGATGCGGTACAAATTACGCGACTTTCCACGTCTATAGGTGCAAGTAGGGGCAGCTTTTATTGGCATTTCAAATCGCGCCAAGAATTGCTGGATGGAATGTTGAACGAATGGCTCGCAGTAAACGGCCAGCGACTCAAGCAGATACTGGATCACGCAGACAGCCTTGACTGTGGTATCCTGTCGTTCTTTGCCATCTGGACTAATCCGGACAACTTCAATTCACCTCTGGAGCAAGCGGTGCGGGATTGGGCGCGTCTTGATGACCGCGTGCTCGAACTGGTGCGAGGCGAAGATACCGGGCGGATCGCTATCATCGCGGCTCTCTTCCAGCGTTTCAACTATTTGCCGCAAGAAGCCCTGGTACGCGCACGTGTGCTGTATTTTGCGCAGGTGGGATACTTTGCGATGAACCCCGATGAAGTCATGGAAGAACGTATGTCGATGTTGGATGACTACTTTTTTGCTTTCACCGGCAAGGTTCTCGATCCAACGGTTGGATCATCGTTTCGCAACGACTGGATCGCCTTTAGTAAAATCAGCCCAGCCAAGGGAGATTCAGATGCTTCGTGAAAACAAATCACGCCGGTCAGGTGGCCGTCGTCGTGCTCAATCAGATGCGGCAAAGCCAGTGCGTGCAACGGATTATGTGAACCTGCGTCACCCGTTTGAGCCCCAAGCTGTGTTTTCTGACGACGAGATCGCAAACATCCACAATACCGCCCTGCGGGTGATTGAAGAATTGGGTATCAAGGTTCTACTGCCCGAGGCCCGTAATATCTTCCGGCAGGCGGGCGCACGCGTTGAGGACGAAATGATATTCATAGGGCGCGATATTGTCACCGCTGCTTTGCAAACTGCGCCTTCGTCCATTCGCTTGCGCGCGGCAAATCCTAAGCGCGCGCTGACATATGAGAACGGCGCGATGTTGTTTATGGCGGGTGCGGGTTGCCCGAATGCGACCGACCTAAATCGGGGTCGCAGACCGGGTGATCTGGAGGCCTATGTCGAGACATTGAAGTTGGCGCAGACCTATGACGTGATCCACATGCTTGGCCCCTGCGTTGAACCTCAAGACGTCCCAATACAATTTCGTCATTATGAGATGATGCGTGCGCAACTGACCCATTGCGACAAACCGATGTTTGTCTACTCCCGAGGATCGGAACAGGTGCGCGACAGTTTCGAGATGATCCGCTTGGCACTGAACCTTTCAGACGATGATTTTACGGATGGGATTTGGGGCACGACGGTTATCAACTCGAACTCGCCGCGCATGTTAGATATTCCAATGGCCGAAGGGTTGATCGACTTTGCCCGTGCAGGCCAGATGACCATCATCACACCGTTCTGCTTGGCGGGCGCAATGGCCCCGATCACCGTGGCCGGAGCGCTAACCTTGCAACACGCCGAAGCGCTTACAGGCATCACATTGGCCCAACTGGCTCGCGCAGGTGCACCAATCAGCTACGGCGGGTTCAGCTCGAACGTGGATATGAAATCAGGTTCTCCGGCGTTTGGAACGCCAGAGCATGTGAAAATGCAGATCGGCGCAGGCCAATTGGCACGCCACATCGGCTTGCCGTGGCGCTCTGCGACGGGTGCTGCATCAAACGCTGCTGACATGCAGGCCGCAAACGAAACGAACATGGCGATTTGGGGCGGGGTAATGGCCAATGCCACGCTGACGGTCCACGCAGCGGGCTGGTTGGAGGGAGGATTGAGTTTTGGTTACGAGAAATTCATCAACGATGTAGAGGCTCTCCAAACAATGGCTGAACTGTGTGTGAAACCCGTAGGCAATGACGCTGAGATCGGGTTTGATGCCTTGGCCGAGGTTGATCCGGGCGGGCATTTTTTTGCAACGCAGCATACGATAGATCGGTATCAGTCAGCGTTTTACGCGCCTCTCGTCTCGGACCTGACGAATTTTGGTGCGTGGACGGACGCTGGTGCTAAGACGTCTACGCAGCGGGCGACCGACATCTGGACTCAGGACCTTGCCAAATTCAAAGACCCTGAACATGGTGCTTCGGCTGCCAGCAACATCGAGGCGTTTATCAAAACCCGTAGACAACAGGGCGGAGCCTTCCCACAGGAATAATGGGTGCTGTCAGAC
>DLQI01000110.1 GCA_002478745.1 Rhodobacteraceae bacterium UBA7436 | reverse complement strand
GATTAAATCAAAACCAAAGCCGGGGTTTATCTTATCCAACTTATCATCGAACAAACTGCGCAGGTGTTTTGCATCGCGACTGGGCGCGGCGGTGGCTGCGGTTAATGTGCTGACTTCACCATCCGTTCGGTACACGGCCAATGATAGACGGCGACATCCTTTACCCTCTGCCATCAACTGCGCGCACAACGATGCGCACAGATCAGGCAAGTAAGCCGTTGGATCTTGGATCGGTTCAGGCAATCGCACTTGGGCGATGATCCATGGACGTTCCTCAACGCTTGCCACAGGTTCCGCCAAGCGGCCCATTGCCTGATCAAGGCGCAGCATTGGATTGCGCTCTAACGCATGGCGCGCAAAACGGCGAGCCATGGACAGCCGTGGCACATCAGCCAAAGCCCCGATAGTCTTCAAACCAAGGCGGCGCAGCAATAAAAGCGTGGCACCGTCCAAGCGTAAGGCCGCCGCCGATAAGGGCGCGAGGGTCTCTGCGACCTGCTCATAATGACAAATTGCACGCACGGTTCCGTACCGTGCTAAGGCCCAAGCAGCCCCCCATGTTGGGGCAATCGCCAACTGCGGGGTCAAGCCAGATACCGCAAGTCGTGCTTCCATTTCAGCTAACATCGCAACCTCGCCCCCCGCAAGATGGTCGGCCCCTGTTGTGTCTAGGATCAAACCATTTTCACCGTCTGTCACAGTCCAGGGACACCAACGTCGTGCCCAAAGCGATAGGCGGTTTAACGCGACACGATCCCCAGCAATATCGGCATAATCAACACGCAACTCTGGACAAATCGCGCGCATATCAACACCACGTGCACCACTGGCGATCCCTGCCAAACGGGCCGCACGATTGGTCGCATAAATTACCTGCCCATGCGCGCCTTCATGAACCAACACCACAGGCACATCAGAGGGCGGCCGCGTGCCTGCGCGTGCCATCACCCTCTCCCACCGCTCCATCGCGAAGTGCGGCAGAAAGATCGATACGATCCGACGATCGATCATATTGTGCAACCCACGCGCCCGCGGAACCGCTGCGCGAGCGAAATAATTCGGCTTTCCAACGTGGATCCCCCGGTGCTTGCGCATCTTCTGGATGTAGGGCTGAAGGCAGTGATGAAATGCGCCACCGTTCGCGGGCCGCGCTGAGGTCTGCACTGGCGCTGCGTCGCAACAGCCAACAAGGTGTTCCAGCCGCTTCTGATCGCAGTGCCAATCGTTTGGTGGCTGTGAAATTCAACGCTTTGGGATCGCCCCAAAGTTCGCCGACGACACAGGCAAGGGTCTTGCACCGTAGCCCCTCTTCCATCGCCCATAACACATCTAGTGGGCGGCTGACTGTGACCCGAATGATAGGGCGCGTGGCCCCGATCCCCGGCAAATAGGGACGCCCCGATTCCTTTTGCGACAGATAGTCCTGCACCCACAAAATAGGTGCCACACGATCCTGCAATCCGGCCAATACAAATCCCACAACCCCCGCATCTGTAGCAGTCGTCACAAAGGCTTCGGACAAGACCGGCTTTTGCTGCACAGATGGATTTGCAGGGCGAGAGATACGATTTTTGAGAATAAGACCAGACATACACGCAGTAGAGAATCCCAATTAATGTTCACTCTTTGTTCTACTTCAAAATTCGGGTGTTTGCCAAGAGGCCAGAGTCTCTTTTCGTTTGGTGGGGGGTTAACCCCGCACCAAAGTCATTGTTGCATCATAAGGCCCCATGGGTGAAACAGTTGCTTTGATAAGATGCCCAAGCACGTCGATTTCACACGCGGCTCCAACCTTCGCCATGTCCGGTTCAACAAAGGCATAGGCCAAATTTTGCCCAACGCGATAGCCCCATCCACCAGAGGTCACAGTACCAACAACAGCACCCTCAACCATCACCGAAGCCCCGCCATGTGCAGGTGCCACCGTGCTATCAAGCGTCAAGGTAACAAGCTGTTTGCGCGGCCCCTCAGCGTGCTGTTCCATCAAGGCTTCTTTACCAACGAAATTGGCCTTATCCATTTGCACAAAACGATCCAAGCCAGTTTCGAATGGATTGAATTCTATGAGAATATCAGCCTTCCAATGCAGGTACCCTTTTTCAAGGCGCATGGATTCAACAGCCAACGCACCGAACAGTTTCAACCCATGTGCGTTGCCAGCATCACGCAGCGCAAGGTAGGCGGCATAGAGGGAAGCATTTGGAATATGAATTTCATAGGCCAACTCCCCTGAGAAACTAACGCTCATCACGGTAGCTGGTGAAAATCCGATGAAACATTCACGCACAGACAGCCAAGGAAAACCCTCTTTGGACCAATCATCACGACTGACGGCACTTAGGACATCACGCGCTTTTGGACCTGCGAGAACAAGGATAGTTTGATCATTGGTCAGCGATTTGATTTGCACATCTTCATCAGCGCCCAAATTCTTCATCAACCAATCCATGTCATGGGATTCGGATGCCGCCGCTGACCCATACCAGATACGATCAGGCCCACGATCGGATGCGGGAATATTCGCAATCGTTGCCTCGGATTTCAGCATACCGTGTTCGTTCAACAGATAGGCCAAACCAACCTTGCCAGCCTTCTTTGGCAGACGTCCACAAATCATCCGATCAAGGAAGCTTTGTGCATCAGCCCCTGTAATTTCGTAGCGATTAAAACCATTAACCTCACACAGGCCAACCGCGTTTTGCACGGCCTCAACCTCGCCTTTGACCACGTTAAAGCTTTCATCAAAACGGTAGCTGTGGGTGACTTTGAAATCAGGTGTGGGCTTAATAAACTCAACCCGCTCCCATCCATTCACAACAGTAAACTCAGCACCCTCAGCCGCCATCACAGGGGTCAGTGGTGTGGTCTTGGCCATACGACCGGCAGGGCGATGCTCATTCGGGAAATGGAACCGGAATTCGTTTTGGTAATCCTCGATCGCTTTCAGCGCGGTGAGTTCAACATTTGTGTGCCCCGCAAAACGACGCGGATCGATACACCATGTGTCATAGCACGCTTCGCCGTGTACGATCTGTTGGGCCAGTAGCCAGCCATGACCGCCACCCTCGCCTAGGCCTGCACGCAGACCAATGATACAGAACGCATTGCGTTTGCCCGGAATTGGACCAACCAACGGTGCACCGTCAATTGTATAGGTAATAGGGCCGTTTACGATTGTGTGAATGCCAACTTCGGTCAGCGCAGGCATACGGGCAAAGGCCCCTTCCAACACGTCCGTCACGCGGTCCAAATCATCAGGACATAGGGCGTTGACGAAATGTGGGTCTATCCCGTTCATGCCCCATGTTTTGCAATCCTGCTCATAGAACCCAACCAACAAACCGTTCTTGTCCTGACGGCAATAGTAGTCGCTGATCGGGCAACGCAGCAGTGGCATACGATGACCTGCCTCAGCAATTGCCGGAATGTCTTCGGTCACAAAATACTGGTGTTCCATCGACATGACGGGGTGATGCACATCCATCATCGCGCCAACCTCATTCACGCGATAGCCACAGGCGTTCACTAGGATTTCGCAATCGATGTCACCATGTTCCGTGTGGACCGTCCAGCTGTCGTCTTTGTGTTGGGTCAACCCCGTCACTGGTGTGTTGCGGTACACTTCGGCCCCCGCTTTGCGGGCGCGGCGCGCAAGTGCCTGACACAATTGTGCGGGATCGATGTCACCATCATTACCGTCCCAAAGGCCACCGATTAAATTATCAGTCGAGATCAATGGATGGCGGCGGGCACATTCCGCGGCATCGATCACTTCAAACTCAACGTCCATGCCGCGAGCCATCGAGGCAAAGTGGCGGTAACCCTCCATCTGCTCCTCAGTGTTGGCAAGACGGATGCCTCCATCGCCGTGATTGTAGTTCACCGGATATTCGAGATCAGCAGCCAGATCTTTATACAGGTTGATCGAGTGCGTCTTAAGCCCGACCATCGTTTGGTTCATGCCAAAATTCGTAACCTGCGCCGCAGAGTGCCATGTGGTGCCTGATGTCAGTTCATTGCGCTCAACCAATACAACATCTGTCATGCCCTCTTGGGTCAAATGATACAGGGTTGAGCAGCCAGCAATACCACCACCAATAACCACAACACGTGTCTGCGTTTTCATCTTTGGATTCCTTCAATTCGTTTGTCCCGACTGATCTGAAAACCTAACCTTTCGTCAATCGCAAATTTTTTATTCTCAATTCATCGAAACCAATATTTCGAGTAGGTTAATCTATAAGAAAGTCATTGCTTCATCAATTCAGCCTCTTCCTAGTCTGTACTGAAGCACTTCGCACGTATGAGCCCAAGGGATACTATGTCAAAAACACCGCCAAAATCCCGACGCTCAGGACGCCAACACCGCTTGGCTCAGCGTGCAGCTCCACCAAAGGTCAATCCAGCGCCTGCCGGACAAATTGGTGGGCAATATCGCCCCTTAAGTGAAACTGATTTGAAGGACATTTATCAAACAGCCCTACGCCTCTTGAGTGATCTAGGAATGGGTGAAGTTCCCGATAGACTGCGTGACGATTTGGTTGCGGCAGGGGCGATCGCAACGGACAACGGGCGCGTCAGTTTCCCCAACGCATTGGTCGAAGATGCGATTGCGATGTCCGCTAAAACTTTTGTGCTGCACGGCCGTGACCCTGATCGTTCCATCGAAGTGGGCGGCGAGAAAGTCTACTTTGGAACTGGTGGTGCCGCAGTAAACACGCTGGACATGGAGACCGGCCTATACCGCCCATCAACGCTCAAAGACCTGCATGACTTTACCCGCCTTCAAGACACGCTCGACAACGTCGCTTGGATCACTCGCTGCTGTATCGCAACGAATTTGCCCGACAATTTCGAC
>DLQI01000071.1 GCA_002478745.1 Rhodobacteraceae bacterium UBA7436 | reverse complement strand
GTGGTCAGCACGCCTTTTGGTAAGGATGTGGAACCACTGGTCATCAAAATTTTAGAAACGGTATCTGGTGTGACAGATGCAAAGGCGGCATCAACATCAACGCTGTTGTCACCAGCCAGAAGGCTATCAAATAACGTGACATTACCCACCTGCCCTGTTCTGGTTGCAACGATTTCCACATCTTTCAAGGCAGGATGGACGATAGCGGCGGCGTACTGTTCGGCATCAATGACATATGCCATCTTGGGGCGCACCAGCTCTACGGCATGTTGTAATCGCCCATGTGCACCACTGATCAGTGAATACTGTTCCGCCACGGGAACTGTCGGAACGCCAACATAATGCGCGGCCAATGTGAGCAATCCGTGATCAACCCCGTTACCTGACATAATCAAAATCGGGGTTTCTGGCCCCATTCCACGTGCAAGCAATGACGCAGCAATCGCACGTATCTTTTGCAAGGTAGCTATGTAGCTTTCTTCCCGCCAACCGGCACCGCTGCGTTCAGCTATGAACACGCGATCACCAGCCTTGTCGGCCCAATTGTGCAGCCAGTCACCAGTGCGATCCGTCACAGGCCCCATTGTATAATCTGAGGTGAGGAGAATTGTACTATCATCACGGTCGGTGCGTGTTACGGCGTGTTTCAAAAATTCAGTTGTACGTTTCATGTGTGCGCAACTCCCCCGATTTTCAGGATCAATTTCATAGCTTCAATAACTTTGTCACGGGTCTGTGCATCAAGTTGGCGCGTTAGGCGCTCTTCGTGTCCGCGCACCGCAACGGTTGCTTTTTCATACAAGCTTCGCCCAGCCAGCGTAATGTTCAAAGCATAGGCGCGGCGGTCAGTTTCAAGGCGTTGGCGGCTGATTAGTTCACGGCCTTCCAGCGCATCAACAATCACAACCATATTCGGGCGTTCAACATCCATCGCCGCCGCCAATTGCGACATTCTAATGCGCGGGTTATCAACGATCAAAACCAGGGCCGTGTAGGATAAGAGGCGCAATTCAAACGGTTTCAACGTTGCGTTCAAATCCGACATCATCAGGTTCGTAGCCCGTTTCAGATGATAGCCCGTGAACCCATTTAGAGTCTCAAAGTTTGTCTTATCGACACTGGGCTGTTCACCCTTTTTGGAGACCGCTTTGCCCATCACATCACCGGAACTTTGGGGCACGTTTTTCAAGAAAGGCCTTTAGCCCCTCTTCGGCGTCCGGTGTTGTTTGGGACATCGCCGCAACCAAGGATTCTGTGAACAAACCATCGCTTTGAGACATGTCGTTGATCCGTGAAATCGATTGGATCATCATGTAATTTGACACGGGCGCATTGCGAGAAACCTTGCCAGCCAATTGCTGTGCTAGTTCTAATGCTTCACCTTCACCAACTGAGTAATGAGTGAGGCCCAAGGCCAACCCCTCATCTGCATTATATTTGCGACCAGTCAGCATCATCTCGGTCATACGGTCGGCGCCAATCAGGCGTCCAACGCGAGCGGTGGCACCACCACCAACAAAGATACCGCGGCGCCCTTCTGGCAGCTGAAAGATAGTCGAAGGTTCTGCAATGCGCACATGGGTGGCCGCTGCTATCTCAAGCCCACCACCGATGACGGCACCGAACATCGCTGAGACAACTGCCAAGCCACCAAACTGTATTTTCTCCATCACGCCATGCCATGCACGGGAGTGATATAGATTTTCTTCGGCTGAACGATGCACGTGTTCAGACAGATCTAGACCTGAACAATAGTGGCCAGCGGTACCTGTTATAATAACAACGCGCACCTCTTTTGGTGGGTTGGAAAAGAAGGTGTCCAAGTCGCCCAAAAGCGCTTCACACATTGCGTTACGTTTGTCGGGTCGGTTCATCGTTAGGGTTGCGATGTTGCCTTCGACAGAAATTTTCAGCATCGGTTTGGACATAACGTTCCCTTAACGCGGTGGTAGGCGCACAGCGCCGTCCAATCTGATTGTGGTGCCATTGAGGAACCTATTATTTACGATCTGTGCGGCCAACAACGCGTATTCCTCGGGCGCACCCAAACGGGCAGGAAAAGGAATGTTTGCTGTAATCTTTGATGTTACTTCTGGGGGCAGCCCTTCCATCATTGGGGTCTGGAACAGCCCAGGTGCGATAGCCATGACACGGACACCCGATTGGGCCAGCTCACGCGCGGCTGGCAAACACATTGATGCAATTGCACCTTTGGATGCGGCATAGGCTGCTTGGCCCAACTGGCCATCTTCAAAGGCAACGGAAGCGGTATTGATGATCACGCCGCGCTCGCTGTCATCAAGCGGCTCAAGTTCGGCCATACGCCGTGCGGCATGGCTCATTACATTATAAGTCCCAAATAGGTTGACGCGCAGGGTCTTTTCGAAAACGTCAAAGGACAGCTTACCTTCGCGTCCAACAATGCGGGCCGCTAAACCAACGCCTGCGCAATTTACGGCGATCCGTGCAACGTCGCCAAGTTGCTCAGACGCGCTTTCCATAGCCACATTCACAGCTGTTTCATCCCCAACATCGGCTTGAACAGCCACGCCACCAATTTCTTCAGCAACCGCTTGTGCACGGGTAATATCAAAATCAAGGATTGCCACTTTGGCGCCCAAGTTGGCGAGATGGCGTGCAGTCGCCGCTCCCAGTCCGCTGCCGCCACCACTGACCAATGCCATTTGTCCTGAAATTTCCATACCGCGCTCCCTAGATAATTAGTTATGATTGATAACCAATATTTATGGATTGTATAGCCTTCTTTTTACCCATCGCTTCGATCGTTTGATTATCAAATCCACACGAACAGTGCCTTCGTTCGATTGCGGGTGGATATTATGCGGACAGCGCCCCTACATAGAACAACACAAATTGAGGTTTTTCATGTCGCCAAAGTATTACGCACCCAAAGGGGGCCACCCAGGCCAAGATCAACTGCTGACCGATCGCGCAGTTTTCACCGATGCCTACGCTGTCATCCCCAAAGGCACTATGCGCGACATTGTCACCAGTTTCTTGCCATTCTGGGAAGACACACGCCTTTGGGTAATTGCCCGCCCCCTAAGCGGTTTTGCCGAAACATTTTCGCAGTATATCATGGAGGTTTCACCCGGAGGAGGGTCTGACCGTCCTGAGTTAGATGAAGGGGCAGAGGGTGTATTGTTTGTTGTCGAGGGAAGTGCCAGCCTAACCGTTGATGGCAAAATGCATACGCTTACCGAAGGTGGGTACGCATTTTTACCCCCCGCCACGGATTGGACGCTGCACAATACGACCGATGAAATGTTGCGTTTCCACTGGATTCGCAAAGC
>DLQI01000117.1:4118-4274 GCA_002478745.1 Rhodobacteraceae bacterium UBA7436 | reverse complement strand
CAGAACCATCAGATAGAGGGCAAAGACCACTAATATCATTCCGGCGCGGCCGAGGTCGGACGGTTGGATTTCCGCCAACTGACCCCCTTCTGCCTCAGGTGCGGCTTTGCCTTTAAGAATTTCGATCCCGAATTGAAAAGCCAGAAGAACGGCCAC
>DLQI01000117.1:0-4096 GCA_002478745.1 Rhodobacteraceae bacterium UBA7436 | reverse complement strand
AATATCGCAATGATGCGCGGGTACGCGGCCGCATTGTCGTAGGGACCGCCACTGGCGATCCCCTGTTCTTTCAGATCGGTTCCGATCTGCCAGAAGACGGTCACGACGACAGCGAGAAGAAATCCAAGAGCAAAAAAGTTCAGCGTTCTTGATGATGCCATCGTGCGATCCTCTTAGTTAAGCTTCTTCAACTCTTCTTCTTCCCAGGACAAAGCGTTGCCCATGGAGTTTAGCTGCGCATCCACGCCGCCCACGATCTCTTCGTACATCGTGTGGTCCCAATTCAGCGGAACAAATCCAATGGCCTCGACCGCTTCGATCACTTCTGGGCGCGCCATGGCACGCTCCATCGCACCTCGCAGTTTCTCGGTCACATCGTCAGGGGTGTCCGGGTTGACGATCCACCAGGTCCAGCCCATTGGACCGAGATTGGACAGCCCTAGATCAAGATCCAGTTCTCCAATTGTCGGCGCGCCGTGAAAAGCCTTTTTCGAGCTTTCCAGTTCAGAGAGAACCAGCAAGATTTTCACCTTGTCGGGGTTGGACCGGAAATTGCCCACGTTGACGAATGCGAAGTCCAGAACTTTTGATCCAAGGTCCTTGAAGACGTTACCATCCTGAGTGTAGGGCACGTTTTGCGCCACGCAATCATAGCCCTGCAATGCTTTTGCGATAACCATATGCGGCAGGTTGTTGCGCGACCCCGAAGAATAGCGCAACTCGCCGCGGTTTTCTTGGCAATAGGCCATCATCTCTTCGAAGTTTGACCAACGCCCTTCACCCACTTGTCCGGCGATAGCAAACGCATTTGCCACAGCGGCACTAAGCGGTTTGAAATCTTTGAAATTCCAGTCTGCGTTGCCAAGGATCGGTTGCAGAACCAGCGGAGCAACATAACCGTCAAAGACCGTGTAGCCATCAGCAGGTTTTCCCATAGCCGTCGTCTGCGCCTTAGTTCCGGCCGCACCCGGCAGCGAGATCACTGGCATATCCGTGCCAAGCTCTTCACCCATGGCCTTGGCAACGACTTGGCTCATGGCCATCGCATTGCCAGGGCCCCAGGGGTGAATGACCTCAATATTGCGCTCGGGGAATTCCGCAAGCGCACCGGTGGTGGACACCGCCAAAACGGCGCCCGTCAGAAGTAAGCCTTTAAGTGTTCCTAAAAATTCCATATTTTCCTCCCATAGATTTTGGACTTGGTTACGAATTAATCTCCCGCTAGCGCGACACCAGGTTGCGCTAAATCGAAATGGTTAAACAGTTCAGGCGGTGCGTCATGCAGCGCGAAATGATGGGCTATCTCTGCCTCCAGGCGCGTTTCCAGGGCGGCGTCATCAAGCGGGTTTTCTTGACGTGGGTCTGCGGCAACGTCGTAGAGCGTGGTCTCACAATCTTCCAACGTGTCACCGTCTTGGCCCACTTGCGTATTCTTCGGATCGAGCTTCATCCTGAGCATCGGTGCCCCTTTGGTGAAATTGAAAGGCTGCGCCAGCTCGCATGATTGTAGTTCACTGATGTCAAATAGATCGATCATGTGGGCAGGCATCAGCGTGTAGAGATGCAGGTTCTTGCCTGAAATATCCACTGGGTATCGGTAATAGGTGTAAGTCCCATCGGTTATACCGACGGGACCACCAAACATGCCAAAAATCAAACTGTTCCGAACGGGAACCTCTTCTTTCAGCATCGGGAGGATCGAATATCCTGTGACGGTATCCGGAACCGTGCAGCCGTGCAGTTCTAGGATCGTGGGCATCAAATCAGTGGTCTGCGTCAACGACTGGCGTCGTTCGCCAGCTTTTGCGCCTTGTTCAGGATGCCAGACCATCAACGGGATGTGGCTAATCTCTTCATAATAAGGCATCCGGTTTTTGGCCCACCAATCGTGCTCGGACAATAGGAATCCGTGATCCGTTGTCAGGACCAACGCCGTGTCTTTCCACAGATCATGTTCATCGAAATAGTCCAGAAGGCGCCCGAAATATTCATCGCACATCGCTACAAGAGCCGCGTAGTTGCCGCGTATGGCTGCTATCTCTTCAGCTGAATTAGCATTCTTCTCGTAGAGCGGCCAGTCGAGAATTTTGCCCTGATAACCAGTGTCATAAGCTGTCTTGAACCGCTCAGGTGCAACGAACGGCTCGTGAGGATCGAAGCATTCAAGCTGCAAGAACCAGTCGTCCTCGCCACGGTTGGTGTTGAGGAAATCGAATGCCTTTGCAAAGCACTTGGCCGTCGGGAATTCGTCTTCCTCGGTCAAGGACTCTTCGGTAATTGCCCCGCGCATCCTTTTAAAGGCTGTCTTGTCGGCATTGCCCCGTGTGATTGCACCCTCATTGGGCAGCTTGTGCAACGGGTAGTGCCTGTCGTCGAAGCGCTCACGAAGGCGTTCGACCGGTGGGCGCACCATGACCTTCAGTGCGTCGTACTCCTGACCGCGCACGAAATCCCAACTGTCAAAAGTGTTTGCATAGCCCCAACCACCGTTCTCGAAATAGTGCAGATGGTCCGAAATTAGATGTGTGTATACACTGTTGTTGCTGAGTATCCGGGCAAAGCTTTCATCGAACGGTTCAAGTGGCCCCCAATTGCGATGGGTAAAATTCAGCCTACCGGTATGCATATCGCGCCGAGCGGGCATGCATGGCAGCGAGCCGACATAGTGCTTGTCAAAGGTCACGGATTTTCTCGAAAACCGGTCAAAGTTTGGGGTCGCAATCGACGTGCCGCCGTAGGCACCAAGCGCCATACGATTCAGGGAATCAAAAAGTACGAAAACCGTTCTCACAAGCTGCCTCCCCAGAACATCGCCGTCTCAATTGATACATTACGCAGAAAGTGCTAGTCTGTATAATTCAATCTGGAACTAGCTCCATCACAAATTGGAATACCATATGGACAAACAGCTTACTGCATTCTTGGCTGTCGCCAGAAACGGCACAATGACAGCCGCCGCAAAACACCTGAACGTCGCTCAATCTGCGGTGACAAAACGGATTATAAATCTTGAACACGAACTCGGTACCGCCTTGTTCCTCCGTGAGTATCGCGGGATGTCCCTAACCGAGGCAGGAGAGATGTTCCTGGCACGAGCGAGACTGATCGAGCGAGAATACCGAGATGGCAAAGATGAGATCTCGGCAATCGCCTCTGCAGGCCTTTCCAATCTAAGGATCGGCGCGGGCCCCGTGTTCCACCTCAACTGGGCGGCGAGATTGATCGGGGCGCTGAAACAAGAATTCCCCGGTTTGAACATCGACTTACGGACGTTGAATAATGAAGAACCTGCGGAACAGCTTATCTCGGGCGAAATCGATGTTTATCTCGGCATGATTCCGGAGGAAAAAATTGACAACTCGGTTGCCGCACATGTCTTGATGCAAATCGAGCACGGGATTGTCATGAGGGACGATGACCCCAATTCACAAGGCGAGACTGTCGATCCCGCGCGCTTTAAAAACTACGACTGGGTCAGTTTCGTTACCGATCCGGTCACCGAGCGATCCATCGAGCGATACACGCTGCCCAAAGGCAGTAAGAGCTCACTTATAACGATCCGCACCACGTCATTCGCAACAGGTGTTCAACTTGTAAAAAGCGGCAGCTTTATCATGTCCGCACCACTGCAACTTGAGAGGTTTGTGGAGAAGGACGGTCTGGTCATCCGGCCTACGCATAAAGGGATGCCTCGGCGTGATGCTGGCATTTACGTCAGGAGCAGCTCATTGAAATTTGGCGCTATAAAAACCGTGAGACGCTTCTTCGAAGACTTGTCTGATCAAATTTAATTTGTGTCCGTCTCGATCTAGGAATAGAAATTCAATTTAGTGGCATGTTACCGAAACACAGGCGATCGTTTTATGTCTGTCTTCCAATTGTTGACGACTTGCAAACTCAGTCTCGGCCATAATTGTTCGAGCGTCCACTCTCCACTACAGGCGCATTTCGTTGCTGCAGCGAAGCACTGAAAGCTGCCTTAGGGGCAAACGCAGATCGGTCAAGTGCGCCCGCCAATTTTAACGCCGCCTCAGCGCGCGCAAGTCGTCGTACCGCCTATGGTCCCAATGCTGGTGCCTCAACGGTGCTGTCAGAC
>DLQI01000021.1 GCA_002478745.1 Rhodobacteraceae bacterium UBA7436 | reverse complement strand
GAAAACACATCTTTTTTGTTTTTCACTGAAAAGTGAATAAAAACAAATGAATAGCTTGCTGTTCCTTTGACGAAGCGACCAAAATCACAAGAACGCGCGCAGATAAAATTCGGGGTAAATTCAAGCCAATCTCTAGATATAGACCAATGCACGGCTTCGCCCCCAATATCAGCCCTTTTCGGTGCAAAGCAGCCGCAATCTATGGGTAACGAGTCGGGCATAAGCGAACCGGTTAAACAGCCCACCGGTACCCACTCATCATTGACGCGCAGGCTTCCTCGCGAACATTGGCAATCGATACGCCAACAAAGACAGGATTACGGCCATATAAATAAGGGGCTCTAGCTGGATACCTTTCGCAATCATGATGAAATGCAGGCCACCAAGAGCTGCGGCCACATAGGTCAGTTGGTGCAAGCGACGCCATTTGCCCCCTAAGCGCTTAACAGACCAATTGTTGGATGTGACCGCTAATGGGATCATCACGACAAAACCAACCATTCCAATAGTGATATAAGGACGCTTAAGAATGTCCGCCCAAATCTGGCTCAGGATACCAACATCAAGAACCAACCAAACCAACAGATGCAGGGCCACGTAGGTAAAGGCCAAGACCCCAATCGAACGGCGGAACTTGATCAAGTTCAGCCCAACGAATTTGCGCAATGGCGTGATCGCCAAGCCAACAATGATCAACTTAAGCGCAAGTTCACCCAACTCATGCTCAAGCGCCTTGATCGGCTCACGGCCCAGCCCACCAGTTTGGGCAAGGTAAAGGAACAAAGGCACTGGGATCAGCCCTACTATATACACAAGCCATGTTGGCACTTTGCGCAGGAGTTGATTGATCCAGGCCATGTTAGTGTCCTTACGTGTCATAGCTATAGTATAAATGCGCAAAGGGTCGGAACCGTCTATGTTCCAGCCCAGTACTCCAACTTAGATTTGTTTTGAAAGGTCCATGCCTTCATACATGCTGGCGACTTCATCCTCGTAGCCATTGAACATCAATGTCGGGACACGCTTTGCGAACAGTCCGCCGCCGATCATACGTTCACTGGCTTGGGACCAACGCGGGTGTGAAACATTTGGGTTCACATTGCTATAGAACCCATATTCACGAGCGTTGGCTTTGTTCCAACTGGTTGGCGGCTCTTTGTCCGTGATTGTAATCTTCACAATAGATTTGATGGATTTAAATCCATACTTCCATGGCACAACCAAACGCAGTGGTGCGCCGTTCTGGTTGGGTAAGTCTTTCCCATATATACCGGTTGCCATCAGCGTCAGCGGGTTCATTGCCTCATCTAGGCGTAAACCCTCAACATACGGCCAATCAAGTGACTGGAACCTTTGGCCCGGCATTTCCTCTGGGCGGTACAATGTTTCAAAGGCCACGTATTTCGCACCTTCTTGAACGCCAGCAACCTCTAGTAAATCTGCCAATTCAAATCCGTTCCACGGAACAACCATCGACCATGCCTCGACACAGCGGAACCGATAAATCCGCTCTTCGATTGTCATCGCTGCCTTGATGTCGTCGATATCATACTTGCCAGGGTTTTTAACCATACCGTCAATTTCAACGGTCCACGGGGTTGTGGTCAGCGCGCCTGCATATTCCGCAGGGTCGGTTTTTCCCGTCCCAAACTCATAGAAGTTGTTATATTGTGTGATGTCTTCCCAAGAATTCGGCGTTAGCGCCTCTTGTGCGTTTGACACCCCTGCAACACCAGCCAACCCAAATCCAGCGGCGGCCCCCGCGATCAATTGGCGGCGATTAAGAAACGCGGCCTCTGGGGTAACGTCGCTTTGGCTAAGTGTGTTGGTCCAACGATTGGCCATAGGGAAGGCTCCTTTGATGCATTTTGTTTCTTATGCCTCAAAGTCGGAAGTGTTTCATCTTATTCCAAGCCTGTTCACGCAGAATTTGGAGACTGTAACAATCACAGTCCGGCGATAATCATCTCGCGAATTTTGGTCGCCTTTACGAAATGATCCAATTGGTGATACTTGATCCACCATGTTGCTGCTTCCATCAACAACTCCGGTTCATCGTTCTTGTTCTTAAAGAACGCGTAAAAAGATAGGCTAACGCCTTCGCCTTTAAGGCCAATCTTTGCGTCACATACGCCGATCGCCCTGTCTCTCAAGCTTTGGCGCATGCCTAATTCGCCTGTGGATGTGCGCTTGGGTACAATTCATTCATCGGAACCGATCGTCCGTTGTCTTGCATCAGGCGCACATGACGGCGACGCAGCAGACGGGGCTCATTCACACCTACAGAGTGGGCGATTACTTCAACCTCGTGAAGGATATCGGTCGCATAACGAGCAACACGCTTATACTTTTCACTAACCACCAATCCTTTTTGGAAACGCGGATCATGCGTCGTGATGCCCGTGGGACAGGTATTTTTATTACACTTCAATGCCTGGATGCACCCAAGGCTGAACATAAAGCCACGCGCGGATGTGACGAAATCTGCACCCGCTGCCAGCGCCCATGCGATGTCACCTGGATTGACCAACTTACCGCTCGCG
>DLQI01000161.1 GCA_002478745.1 Rhodobacteraceae bacterium UBA7436 | reverse complement strand
TGAAAGCGCACTTCGCGCTTTGGCGGCTGCTGGTTTCAACATCACATCTATCCGTGACGTTACACCAATGGCGCACAACGGTTGCCGTCCACCAAAGCGTCGCCGCGTTTAAGCGATTACTCTACGGTTGGGGCCGCGTGTTTTGCACGGCCCCAATTCGCATTTTTTGAAACCTCGGGCGCTTTTGTCTTTGGGACATGAGGCAAAAGCTAGAATGGAGGGACGTATGATCCACAAAAATTGGGCTGAGTTGATCAAGCCACAACAATTGGAAGTAAAGCCAGGCAACGATCCTGCGCGCCAGGCAACAGTTGTTGCTGAGCCGCTTGAGCGTGGTTTTGGTCTGACAATGGGTAACGCCCTGCGTCGCGTTCTGATGAGCTCCCTGCAAGGTGCAGCGATCACATCCGTACAGATCGACAACGTTCTTCACGAATTCTCCAGCGTTGCTGGCGTACGTGAAGATGTCACAGACATCGTTTTGAACCTCAAGCAGGTTGCCCTGCGTATGGAAGTTGAAGGACCTAAGCGTCTTTCTATCTCCGCAAAAGGTCCAGGCGTTGTAACAGCAGGCGACATCAGCGAATCCGCTGGTATCGAAATCCTGAACCGTGATCACGTCATTTGCCACCTAGACGATGGTGCAGATGTATTCATGGAACTGACTGTGAACACTGGCAAAGGCTATGTCGCTGCCGACAAAAACAAGCCAGAAGATGCACCAATCGGTCTTATTCCGATCGATGCGATCTACTCGCCTGTTAAGAAAGTTTCTTATGACGTTCAGCCGACCCGCGAAGGTCAAGTGTTGGATTATGACAAACTTACCATGAAGATCGAAACAGATGGCTCCATCACGCCGGACGACGCTGTAGCATTTGCTGCACGTATCCTGCAGGACCAGCTTGGTATCTTTGTGAACTTTGATGAGCCAGAATCAGCGTCCCGCGCGGACGAAGATGACGGTCTTGAGTTCAACCCGTTGCTTCTTAAGAAAGTTGACGAGTTGGAATTGTCTGTTCGTTCAGCAAACTGCCTGAAGAACGACAACATCGTTTACATTGGCGATTTGATCCAAAAGACCGAAGCAGAAATGCTGCGCACTCCAAACTTTGGCCGCAAATCTTTGAACGAGATCAAAGAAGTGTTGTCAGGCATGGGTCTGCACCTAGGCATGGACGTAGAGGACTGGCCACCGGACAACATCGAAGATTTGGCTAAAAAGTTTGAAGATAACTTTTAAGTAATACCGGTGCGGCGGGCCATGTGCTCGCCACACCAAACCGGTCTTGTGTAAGTGTTTGCACCTACGTAATACCGACACGATACCGACGTTATACCGATACTCGATTTAGCGTCATACGATGGGCATCTGCCCCAAGGAGAGCCAGCGACACGCATCGCGGGCCAGACAAAGTAAAAACGCTCGTAGAGAGCACATTTGGAGATTAAGACTATGCGTCACGCACGTGGATACCGCCGCCTGAACCGTACACACGAACACCGTAAAGCGTTGTTCTCAAACATGGCTGGCTCGCTCATTGAACATGAGCAAATCAAAACAACTTTGCCAAAAGCAAAAGAACTGCGCCCAATCATCGAAAAGATGATTACATTGGCGAAACGTGGCGATCTACACGCCCGTCGTCAGGCTGCTTCTAAGCTGAAGCAAGACCAATATGTTTCGAAATTGTTCGACATCTTGGGCCCACGCTACAAAGACCGCCAAGGCGGTTATGTTCGTGTTCTCAAAGCTGGTTTCCGTTATGGCGACATGGCACCGATGGCGATCATCGAATTTGTTGACCGCGACCGCGATGCTAAAGGCGCAGGCGACAAAGCACGCGTAGCTGAAGAAGCAAACGCGGAATAAGAATTACGCAACCTTCTTGGTTGTTTGCAAAGCCCTCGCTGTTTCAGCGGGGGCTTTTTGCATTTCTGCTTTGGTGGCAGGGGTTGCATGACCCGCTGGGCCTGCGCATATAATTTAGCATGAAATACTTTATTGCATTGATCGCCGCTCTTGGTTTTTCCGCACCTGTGTGGGCAGAGCGAATAGTTCCCCAGTCACAAATGGAAATCCAACTTAGCTTTGTGCCATTGGTGAAACAGGCTGCACCGGCCGTGGTGAATATCTATGCGACACGCGTGACCGAGGCGCGCGGAAATAGCTTTCTGGACGGCCCATTTTTTCAGCGGTTCTTTGAGGGTGCCACGCCTAAACCACGGGCGCAAAATTCATTGGGCTCTGGCGTGATCCTATCGCCTGATGGGATCGTCGTGTCCAACTATCATGTGGTTGGTATGGCAACTGACATCCGCGTTGTCCTTAATGATCGGCGTGAATATTCCGCCCGTGTTCTGCTGGGGGACGAGGCAAGCGATCTTGCAATCCTGCAGCTTGAAGATGCGAACGACTTGCCCAGTCTCGCACTGCGCACCAGCAACGATGTACAAGTCGGTGAGTTAACCCTCGCAATCGGAAATCCCTTTGGTGTGGGCCAGACTGTCAGCAGCGGTATCATCTCTGGCTTAGCGCGTTCAGGTGGCTCTGGAGGCAATGGTACAGGCTATTTCATCCAGACAGATGCGCCCATAAATCCTGGGAATTCTGGTGGTGCGTTGATCGATATGGCCGGTCGTTTGATAGGCATCAATACATCTATCTTAACCAGATCAGGTGGGTCCAATGGGATTGGGTTTGCCATACCCTCAGACCTTGTTGCGGAGTTTGTCACTCAGGCCAAAGCAGGCAACGACAGATTTCACCGTGCTTGGGCAGGTGTGTCTGGCCAGGTTCTGGACTACGATATGGCGGCGTCCTTTGGTCTTGATCGATCAGGGGAGATCATCATAACTGAACTTCATCCAGCCAGCCCTTTTGGTGCGGCAGGTTTTGAAGTCGGTGATGTGATTACAGCTATCGATGGTCAACCGGTAATTTCCGGTGGTGAGATGTTGTTTCGAATGAGTGTGGGGGGCATTGGCAATACTGCTGTGGTAACTCGTACCCGAAATGGCGAAGCGTCTGATGTCACGGTTGAGTTGATTTCAGCACCCGACTACCCGCCACGCGATTTTACTGTACTCGGTGAAGATGCAATTTTAGCAGGGCTTGAGTTGGCCTTGATCAATCCAGCCGTTAGCGATGAAATGGGACTGTCCACCAATGCTGCGGGCGTTGTTGTTGTAAACACTGCTCCAATCGCTGCGCGGGTTGGACTGCGCCGTGGTGACATAATCGAAGCCGTGAACTCGAAGGTCGTTGAAACCCCTAGTGATGTGCGCGAGGGGCTAACAAACTCTGGCCGTGGTGTGCGTCTTGATATCATACGCGGCGGCAGTCGCGTTCAACTTAGGTTCCGTTTGTAATGGCCGATTTATTTGGTGCCCCTCCCGCGATAGACATGCCGCGACCTTTGGCTGATCGCTTGCGCCCCAAAACGTTAGGCCAAGTGATTGGTCAGTCTCAAGTGTTGGGCGCAGATGCGCCGCTCACCGTCATGTTGGGTGCTGGCGCATTAACCTCCCTCATATTTTGGGGTCCTCCGGGTGTTGGGAAGACAACAATTGCGCGTTTGTTAGCCAACGAAACCGATCTGCATTTTGTCCAAATCTCGGCAATCTTTACCGGTGTCCCAGACCTGAAAAAGATATTCGAGGCCGCACGGATTCGTCGCCAAAACGGGCAGGGAACCCTTTTGTTTGTGGACGAAATCCATCGCTTTAACAAAGCACAGCAAGACGGGTTCCTTCCACACATGGAAGACGGCACGATCCTGTTAGTGGGTGCAACGACGGAAAACCCATCGTTCGAGTTGAACGCAGCGGTTCTGTCGCGGTCTCAAGTGTTGGTGTTAGAGCGCCTTGATCATGCCGATCTTGAGCTGTTGGCCCAACGGGCAGAGCAAGAGTTAGAATGCCAACTGCCTTTGGATCAGCCCGCGCGCGAAGCACTGCTTGAGATGGCCGATGGTGATGGGCGGACGTTGTTGAATCTGATCGAACAGGTTGCAGCGTGGGAAGCAGACACAAAGTTTGACAAGGCCACATTGTCCACACGGCTGATGCGCCGCGCTGCGCAATACGACAAAAGTGGTGACTCACATTACAACTTGATCAGCGCCCTACATAAATCTGTGCGCGGCTCTGATCCGGATGCGGCGCTTTATTGGTTCGCGCGTATGCTTGAGGGCGGCGAAGATCCACGTTTCTTGGCGCGCCGCATCACACGTATGGCAGTTGAAGATATCGGGTTAGCAGATCCGCAGGCCCAAGGTGTGTGCCTGCAGAGTTGGGAAACCTATGAACGTCTTGGCAGCCCAGAAGGCGAATTAGCTTTGGCTCAGGCAGTGACCTATCTGGCACTGGCCCCTAAATCCAACGCGACCTACGTTGCTTACAAGGCAGCGCGCAACGCCGCCAAACAAACGGGATCAGAACCACCACCCAAGCACATCTTAAACGGTGCTACATCTTTGATGAAAGATCAGGGGTACGGTGCGGGTTATGCTTATGATTACGACGCCGAAGATGGGTTTTCAGGGCAGAACTACTTCCCTGACACGATGAACCGACCTGAGTTTTATGTGCCTGTTGAACGTGGCCACGAGCGCGAGTTAAAGAAGCGGGTCGACTATTTTGCAAAGCTGCGGGCCAAGCGCGAACCGTGACGCAAGGTTGACAAGTGGCGCGGTAAGCGCGACAGACCCCTGATGATGAAAACGATGATCTTTGTGGCCCTTGGTGGGGCCGTGGGCGCAAGCCTGCGATACCTTGTGGGGTTGGCTGTTGCCTTTCCCATGGGAACGCTGGCCGTCAATGTCATCGGTTCATTCGCGATTGGCCTGTTGTGGGCCGGGTTCGCGGAGAAAGAAATTCCCTACCTGATGCCCCTGTTGATGACAGGTGTCTTGGGTGGTTTCACGACCTTTTCAGCCTTCTCTCTTGATACCTTGCGCTTGATGCAAGACGGGCGGATCGGGGCGGCTGGGGTTTATGTATTGGCGTCAGTGGTATTGTCCCTGATCGCATGTTTTGTGGGCCTTTGGCTCCTCAAAGGAGGTACGGCATGAGCCGTGTTCAAACCGTAATCGTTGGCGAAGACGAAGGCGATCAACGCCTAGATCGCTGGTTCAAGAAGCGCTTTCCCCATATCCCGCAGGGGCTGGTTCAAAAGATGTGCCGCAAAGGTGATTTGCGTGTGGATGGTGGGCGTGTAAAACCTGTCACCCGCGTCGAAGTTGGTCAGTCCGTGCGCATTCCGCCATTGCCTGACAATCAGGCACCACCCCCAGAGGCCAAGACCCGCGTGTCTGATGCAGATCGCAAGATGATCCAGGCCTGCGTGATCTATAAAGATGACCACGTTATCGCGATCAACAAACCTGCAGGTCTTGCGACGCAAGGCGGCACAGGCCACACCCGTCACGTTGACGGGATGTGTGAAGCGTTGAAATTTGACATGGATGAAAAGCCACGTCTTGTGCACCGTTTGGACAAGGACACCTCTGGTGTTCTTTTGTTGGCACGTACCCGCACTGCTGCCCAGTCTTTGACTGCATCATTGCGTCACCGTGAAACCCGCAAGATCTACTGGGCTTTGGTGGCCGGTGTTCCAACGCCTTATGTTGGCGAAGTGAAGTACGGCTTGGTCAAAGCTGGTGGCCGTGGCGGAAGCGGTGAAGGCGAAAAGATGATTGCTGTACACCCGCGTGATGTCGACAAAACCGTTGGCGCGAAACGTGCCAGCACGCTTTATGCAACGCTGTACCGTGTGGCATCCCGTGCTGCATGGGTTGCGATGGAACCCCTGACAGGTCGCACGCACCAGTTGCGCGCGCACATGGCTGAGATCGGGCATCCGATCATCGGTGATGGCAAATACGGCGGCTCCGGTCAGGAGAACATGGGTGATGGTTGGGGTGCGCAGTTGGGTGGCGTGATTTCTAAGAAGTTGCACCTACATGCCCGTCACATGCGTTTTGAACACCCGATCACACGTAAAGAGATCAAGGTGACGGCTGAATTGCCCGAACATATGGAAAACAGCTGGGATACCTTCGGCTGGACCAATGATCTGGCATCAGAAGATCCGTTTGAGAACATTTAAATGAGTGATCGTTTGCGATTGGTTGTGTTTGATGTGGATGGCACGCTGGTGGATAGTCAAGCGGATATTGTCAGCTGCATGAACGCAGCCTTCGCAGGGATGGATCAACCAGAACCGGCGCGTGCTGATGTGTTGGGCCTAGTCGGTCTTTCGCTAGATGTGCTTATGCCGAAACTTGCGCCGAATTTGACGCCGGCGGATCATGCCCAGCTGATCCAAGCTTACAAAGACGCCTATATGACCCAGCGCCGCATTGCTGGGACAGTGGCATCTTCGCCGCTTTATGAAGGCGCGCTTGACTGCTTGCATCGCCTTAACGCAATGCCTGATGTTTTGTTGGGCGTGGCGACGGGTAAATCCAAACGCGGTTTGGATAAGTTGATCGAGGGCCACGGCCTTGAGGGGCTATTCGTGACCCAACAGGTCGCTGATTTCCATCCATCAAAACCTCATCCCGCCATGTTGCATACAGCAATGGCCGAAGCGGGTGTTGATGCGGCTGAAGCGATTATGATCGGTGACACCAGTTTTGATATGGATATGGCCGCCAGCGCTGGAATGCGTTCGATCGGCGTGAACTGGGGATATCATACCCCCGAGAAATTACAGGCCGCGACGCGGTTGGTTGATAGGTTTGACCAGCTCGAGACGGCCTTGGCTGAGATGTGGAGTGAAGACGCATGAGTGACTGGAAACAAAAACGGTTCTGGACGAATGTTGGTGTAGCTGAAGTCGATGGTGGTTTTGCTGTTCAATTGGATGGCCGTGGTGTGAAGACACCAGCCAAAGCACCGCTGAATGTTCCCACCAAAGCACTGGCAGATGCCATTGCTGCAGAATGGGAGGCGCAGGAAGGCGTTGTGAACCCGAACTTGATGCCGTTCACCCGTTCTGCCAATGCGTCTATCGATAAAGTCATGATCCAACACGGCGAAGTTGCTGACATGTTGGCGGCCTATGGTGACGCCGATCTGCTATGCTACCGTGCGACTGACCCGATCGAATTGGTTGGGCGTCAGTCTGAGCAGTGGGATCCTGTCCTTGCTTGGGCAGCGTCGGAATTGGACGCCCCACTAATGACGCGCCAGGGAATTATGCATATCCCACAGGACGAAAAAACGCTCAGACTACTAAGTAATAGAACCCATGCACTGACCGCGTATGAGTTAGCCGCTTTTCACGATCTTGTTAGCTTGTCTGGTTCACTGATTCTCGGATTCGCGACAGCATACGGCTATGCAACCGTAGATGAGTTGTGGAAAAAATCGCGTCTCGACGAGCTTTGGCAAGAAGAACAGTGGGGTCCAGATGAAGAAGCTCAGGCGTTGTCTGATGTGAAAAAGGCAGCGTTTTGGCATGCAAAGCGGTTTTTTGACGCTTCACAGATTGCTTGACGCAGGGGCAGCATTAGCGCTTTCGTTTAAACTTGGGCACTTAGGGCCGTTTAGGACCAACTGACCCTTGACGCCAAAGCAAAATTCCGAGCAAACTGTCCAACACTGGCTGAACTTGTTCGGCTAGATCATCTACGATGTGAAATGCATCGACAACCACCCGAACATGTGGTGGAAAATCAGGAAGAGGTAAAAATGAATAAATCCGTATTATTTGGCGCGATGACTGTAGCAAGCCTTGCGGCTGGCGCAGCAGCTGCCGGTACGCTTGAAGACGTGCAAGCACGTGGCAAGTTGAACTGTGGTGTGACTACTGGTCTGGTTGGCTTTGCTGCTCCAGATGCGAATGGCGAATGGAAAGGCTTTGACGTTGCTGTATGTCGCGCTGTAGCCGCTGCTGTTCTGGGTGATGGCAATGCTGTTGAATTCGTCCCAACAACTGGCAAGACACGCTTCACAGCGCTTGCTTCTGGCGAAATCGACATGTTGGCACGTAACACAACATGGACATTGTCTCGCGATGTTGACCTGAAGTTCACTTTCGTTGGCGTAAACTACTACGACGGCCAAGGCTTCATGGCACCAAAAGAATTGGGTGTTTCATCTGCTAAAGAT
>DLQI01000158.1 GCA_002478745.1 Rhodobacteraceae bacterium UBA7436 | reverse complement strand
GTGTATGCTTTATCTCGTACGTCTGACGATACCGCCATCTGCTTCCCCAGGTTGCAAACTAGACCATAATTGCGTGAATAACCGCGTTGTTTCAGCACGATACAGACGTGCGTTTTGTGTGATGCTTGCGCTGAGGCCTTGATATCAGCGTATCTGTAGTCTTTACTCAGACGCTCTTTTGGCGAGAGTGGGTTTTGGAGAGCACAGATATTAAAAGTGGCACGCGTCCATGCCTTATCTAGCATGTCTGACAACACCATTGTGACAGTCAATGGCTGCGCTTGTCATAACGGATAAACCGCGGGCCTGCGGAATCCCTTGCGTCCTGCACATGCAGTGTCCCGCCATTTGGATGCACTGCCTGAATCAGTAGGGCAGGCCGACATAGTTTTCTGCCATGGAACGCTGCGCGGATGTGCAGGAGCGCAAGTATTCAATTTCTGCAACCTGCATCTTTAGGTCAAATTCGGATTGATTGGGATAAGTGTGCATCAGGGAGGAAAACCACCAGCTGAATCGTTCTGCCTTCCAGACGCGGGCCAACGCTTTCTCTGAATATGTATCTATTCCATCTGTGCTGGCGTTTTCATAAAAATCGCACAGGCCATCGAACAAATAATTCACGTCCGAGGCCGCCGTATTTAGCCCCTTGGCCCCAGTCGGTGGAACGATATGTGCGGCGTCGCCACACAAGAACAAGTTCCCCCAACGCATTGGCTCGGTCACAAACGACCGTAACGGTGCAATGGATTTTTCGATGCTCGGGCCCATCACCAGCGTCTCTGCCTGATAGACAGGGATGCGGCGTTTGAGTTCTTGCCAAAACGCCTCATCTGTCCAGTCATCTGGCTTGTCCGATAAGGAGCACTGGATGTAATATCGGCTCAGGTTTTCATTACGCATGGAGCATAACGCAAAGCCGCGCGGGGAGTTGGCGTAGATCAATTCGTGATTGACGGGCGGCGTTTCCGAGAGGACGCCGAGCCAGCCAAAAGGGTAGACTTTCTCGTATTCTTTGCGCACGTCTAGCGGGATGGACTGACGGCTGACACCGTGAAACCCGTCACAGCCCGCGATAAAATCACAATCCAGCCTGCGAGCCTCACCAGCAACAATGTAGTCAATATGTGGCGCGTCCGTGTCTGCGCTGTGAATTGCCACATCCTCGACATTGAATTCAAATTTACCACCGGATTCTTCACGTGCTTTGTAAAGATCACTCGTCAATTCGGTCTGGCCATAGACCATGACCAGCTTGCCGGTGTGTTCGGTGAAATCCACTCGAAACATCTCGTCTCCGTATGAAATCCAGGTGCCCTCGTGTGGTATGCCTTCGGCGTGCAGCCGGTCGGCGCAACCTGCTTTTTCCATAAGCGCGACGAGCCCTTGTTCCAACACACCCGCACGGATGCGGCCCAGAACGTAGTCTTTTGTCTTACGTTCCAACACGACACTATCGATTCCGCGCGTGTGGAGCAGTTGGGATAGCAAGAGACCTGAGGGTCCACCACCGATGATTGCGACTTGAGTCTTCATATCAATCTCCTGACTTTACAACTTGATCTACCTAGTTTGAAAACACCGTTACAGATGCGGAATGGGCGGAAATTACGAGGGCGGATTTTTGATCAGAAATGGTGAGGCCCCTTAGTTGAACATGGTATCGGGCAGGAATAGTGACAGTTGCGGGAAAGCAATCAGGATGATGAGGGTCACGAGCATAGCCAGCCAGAACGGTGCAACCCCGCGAAAGATGTCGGTAAGTGACACGTTTGGCGCAACGGATTTGACGATAAAAACATTGATGCCGACGGGGGGCGAAATCAGCCCCATTTCAAGCGTGAGCACGACCAAGACACCAAACCAGATCGGATCGATCCCTAATTCAAGAACCACAGGAAAAAAGATTGGCAAGGTGAGCACCAGCATCGCAAAACCTTCGAGGAAACACCCCAGCACGAGGTAAACAAGAAGCATGAGAGCGAGAATGCCAAGTACGGGTAGGTCGAGCGCGACGAGGGCTCCGCCCACATAGGTAGGTAAATGGCTGAGTGCGAGGAACGGGTTGATCATGTGTGCGCCAATCAGGATCAGAATGACCGTTGCTGTGGTCACAACAGAACTTCGTGATGCATCCCAAAAATTGGCAAAAGATAGGCGGCGTCGTAGGATGCCATAGATGATGACCAGTCCAGTGCCGACGCCCGCGGCCTCGACTGGCGAGAAGAACCCGCCATAAATGCCGCCGATGGTAATCACGACGACGCTTAGGATTGGGAAAGCACCGCTGATCGCGCGGCGTTTTTCATCCCATGTGGTGACGGGTCCACGAAGGCCAGCCGAAGGGCGGATATAGCAGATAATCGACACGGTCAGCATGAACATCGCCAACAGCAAAAGCCCTGGAATAACGCCCGCGAGGAACAGTCGTCCGATAGATTGTTCTGTCAGGATTGCGAAAATGACAAAGCCGGTCGAAGGTGGGATGAGGATGCCTAATGTGCCGCCCGCCGCGACAACGCCGGTGGATAGGCGCGGGTCATATTTGAAACGTTCCATTTCTGCCAATGATACTTTGCCCATCGTAAGTGCAGACGCGACAGATGATCCTGAAAGGGCCGCGAACCCACCGCAACCGACAACAGTGGCCGATGCCAGCCCGCCACGAATATGACCGATCATGGCATAGGCTGCATCAAATAATTGGCGGCTCATGCCAGTGGATGTGGCTACATTGCCCATCAGGATGAACAGTGGCACAACGACCAGTTCGGGTGAGGATGCGATGGTGAAGGTTTCGGACCCAAGCAGCCCCATTGCGGCGTCCCAACCACGCACGGTCCAGATGCCTATAAAGCCGACAAGGAACATCGCGAAGGCCACGGGAATGCGCAGGGCGAGCAGCGTCAACAGGGCAGTAATGCCAATCAGACCGATGGATTCTACGCTCATACTGATGGGGCCTTTTCAGTGCGGATGTCACGGCCCGACAGCGCTAATTCAACGGCGCGTAGCAACATGCCCAAAGCAGTCACAATGGCCAGACCTGAAAGTCCCCATTGGATCCACGCCTTTGGCAGGCGAAGCAAATTCGTCGAAAGGTTCAGCATAACGCTAAGTTTTGCGCTTTCCAGAATGGCCCAAGCGATGAAAACAAAAATCACGGCACCAAGCGTTGCGGCAAAAATATCAATGTAACGATTAAGCCATAAAGGGTAGTGGGGCTCGAATATATCAACAGCGATGTGGCCGCCGTCGCGATCACACATTGCCATGCCGCCAAACACCAGAATGACCATGGTCATCGTGATCATGTCCTGACTACCATAAAGCGGGTCGCCTAATGCACGTCCGATCACGTCTGTCAGAATAACGGCAACCTCGACTAACAAACCAAGGGCACCAATTGTGGCGGACAGGCCGATCAGCCTGTCCGCCCATGTGCGCAGATGCGCGATCATGGTTTAGTTGGCCTGCATCGCAGCAAGCGCATCCGCGCCACCAACACCGTCAACATAGGCACCGGTTACACCAGCGATTGCGTCTGCAAACGCGGTGGCTTCTTCCGGCGTCAGATCAACGAATGTGTTTTCTGACAACGCGCGCGCCGTTGCGACGCCTGCATCTGCTGTTGCGTTCCATGCATCTTCTGCGCTTTGTGAAACTGTCTGGTTGCTGGAATTATCCAGCACAGCTTTCGCCTCATCGCTCAGCCCGTTATAGGTGCCTTCGGTCATAACCGCGTAGAATGACAGGCGACCAAGGTTTGCGCCAAACGTGTAACTGTTGGCGACCTCATCGAGTTTGAAATCATTCAGCGTGGACGATCCAGTGATGACGCCATCAATCAGACCCGTCTGAAGTGCATTATAGACTTGGTTGATCGGCATTTGCACAGGGGTCGCACCAAGGGCAGTTGCGACATCAGCAGCAGTTGCCCCTGCCACGCGGATTTTCAGACCTTCAAGGTCGGCCGGTGTGCGGATCACTGCATCACGCATGATGAACACGTTGGGTTCGGACGTCCAAAGGGCGACGGGCACTGTGCCGGGGAATTCGCCTGCAAGGTGGTCGTCATAGGCTGTCCACATGGCAGCATACCCGTCGTCTTCGTTGGTCAACGTGCCGGGCAGTTCAACAATCATCGTCTTTTCAAATTGTGAAGATGTGTAGCCTGGAAGGCCCCACCCCATATCTGCCACGCCTTGCACGACGCGGATGTACTGTTCAACTGGGCCTGCGCCAAGTTCACCACCGTGATAACCGCGCACGGTGACTTCACCGTTTGTGGCTTCGGACAGGATCGTGTCCAGCTTTTCCATCACCGATGCGTTTATCGTGTGAAACGGTGGGGTGAAGTTCGCAAAGCTGAGTTCTTCAGCGGCAGCTGGCAGGGCTGCTGCTAAGGCAACGGCGGATGCCGCGATAAGTTTTTTAAATTTCATGTCTGTACCTCCCAGTGTTGACATTTTTGTAGTGCGTGAGCGGGCGCCCTCCCTGAACGCCCGTCCATTTTTTAGGGCCTAGTCGCCCTTAGTTCTCCAGCTGTCCGCATAGTTTTCGCGGGCATCTTTTGCGTAGGGCGTGTCAGACACGCGCACGCGGATTTCTGTATCTTGATGGCTTTCGGCTGATGTTTTACCTGTCTGTTCAGGCTCACCCCATTTCATGGTTAGAACGTCGCCAACCTCAATGGACGCGTCAACAACACCGAGGCTGAGGAAGCAGCGTTCATTCCAGCTATAGCCGTTGAACATGGACATCCCCATCATCTTGTCGCCCTGCATGACCATGTCCGCGCTTGATGACGCGTAGTTGGGCTGCGGAAAATCGATCCATTTGAATGGCGTGCCTTGCTCAAGCCCGCTGGCGATGATCTTCAGAACGTCTTCCTTGTTCCATTCGAACGTGACTTTCTTGCGATTCGGCCCATCCTTCATTTTTGTCAGGGCGTCCTTGCCGATGAAATCATCCTTTTTCCAGCCAATGTAGAAGCCATAGCCAAGCTCGAACGGGTTCACGTAGTAGTCGGAAATGTCATCTGAAACGTAGGATCCACCGATGGACCCAGCGGCTTCGTAGCTGTCGGCCCCAAGCCAGTCGCGGTATTCGGCAATCATGCCGCCGCCAGTATAGATGCCGGGCAGGGGTGATGGAATCCAACCGGATTCCAGTGTGTTGGTGGAATAGGCGCGGCTGCCGACCTGCACAAGGTTCACTCCGATGTCGCGCGCAGCCTGTAAAATTGTTGACTGGATGTAATGCTTGTCTGCATACGGACCCCAGATTTCCAGACCGGGCGCACCGGCCATTCCGTGACGCAGGGCTTGGACTTTTTTAGATCCAACATTGATTTCATTCACATGAAAGAACTTGATGTCTGGTACGGGCCCACCATTGATCCGCTCGAAAATTGCGGGCGCGTTAGGGCCTTGGATTTGGAACCGGTAATGAGTGCGCAGGATGCGTTCACCGTCGGGGCGGCTGTTGGAACGTGGGTCATGTAACAAACGGACCTTCCATTCGCCATATGCTGCCTGAAATCGGACCCAATTTGCGGTGGGCGCACGCCCGACAAGAATGAACTTATCGATGCGTTCGCGGAATATAATCATGTCGCCGATGACATGTCCCGCAGGTGTAACAGGAACAAAATGTTTAGCGCGATTAAGATCAAAATTCGTAAATCCGTTGATGCCGACATAAGACAAGAACGCCTCTGCATCGGGGCCTTCAACGATCAATTCATCCATATGGTGGGACTGATCGAAAAGCACGGCATGATCGCGCCACGCGCCTTGTTCGTCACGCCAGTTGGTGAATTCGGGGGCAACCACGGGATAGACATACATCCCGATCTTGGAGTTGCGCAGCATTTCGACTGGATTGGTGTGCTGGGCTATAAGAGATGAAAGACTGGACACGGATAGGTTCCTTTCGTGAGGCTATGTCGATGCGACCAATGCTAACCCTGGTACGTCATTAACGAGGGTGGGTTGAACATCGGTTAAATAATTGAAATTGATAAGCGCAAGGCGGGCATGTTCGCGCACCAATGCCTCTGCGCGCGCGCCTTCGTGGTTTGTGATGGCTTCCACGATCGCGCGGTGTTGTCGCTGTGCGTAACGCAAAGAATCTACAAAATCGGGGATCGCGGCTTGTTCACTGAGGAATGCGGAGGGTGAAGCAAGGGGCAGCATGCTTACCCTTTCAATTTCACGCTGGACAAGCGCGCTGCCCGAAAATTTAGCCAAAAGCGTGTGAAATTCTGCGTTGCGATGCACATAGCATTCAAAATTCAAACCGTTCGAGGCTTTGATAGCGCGATCAATTCCTTCCAATACAGCGTTTGCTTGGCTCAACAATTCTGCGCTTACGCCGCGCTCGGCGGCCATGCGGGCAGCGGTGCCTTCTATGACACCGCGCAGTTCGATTGCATCCGCAATGTCGTCACGGGTGAATGTTGCGACACGGCAGCCGCCAGTCTCGATACGTTCCAACAATCCCTCGGCAACCAGCCGGTCCATTGCTTGTCGCAACGGGGTGCGGGACGTCCCAAGCTGTTTTGCAACTGCGACCTCTGATAAACGTTGCCCACCAGAAAATTCTCCGTTCATGACAAGGGAGCGCAATTCGAGGAGGGCGTGGTCGAGCTGACTTAGGTTACGATCTGACACGAGGTATTTCTCCTATTTTGGATTGGAATAAGTCTAAGTTATTTTTAAAATTGCATACAATAAATGATTGAGTCAAGAAATTTTTAAATAAAAACAGCAAAATATATGAAATAATAAATATAATGTATACAATTTTGAAAAATATTATATTTTCAATAATATTTTTTGCATATTTTAAAACCGATTTTGTGGTGGATTCGACCACAAGATACGCGTTTTCAAGGCCGGCTTGGGGGCTGATTTAAAACTCTACCACCCCAGTTATGTCAGACAAGGCTACTTGAAGTGGGAAGGGCTATTTTATAGCGTCTTTGGACAACAAAACATTCTCCATTTAACTACTTTAAACCTGGCCCTAGGTTCCTAAACCATCCTGCC
>DLQI01000137.1 GCA_002478745.1 Rhodobacteraceae bacterium UBA7436 | reverse complement strand
CCCAAAATTTTGGCTATTGGTGTAAGCCCATGTTCCGCAGTGGCCGCAGCACTCGCTAGTATCAACGCCGCTGCCCCATCATTAACTCCACTTGCATTGCCAGCGGTGATAGTCCCATCCGATCGAACAAATCCCTTGAGATTGGCCAAAGCTTCGGTAGTAGTTTGAGGGCGAGGATGTTCGTCAGAATCAACAAAAAAAGGGGCTCCCCGCCGTTGTGGTATCTTTACCGGGACGATCTCTTTTGCAAGCCGTAAGTTGGCCATTGCAACACCAGCTTTCTGTTGGGATCGAAATGCAAATGCATCCTGATCTTCACGTGAAATTTTAAAATCATCAGCCACATTTTCAGCAGTTTCAGGCATGCTATCCACGCCATATTGTTCAGACATCAGCGGATTGATAAACCGCCAACCGATTGTAGTATCATACAACTCATTCGTGCGCGAAAAGGCCTGCGTAGTTTTAGGCAACACAAAAGGCGCACGCGACATACTCTCAACGCCACCAGCAATAACCAAATTCATCTCGCCTGCTTTAATCGCGCGGGCGCCAGTGATAATAGCATCCATTCCAGAACCGCAAAGTCGGTTCATCGTTGTTCCCGGCACCGTGACGGGAAATCCTGCAAGTAAAAGAGACATACGCGCAACGTTCCTGTTGTCTTCGCCAGCCTGATTGGCACATCCAAGGATTACTTCGTCTATAGCCGCAAGATCAAGGGACGGATGCCGATCTACTAACGCCTTAAGCGGCAACGCCCCAAGATCATCAGTACGAATGGACGACAACCCGCCGCCATAGCGACCAATGGGTGTGCGAATGTAGTCGCAGATAAAAACATCGACCATCAGCTTAGATCCGGCACTGTGAGGTCTGCAACATCGCCATTGATATGAAGCGTAGCCCCGGTGAGAGATTGCAATTCATCAAACGATAGTTTGGGCAGTTTTTCGCGTAGAAGGAACCGCCCGTTATCGATATCCACTACAGCAAGAGATGTATAAACCCTAGTAATGCATCCAACCCCAGTCAATGGAAACGTACACTTCTCCACTAGTTTGGGCTTGCCGTCTTTCGTGGTGTGATCCGTGATAACGGCAACTTGCTTGGCCCCATGAACAAGGTCCATCGCGCCACCAACAGCAGGTACACCTTTAGAGCCAACACGCCAATTGGCAAGATCACCGTTTTGCGCAACCTGATATGCACCCAGTACCGCAAGATCTAAATGACCACCACGCACCATCGCAAAGCTATCCGCATGATGAAAAAATGAAGCACCAGCGCTCAGTGTGATCGCCTTCTTGCCCGCATTGATCAAATCCCAATCTTCTTCCCCCTCTGCAGGCGCGGCCCCAAACCCTAACACACCATTTTCGGTGTGATAGGTAATGTGTCGACCTTCAGGTTGAAATTTAGCAATCAATTCAGGGATGCCAATACCAAGGTTTACGTAGGCATTATCCTGAATGTCCTGTGCTGCGCGCCAAGCGATCTGCGGGTTTCTAAGCTTTTCCCAAGTCATGCGTATTCTACTCCCGTACGGATCAACAATTCTTCTTGCTGCGGGTCGGGGACTTCCACGACGCCATCAACGAAGAGTCCCGGGGTAACGACCTCTTCAGGATCTATCCCACCGGCATTTATGATTTTTGATACTTGCACAATGGTCTTTCGAGCCGCCATACACATCAGTGGATTGAAATTGCGCCCCGCAAGCCGATAAGTCAAATTACCATATGTGTCGCCAAGCGCACCTTTGACGAAGGCAAAATCCGCTTTTAGCCAGTGTTCAAGTACGTAGGGCTTGCCATCAAATTCCTGAACCTGCTTGCCAGCCGCCAGTTCTGTACCATAGCTTGCAGGAGTAAAAAATGCAGGGATACCTGCGCCTGCAGCACGAATACGCTCTGCAAGTGTGCCTTGCGGGACCAGTTCCAGTGCAATCTCTCCAGCAAGATACTTGTCAGTGAACGCCCGCGGATCAGACGAACGTGGAAATGAGCAGATCATCTTTGCAACCATGCCCGCGTCAATCATTGCGGCAATGCCGATCTTGCCATTACCCGCATTATTATTAATGACCGTGAGTTTTGCCGGGCTTCCAGTTGCCTTATAACGATCAATCAATGCGTGGATCAGATCAATTGGAGCTCCCGATCCACCAAATCCACCAATCATAAGAACTGCATTATCCGAGACGTCAGCGACCGCAGCTTCAAGAGTTGATATAGTCTTGTCCATTAGGTGCCATCCGTTCCTATATTAGTAGCAATCATAATATAGACTTAATTGTGCGCAGACCATCCAATGTAACCTGACAAAGATGATCGATTTCAGATTGAGTCATGGGGGTCGAAAGCAACCCTGAACATGTTTCAATCATGATAAGGCCATTGTTAAAGAAGTGGTCCAACAGTGCGGACACACACTTTTGCTCATGAGGGCCAACAAATGCATTACGATAGGTCGTTGGGGCAACTTCTTTCAGGTGAATTCGGAACATGGAACCACGCCCTGTTACACATGCTGGTACATCCGCGATCTTGATCGCCTCTGCGATCCCTGCCCGTGTGCAGTCTGCTAAAGTATTCAGTTTCACTACGGCGGCATTGTCAAAGTGCTCCATCGCTATGGATCCCGCAGTCAAGGTAATTGGGTTTGCACTGAAGGTGCCGTAATGCGGGAATGGAGCTGGCCCATTAAGCGGATTCATTACATCTAGTACAGCCGCGCGACCAGCCAGTGCACCAACAGGGAATCCTCCACCAATCATTTTACCCAATGCCGTTAAATCAGGGCTGACGTCATAGGCATACTGCGCTCCAGAAAACTCGGTGCGGAAGGTAATGACTTCATCAAAGATTAACAATGCTCCATTGCTGGTCGCCCAGCTTCTCAACGCTTTCACAAAGGCCTCGGTTGCGGGTATCACTCCAATGCGATGCGGTAAAAGATCCAATAGTACGCCAGCGATCTTATCTTTGTGTTGGTCCAGAATGGCAATTGCACGCTCTGGCTCATTGAACGGAATGACGATCACATCATCTAGTGCGGATTGTGGTGTTCCTTGCGATACTGGAACGCTTGTAGGTGCGTTGGCGTCACCCCAGTTGGCGGGCTTCGATGTTTGGCTTACTTCCGCATAATCATAAAGGCCATGATAGGACCCTTCGACCTTGGCTATCTTTGCACGCCCTGAATAGGCACGCGCTGCCTTGAGGCAGCTCATGACGGCCTCGGTACCAGAATTCACGAACCGGAGTTTTTCAAAGCTCGGATTTCTTGCAACCAATTGATCCGCGTAATCAACCTCGATTTCTGTTCCAATGGAAAACGCCGTCCCATTGGCTAGTTGTTTTTGCACGCCTTCGACTATTGGCTGATATGCATGGCCATGAATTAACGAGGCAACATTATTGGCAAAGTCGATACGTTGGACGCCTTCAATATCCGTAACAATGCAGCCTTCACCTTTTTGGGCATACACTGGATGGGGTTTGCGAAGGATCGTATTTCGGCTGCACCCACCGGGCATAACCTTCTTTGCACGTTCATATAACTCAGCGCTTTTGGTAAGTTCGTTCATCCTAGTTTTCCGGTGCTTCTTTGATCAGATATTTCAGCTTGCCTTCAACGCCATCCCATTTGGTGGCATCAGGTAGAGGGTCTTTCTGATCAGTGATTTGCAGCCAGATCTGGCTCAACTCTTCGTTAATTTCAAGAAAATGTTTCTTATCTTCTGGAAGATCATCTTCATTAAAGATAGCTCCTGCTGGGCAAGCTTCGACACAGTCATCACAATCAATACACTCATCAGGATTGATAACAAGAAAGTTAGCGCCTTCATAAAAGCAATCTACAGGGCATACATCCACACAATCGGTATATTTGCATTGAATACAATTGTCGGTGACGACATAGGTCATAAAGTGGGTCCTCTGTTTGGCCGACAGTGATGCAAATGGCCACTGCCGGGCATAATTTATTCTGCAGCAACTGCCGAAATGGCTGGAATGTCGTACATTGAGTAAAGTTCGGCTTCGTCCACGATGACGCGATCGTCATAGCCGCTGAACCAGATAGCTTCCGGGTTACGCCCAACTATTGTGACCTTAGCTCGGTTCGAGGCATCAGCAGCACCACGCAGAAGCTTGAATACCACCACGCCGTTTTCGCCACCTTTGACACCTGGAACAGGCTCATTTGTGACTGCAGCAACTTCTGTTTTACCTTTGTAATGAGTGATCGAAAGACGCGCGTGGGCTTCAACACCGGATAAGCCCTGCTGGGATTCATTCAATATTTGCCAAGCGCGCTCGATTGGCACATTAAAGGCTTTATGGCCGACGATATCTCGACCACAGAAAAAATAGTGGTTTTCGATTCCGTTGCGCCTCATCTCCCGCTGAAGAATACGTAGCGCTTCAGGATCATCATTGATACCAGCAATAATCGGTGACTGGTTATCAAGGTTGATCCAAGCACGGTTGCCGAACGCTTGAACAGCGGCCAGCGCATCTGGATGCCAGACCAAACCACCTTGCGGGTCGTCGATGAATTCACCGTCGGGTCCCTTCAGTAGTACTTCATCCGGGTGGTTAAAGTGCACCATCATACGCAGGTTGACCCGCGGATAGGCCTTATGAAACTTATCTAACATTGCAAAGAACGTCTCGTCGAATCTCTTGGGATGGAACGCCATCTCTTTGGTGCCAATCCGGATGTTTTCAATCCCAGCCTGAGCCAAAGCTGCCAGCCACTGAGCAATGTTCTTATTACCAAGAACCATCGGATCACCACCAGACATCAGGATTTCACGAAGACGCTCGCGGTTTGTTTCCGGATGACGTCCACCATTTTCAGCAACAATGCGGTTATGCTCAGTGATGTAGTCAACAATATCTTTTATCTGCGCCAAACCCTTTGCAGCGACAGTTCCGTCCGCACGAGTGATCTCTTTCTTTGCAATCAGTTCTTCACGATAGCAGAACCGACAATGGGCTGAACATGTTGACGCTACATAAATTAGCCCCAATTCATATTTATGAATCAAACCCTCAACAGGGCTGTAAGTCATCTGCTTTCCAGGGTCTTCAGCGCCATCAAGGTCGTAGGTTTCCTTGGGGCTCGCTTTAACCAAGGTCTGGATTGCCAGTGAATTTTTCGCCTGCTCAAAGTAATGCCGTGTAATTTTAACGGGCATACGCGCCTGAACGTCGCGTTTAGTTCCATCAAGCGCTTTAACGGCGTCCAGCTCATCTTGTGAATAGAAACCTTGCATGTCTTGTGGGACAGTTCCCGCCATGAATTTTTTAAGACCTGTGATGATGTCACGGTCATATTTGCCATTCTGTACAGTCGCCAAAAAGGCGGCCTCTTTTTCAGATGGGGAATATTTTTCTTTTGGGGTCATCTTAAATATCCTTCAAACAATAGCAATTCGGATCATGTCCTGAGCCGGAGAATAATAAAATTATTATAGGTATAGACTGCATCTCACAAACGTTGATTTGTTATGGACTCATGATAATAACTCATACTAAAACTACTATAGGGTACGAAAAGCGCCATATGCGTGCTAAAATAGAATGCAAATGACAAATCAAAGGGCATAACATGATTTCCTCACAACGACGTTACATACCTTCAATGGCAGCAATACGTAGCTTCGAAGCCGCTGCTCGACATCAAAGTTTTACCCTCGCGGCTAGTGAGCTAAACTTAACGCAAAGTGCTGTGAGCAGGCAAGTCAAGGAAATGGAACATATAGTCGGCGCACAGCTTTTCAGGCGCACTGGGCGCGAAGTTATCCTAACCCGAGCAGGCACGCGACTGGCCTCTGACCTTAGCAGTGAGCTCGACAACATTAGCAGCGTAATGATGCGCGCGGTTTCAGCAGGGAATATGAACTCAACTTTGCGTGTAGCCACGTTACCAACATTCGCAACACTCTGGCTCATCCCACGCCTACCCGGTTTTTTCAAAAAACATCCCGACATCGAGATCAGCTTTTCAACACGCTTGGAACCATTCGATCTGGCAGAAGAAAACTTCGATCTTGCTATCCATTTTGGACAGAAAAACTGGCCAAACACGCAAATGCGAAAGTTTTTTTCCGAACGCATGATACCAGTTGCGTCACCCGAATTCGTCCATCTGCAGAAAATCCAAACCATCAAGGACGCTAAAAAAGCACCACTCTTGCACACCTCATCGCGACCTACGGCTTGGCAAGACTACCTTGAGAAGGTTGGATTCGAAGGACGCCCCTATTTGACTGGGCGGTATTTTGATCAGTTTTCAATGGTGATTTCGGCTGTTCAGGCATCGCTTGGAATTGGGCTGTTGCCTAAGTATTTGGTTGAAAGAGAGATTTCCGAAGGACAACTCATCATGATTGACGACGACGAACTAGTGACTGCAAACAGTTATTATTGCGTTACACCAATTGATCAAGAGGACGAAAATGTCGAAAGCTTCTGCCAATGGATGATCGAGGAGGCTTCACACCTGTCAATGTAAGATGGCGGGGTTTCACAGAAAAACCCAAACACCTCTCAAGACCCTACATTGACACCCT
>DLQI01000076.1 GCA_002478745.1 Rhodobacteraceae bacterium UBA7436 | reverse complement strand
GATGGTTGAAGGCGCGAGAGGTCTTGACCAGTAACGATCCTGAATATCGGCAAAAACTTTCAGATATAAAAAAAATCCTAGGAAATTTGCAAGAGCGAGAGGGCTTCTTTTCAATTGACGAATACGGACCGTTCTCAGTGAAAAAACGGCGTGGAAAGAAGCTTATTCCACCAGGGGAAACCTTTACAGTACCACAATTTCAAAAATCGAAAGGTGTACTGATAATGACGGCGGCTTTGGAACTTTCGACAAACCAAGTTACCCACTTTATTCTAAGAAAAAGAACACTGACGAGATGATTAAGTTGCTTGGTATCCTCAAAGCGGAATATCGACACCTTGATCGAATTTTTCTGTCTTGGGATGCAGCTTCATGGCACGTTTCTAAAAAACTTCTCGAGCACATTGAGCTAGGAAATTCCTGTGTTGGAACCCCATCTGGACCAAAAGTGGAACTAGCCCCACTACCCGCGGGCGCACAGTTCCTAAATGTAATCGAGGCAGTTTTCAGTGGAATGTCACGCGCTGTTATTCATAACAGTAATTATGCAAGCGTAGAGGAGGCAAAAGCAGCAATTGACCGCTACTTTTTGGAAAGAAATGAAAATTTTAAAAGACACCCCAAAAGAGCTGGAAACAAAATTTGGGGCAAAGAACCAGCCGTCACGAGTTTTTCTGAAAGCAACAATTGTAAAGATTCACGGTATCGTTAATCCCTTGGTGGATTTTGGGCTCCAGCGTGGGACACCTTCACCCTAACCCATTGATATGTTTAGGACCGGATTTTCCCTGCGTGGGACACACTGTCGTTGTCTTCATTGAATTTTTTTGTGAAGTGGTGGGCGACCCTGGAATCGAACCAGGCGTGCGTCTCCGCGAGGGAGTTACAGTCCCCTGCCACACCTTGCGGCCTGTCGCCCACTGTCAAGCGCATTGCGTATGACGTGCTGGGTGATTACTAGCGACCCAAAGGCCCGTCAAGGCACAAATTGGCTCAAATTAGGTAGCCACTCAACAAAGGCGAAAAAGATGCAAAAACCAAAGTGGGTTGTTCAGAAAGAACAGGACAGAAAAGCAGAGGCAAATGCGACTGTTTGGTTGTTTGGGCTGCATGCTGTGCGTGATGCGTTGATGAATCCAAATCGCACACGTTTGCGCCTAATCGTCACGTTAAACGCACAAAATAAGCTAGAAGAGGCAATTGCTGAGTCCGGCATGGAGCCCGAGGTTGTCGATCCGCGCAAGTTTTCGGCACCTCTGGATCCGGGGTCTGTCCACCAAGGTGCTGCGCTGGAAGTGAAGCCGCTTGATTGGGGGCGCTTAGATGATGTGGTTATCGGCGACGAACATCCACGCGTTCTTTTGTTGGATCGTGTGACCGATCCACATAACGTTGGTGCGATTCTTCGTTCAGCTGAAGTGCTAGGTGCCTCTGCTGTTATCGGAACGAGACACCATTCTGCACCAGAAACTGGTGCATTGGCTAAAACCGCCAGTGGTGCCTTGGAACGCCAACCCTATTTGCGTATGCGCAATCTGGCGGATGCAATCATTTCCTTACAGGGAATGGGGTATTTGGTATTGGGCCTTGATGGAGAAGCCGAGCAAACGATCGAGCAAGCTGTAGAGGGTAAGACCCATTTGCCAGTTGCTCTTGTTCTGGGTGCTGAGGGGCCAGGGTTGCGCGATAAGACTAAAGAAACCTGTGATATGTTGGTTCGAATTGATGCATCTGGTGAATTTGGTTCACTTAACGTCTCGAATGCTGCGGCTTTGGCCTTGTATGCTACCAAAGTTCGCAACTAAGCGCGGTTATAAACCGTCTAGGGGGCTACTTGGGATATCCATCTAAAATAGTGACCTGTTGTTACTGTGGCGCGCGTGCAGCTTTGGTTATGCCAAAGCACGGGCGTCATGAGTTGGCCTGTTCGCGATGTGGAGCTCCGTTGCATGATCTCAAGATGCTGCCTGTTGCCAAAACTGGCGAGCGCGAGTTGATAAGACACAGCCCCATACGCACAGCCAAACCGAATAAGTCAATAAGGCCAAAAATGAAGTCGCCCAAACGTAAGAAATCGAAGAATAGCTTTATGTTTCTAAAAGACGCGTTTGAGGAGGCATTCGATTTCATCGAAGATATTTTCGACTAAGTTGATTCATTCATTTATTGTGACCGGGCTCTAGGCTTAAATCCGCCGAAAAGGGTGGTTGGTTTAAGTTTTCATTCACGGAATTGAGAGAAGGTCTTTTCCTGTGCACAAGCGATACTAGGTCCTTGGTACAGAGCGGCGGAATTGGAACTCCCGCTACTATGATACTGTCCCTCGTTCCATACCTACGCGCTCCATGGCAACAGCCACGGGGCGCTTTTTTTTTATGCAAGGCTGATGTAGGAATTGAACATGACTGAATATTCAAATGAATTCCTCAAATCATTGCTAAGCAGTGTCAAACGCGTGGCCATCGTGGGGGTATCCAGTAATCCTGTACGGCCCAGTTATTTTGTAGCGAGATATTTGAGTTTAAAAGGGTTTACGGTCATTCCCGTTAATCCGGGGCTCGCTGGCCAGACGTTGTTTGGGCAAGAGGTCAAAGCATCATTGTCCGATATCGAAGGACAAATTGACATGGTCGACATCTTTCGCCGCTCTGACGCTGTCCCTGCGATCGTTGATGAAGCCTTAGAGGCGTTTCCTGATCTAAAAGCAATTTGGATGCAGATTGGCGTGATACATGCGGACGCAGCGCAAAGAGCTGAAGCGCGTGGTGTTGATGTCGTTCAGGATCGTTGCCCGAAGATTGAATATCAGCGGCTGTTTGGCGAATTGCGCTTTGGTGGATTCACCACAGGTATTATCAGCTCAAAACTGTAATCAGCGGGAGGCTTTCTCCGCGATGCCAGACTTGGCTTGCCGCTTTGCCAATTCATCGACCACATCATCAAGGCTGACATCAAGCGACGCCAGCATAACCATCAAATGATATATCACGTCAGCTGCTTCTGATGTCAGGCCCGCTTTGTCGCCTTTGACAGCTTCGATAATGGCTTCAATAGCTTCTTCACCAAATTTCTCGGCACATTTCTCAGGGCCTTTGGATAACAATTGTGCTGTCCAGCTTGAACTAGGGTCGGCGGTTTTACGTGACTGAATCGTTTCAAATAAATCGTTGAGTGTCATGTGAGCCTCATTGGAATACCGGCATTTACCATGTGTTGCTTGGCTTCACCGATTGTATATTCGCCAAAGTGGAAGATCGAGGCAGCCAACACAGCCGATGCGCCACCTTTGGTTACGCCTTCAACAAGATGATCAAGATTTCCAACACCACCGGATGCGATCACCGGAATGTTCACAGCATCAGAAATGGCGCGGGTAAGGGGCAGATTAAAGCCCTGTTTGGTTCCATCGCGATCCATTGAGGTCAGAAGGATTTCACCCGCGCCTTTTGCGGCGGCAAGGAGGGCGAATTCGACGGCATCAATGCCCGTAGGTTTGCGTCCACCGTGGGTGAAGATTTCCCAACGGCCCGGTTCGACTGTTTTTGCGTCAATCGCACAGACGATACACTGGCTGCCGAATTGATCAGCGGCATCTCCCAGAACGTCAGGATTGGCGACAGCGGCGGAATTGAAGCTGACCTTATCGGCCCCAGCCAGTAGCAAATTACGCACGTCAACACTGGTGCGAACTCCACCGCCAACGGTCAACGGGATATAACATTGCTCCGCTGTACGGCGGACCACATCAAACATGGTGCCGCGATTTTCATGGGTGGCTTTGATGTCTAAGAAACACAACTCGTCCGCGCCTGCGGCGTCATAGGCGCGAGCGGATTCCACTGGGTCGCCTGCGTCGCGTAGGCCGACAAAATTGACGCCCTTGACCACGCGGCCATCAGCGACGTCGAGGCAGGGGATGATACGGGTTTTTAACATAGGTGCGGTTTAGCGGGGGATTGGCAGAGGGGCAAGGGATCAGGATCTGCGATGACGGTGCCGAAACTCTGTGATTGCATTTAAAACAAGTATTGCCGGGCCAAGGATTTGTTAGCTAAACGATCCGAGGAGCAAAGACCCTCCCAAATAGTTGGCAAAATTAGGAATGAATGTCGGGTCACAATAAAGATATCCTTTTTATCATGCTTTCTCTGCATGGATTCTCTGTCAAAGTCGAAAAAAACCATTGATAAAAGCGAGATGAGGAAAAAGGTACCAGCCTAAAATAGTACTGGTTTTCCATAGCGACTCTTTGCGAAACGAGAAAGATACATAGCAATCCCGCATGGAGACAGGATTGCTTTAGTAACAAGTGTTTCTTCTAGGCTTTCAAAGATAGGAGCGCCTCGCTTAGATCAATCGCCCCATCGTAAAGTGCACGACCTGAAATCGCGCCGGAGATGATGTTTGTGGCCTTTAAGGCTTTGAGATCATCCAAAGACGAAACGCCACCAGAGGCAATCACGGGGATGGAGACGGCGCGGGCGAGGGCTTCGGTCGCTTCAACGTTTGGCCCACCCATCGCACCGTCGCGCATGATGTCGGTGTAGATGATTGCGGCAACGCCTACGTCCTCGAAGGATTTGGCGAGGTCAGTGACCATCACATCCGTTTCCTCAGCCCAACCTTTTGTTGCGACGCGGCCATTGCGGGCATCAATACCAACAGCGACTTGGTTCGGGAATGCGCGTGCTGCTTCGCGGACCAGATCAGGATTTTCAACGGCAACAGTCCCAAGGATCACGCGGGATAGGCCTTTATCCAGCCATGCCTCTATCGTGGCCATGTCACGAATACCGCCGCCCAGTTGGGTTGGCACTTTGCATGTTTTTAGGATGGCTTCGACAGGGGCAGCGTTCACAGGTTCGCCCGCGAACGCCCCATTTAGATCAACCAAGTGCAACCACTCACATCCTGCATTCACAAATTCCATCGCTTGGGCGGCGGGATCGTCATTAAATACAGTGGATTGTTCCATGTCGCCGTGAACAAGACGAACGGCTTGGCCATCTTTTAGATCAATTGCGGGGTATAGGATCATCTGTTCAGGCCTCTTGCTTAACTGTTTGGGTCGTTATGCACGGCTAGCCCAGATTTGCAACGCGACCCTAGGTCAACCTTGCCACGATCAACGTTGATAAAGCAGAGTAACGACAAAATAAGGGAGGAATAAAAGATGAAGAAAATTCTGATGGCTGCAGTTGCAACTATTGCGCTGGGAGTAGGGGCTGCACAAGCAGATCCGGTACATGGAATGTGGCAGACGGTAAAAGATGATAATGGTAATTATGGCCATATCGACGTCAAAAGCTGTGGTGCCGCAATTTGCGGCACGCTTGTGAAAAGCTTTGACAGCTCAGGCGCTGCGTTCAAATCTGAAAATCAAGGTCGTAAAATTATCTGGAACATGAAATCCGATGGTGGTGGGGCATATAGCGGTGGCAAGGTGTATTCACCTGATCGCGACAAGACTTACAGCTCCAAGATGACTTTGAAAGGCAATAACCTGAATATCAAAGGTTGCGTTTTGGGTATTTGCCGTGGCGGTGGTACGTGGAAGCGCGTTAACTAATTAGAAGACCCATTGGGCTAGCACCTAGCCCAATGGAAAACACCGTGGCTTTATGGTTTCCACTGTAAGAAGTTGGAAAGCATACGCAGGCCAGTGCCTTGGCTTTTTTCAGGGTGAAATTGCATGCCTAGCATCGTATCCCGACCAATTACGGCAGTCACGTCATGGCCGTAATCAACATGTGCCAACCGTTCGGCAGAATTGGCAACTTCAAAGTGGTACGAATGCACAAAATACGTGTGATCGCCTGACTCGATACCGTTTAGAACAGGATGCGGATGATTGATGATCAGATCATTCCACCCCATATGTGGCACCTTGAGAGATTTTTTTTCTGGTTTAATCTCAACCACTTCGCCCTTGATCCAATCAAGACCGGGGGTGCCGCGATATTCGCGACCCATGGTGGCCATCAATTGCATGCCAACGCAAATTCCCAAAAATGGCCTGCCTTTTTCCTCCACCGCTTCACGCATAGCGTTAAAAAGACCACCCGTGCCTGTTAGGGCCTCATAGCACGCTGGAAATGCACCATCGCCGGGCAGCACGATACGATCAGCGCGCGCCACAATGTCCGCGTCTGAGGTGACGATCACTTCGCCAGCATCCACTTCGCGGGCCATGCGTTCGAATGCCTTATGGGCCGAGTGCAGGTTACCACTCTCGTAATCAACAATTGCCGTTAGCATATGGGTTACAGTGCCCCTTTGGTCGACGGGATGTCGCCTGATTTACGTGGGTCAACTTCAACCGCATCGCGCAGTGCACGGGCAACTGATTTAAAGGCAGCTTCAGCAATGTGGTGACTGTTAAAGCCGTGCAATTTGTCGACGTGCAAGGTGATGCCGCCGTGTGTTGCGAATGCTGTAAAAAACTCACGGACCAATTCCGTATCGAAGTTGCCAATTTTTTGGGTTGGCAAGTCGACGTTCCAAATCAAATAGGGGCGCGCAGATAGATCAAGGGCACAACGCACTTGCGCATCGTCCATTGGTAGTAAGCAGCTACCATAGCGCAGGATTCCGCGTTTATCACCCAGTGCTTGGGTCAGCGCTTGCCCCAGTGCAATACCGGTATCTTCAACGGTGTGGTGATCATCGATGTGTGGATCGCCTTTGGCGCGAACGGTCATGTCGATCAAGGAGTGACGCGCCAATTGATCTAACATGTGGTCAAAAAAGCCAATACCAGTTTGGTTGTCATAAATACCGGTTCCATCAAGATTAATGATGACTGTGATTTCTGTTTCAGCGGTGGACCGTGTGATGGTTGCTGTTCGCATTGTCTTCTCCGAATGTCGGGTAATGTGGTGTTTGTTGAGTTATAGGCGGGAAGGGTGCTTAGGCCAAGGTGGTGTAAGAGGGATTGCACCACATGTGCTGGATATGCCAGCAAGGTGCAAAGCAATTAGGAGCCTCGCTAATGAGCACATGCGTCTTTATACAAATTCGTTGCAAGCCCGGTACTACTTATAAAGTGGCTGAAAACATCGCGCTATTGGAAATTCATTCGGAACTCTACTCTACTAGTGGGGATTTTGATCTTATGATGAAGCTTTATATTCCAGAAAGTGCTGATGTCGGGAAATACATTAACGACAATCTGTTGAATATTGGGGGAATTGAACGATCGCTCACGACTTTGACTTACAAAGTATTCTGAATGGATATGTTGGAACCTTTCAAAAAGGTTACTCACAGGTGGAAAACAACAAAAAAGCCAGTCAAAAGTGACTGGCTTTTTTGTTTAGTTGGAGCGGGCGAGGCGATTCGAACGCCCGACCCTAACCTTGGCAAGGTTATGCTCTACCCCTGAGCTACGCCCGCTTCCTTGGGTGTGGACGATCTATAATCGCGCAGCGAAACCTGCAAGTGAAAAATTCACTTAGGTCACATTAATTTGAAATGGGGCAGTTTTTGAGCTTCTTATTGTATAGGTGAGGAAGTTTTGAACAACAAAAAAGCCAGTCAAAAGTGACTGGCTTTTTTGTTTAGTTGGAGCGGGCGAGGCGATTCGAACGCCCGACCCTAACCTTGGCAAGGTTATGCTCTACCCCTGAGCTACGCCCGCTTCCTTGGGTAACGCCGATCTATAATTGCGCGACAGAACCTGCAAGAGAAAAAGGTGCGTCAGTCCGAAATAATCCTATAAATTTTGTGCAGCAGGCGAAATTCATCTTGAAATATGGGAACTGGAACGCCCTCAGTCTTTAATATCAAAGGGTTCTGGTAATTCAAAAAGGGTTTTTGTCCCCAGTTGCCCCATATTTGCTTCAAGGTCTTTTGCTAACATATCAGCCAAATGCGCTGGGCCTTTTTCACCAAGTGCGCCAAGCGCGTAATGCCAAGCGCGGCCCAACATCACAAAGTCAGCGCCAGAAGCGAGTGCACGCAGTACGTCTAACCCGCCCTCGATGCCACTATCAAAGATGAGTGGCAGTTTTGTGGCTGCTTTGATCGTCGGGAGTATGTCTATTGTCGCAGGCGCGGCATCAAACTGACGACCAGCATGGTTCGAGACCCAAATTGCATCTACACCGATCTTTTCCAGCTCAATTGCATCGTCGGGACGCATGACACCTTTGACAATAAACGGTCCACCCCACGCATTACGAAGCCATTTGACATAGTCCCAGTCCGGTGAGGTGCGCAGAAGGTACCCCACATGTGCGGTTGATGAGCGGCCTTCGGCAGTGGGAGCCGAATATTTATCGAGCATTTTCATATGGGGCATGCCCTGACGCATCGTGCCCAAAGCCCACGCAGGTTTTTGTAACACTTGTACCAACAATCGTGGCGTCAATTTGGGAGGATTGGTAAGACCCGACCGCGTTTGACGTTCACGACGCGAGGCAACGGGCACGTCAACTGTTAGGACAAGCGTTTTAAATCCTGCTGCTTTTGCGCGTTCTAACATATCGGTGCGAATGGCTTCGTCTCGCGGAGGGTACATTTGAAACCAAGCATTTTCACCTAAATGAGGAGCAAGGTCTTCGGGGGCCTGCGCGGCCACGGTGGAAAGCGTGTAGGGTATGCCAAGAGACGCGGCGGATTTTGCCAGCAATTGTTCTGCGTTTGGCCAGATCAAGCCCGACATCCCGATTGGGGAAATGCCAAAGGGCAGCGGTAGTTTTTGACCTAAAAAAGTTGTTGAAAGATCGGGTGCGAATTCGCCATGCAATACCGATGGGGTTAAGCCAACCTGCCCAAGGCGCGACTGATTTCGCATTTTTGTACGTTCATCCCCAGTCGCGCTATCTAAGTACTCCCAAACGAACGATGGGATGCGTTTCTTCGCGCCTGCGCGCAAATCGGAGATGGCGGGGTATGTGTTGTGCAAGCTCATATTTGTATTTGAGGCCGCGCGGTTGCATATGTCCATAGGACATCGCTAAAGGCTTTTCCCCGCCAGTCTGCGGTGGTCTTGCCTGGAGTTTGTTCGGTAGGAATAAGGTGCGGAACGGAGTGTGAACATCTTTGGGTCAATGGGGTTTTCCTTTGCCGTATTTGGGGCTAGGTCTATTGCCATGAATGATTTCGATGAAATGGACGCCTTCGACGGCGCATCTTTGTCTGCGCGTGCTATGGCCGCGCGTCCGCAACCCTATTTGGATGGCTTGAACCCAGCCCAACGCGCCGCCGTTGAGCAGATGGATGGCCCTGTCTTGATGCTTGCGGGGGCGGGGACCGGTAAAACCAAGGCTTTGACCGCCCGCATTGTCCATTTGATGAACACAGGACGCGCCCGTCCGAACGAGATTTTGGCAGTGACCTTTACCAACAAAGCCGCCCGCGAGATGAAGAACCGTGTGGGTGGTATGCTGGGTCAACAGATTGAGGGGATGCCGTGGCTTGGCACGTTTCATGCGATCTGCGTGAAGCTGTTGCGCCGTCATGCGGAATTGGTGGGGTTAAAGTCCAACTTTACCATTCTGGATACCGACGACCAAATCCGCCTGCTGAAACAGTTGATCCGTGCGGAGGGTATAGATGACAAACGCTGGCCTGCGCGTCAGCTGGCTAATATCATTGATGATTGGAAGAACCGCGCGCTAACGCCAGATAAGGTGCCTGCTGCTGATGCAGGTGCTTATAATCACAGAGGCATCGAACTTTACGCCCAATATCAAAACCGTTTGATTGAGTTAAACGCCACCGATTTTGGCGATCTTCTGCTACATATGGTTACGATTTTTCAGACCCACGCCGACATTCTCGAGCAATATCAACGCTGGTTCAAATTCATTCTTGTGGACGAGTATCAAGATACCAACGTCGCCCAATACTTATGGCTGCGCCTTTTGGCGGCGGGTCACAAAAACATCTGTTGTGTTGGGGATGATGATCAATCGATCTATGGCTGGCGTGGTGCTGAAGTGGGTAACATCCTTCGATTTGAAAAGGATTTTCTGGGCTCACATGTGGTGCGTCTTGAGCAAAACTATCGCTCAACCCCGCATATTCTGGCGTCTGCGTCTAGCGTAATTGAAGGCAACACAGGCCGTTTGGGCAAGACGTTGTGGACCGAAGAAAAAGACGGCGAAAAGGTGCGTTTGATTGGCCATTGGGACGGCGAGGAAGAGGCGCGTTGGATCGGTGAGGAGATCGAATCCGCGCAGTCTGGCACCCGTGGCATGCGTCCTGTTTCATTAGATGAAATGGCGATTTTGGTTCGGGCATCCCACCAGATGCGTGCCTTTGAGGATCGGTTCCTGACCATCGGTTTGCCGTATCGTGTGATTGGCGGTCCACGGTTCTATGAACGTTTAGAAATCCGTGATGCGATGGCATATTTCCGTATTGTGACCTCCCCCGATGATGATCTCGCGTTTGAGCGGATCGTGAACACGCCAAAGCGTGGTTTGGGCGATAAGGCACAGCAAACCATTCAGATGACGGCCCGTGAAAACGGCGTTTCCCTGCTTGAGGGTGCACGCCTGACGATTGAAATGGGATTGATCAAAGGCAAGGGCGGCGCAGAGCTGGCCAAACTGGTGGATGGCATCGGGCGCTGGGCGCAGATGACCCGTGGTCCGTTGATGACAGTGAGTGAAGACGCGGTGATCGATGATGGTCCGCAGGTGATGGAATACGGCCCCCCAGAAGTCAGCCATTTCGAGTTGGCAGGCATTATTCTGGATGAATGCGGCTACACCACCCATTGGAAAAACGACAAGACGCCAGAGGCCCCAGGGCGGTTGGAAAACCTCAAAGAATTAGTCAAAGCACTTGAGCAGTTTGAGAACCTACAAGGGTTCCTTGAGCACGTCAGTCTGATTATGGATAACGAAAAAGAAGGCGAGGGGGCGAAGGTGTCGATCATGACGCTTCACGGCTCAAAAGGCCTTGAATTTCCTCAAGTATTTTTGCCCGGTTGGGAAGATGGGTTGTTCCCATCTCAGCGTTCAATGGATGAAAGTGGTGTTACCGGTTTGGAAGAAGAACGCCGCCTTGCCTACGTTGGAATTACACGTGCGGAGGAGGTTTGTACCATTTCATTTGCAGCCAATCGGCGGGTGTTTGGGCAGTGGCAATCGGCCTTGCCTTCGCGCTTTATTGATGAATTGCCCGAAGAGCACGTGGACGTGATGACGCCACCCGGTTTGTATGGTGGTGGGTTTGGTGCTGCGGCCCCGACGAACGAACCCCAATCAACGTTCCATGAGAAAGTTGTAAACGCAGATGTGTATAACTCGCCAGGTTGGCGCAGATTGCAGTCGCGGTCTCAAAATCGGCCTACTCAACAAGCACCAAAGCAGAAAAGTGACATCATCGACTTGTCTGCTGTGAACAGTTTTACAATCGGGGAACGGGTGTTTCACCAGAAGTTTGGATATGGAAAAATTGTGGTCATCGACAATGACAAACTTGAAATTGATTTTGAAAAGGCTGGCCTAAAGAAAGTTGTTGCCCGCTTTATCACCGGGGTCGACGACATTCCGTTTTAAAGCCAGACGTCAGAGGAAAAGCAAATGACAGTTCTTATTTCAGGCGGTGGGATCGCAGGCTTGACCATGGGGCTAACCCTGCATCAGATTGGCGTTCCATTCCATATTTTCGAAAGTGTGACGTCGCCTAAGCCATTGGGTGTTGGTATTAATTTACAACCCACAGCCGTGCGTGAGTTGATGGAGCTAGATCTTGGCGCGATGCTGAATCAAGTGGGTATCCGCACCCAAGACTACGGCTTCTATACCAAAACGGGCGTTGAAATTTGGACAGAACCCCGTGGCATCGACGCGGGATATAATTGGCCTCAATACTCTGTGCATCGTGGGCAGTTGTATATGGCATTGCTTGATACTGTTCGGCAACGCTGTGGCGACGCTTGCATAACAACAGGCGCAAGGGTTGTTGGTTTTGAAGCGGATAATGACGGTGTCAAAGTCACTGCTGAAACCGACGATGGCTTGCAAAGCGTTGCTGGAGATATGTTGATCGGAGCGGATGGGATCCATTCTGCCATTCGTTCTCAGATGTACCCTTCAGAAGGTGCTCCTGTCTGGGGTGGCGCTGTGATGTGGCGCGGGACCACGCTAGCAAAACCATTTCTTTCTGCTGGATCGATGATTTTGGCAGGGCATGACAGCCATCGGTTTGTCGCTTACCCCATCACTGAGCCTGACCGCGAAAGCGGGATGTCGACGATCAATTGGATTGCAGAAAAAACTGTTGATCCATCTGCTGGCCATTCGAAAGAGGATTGGAACCGTAAGGTCGACATAGAACTGTTCAAAGATGACTTTGCTGATTGGAAATTTGACTGGCTTGATGTCCCATCAATCATTTCTGGCGCCGATACGGTTTATGAATACCCGATGATTGATCGTGAACCCGTCGATTGTTGGCGGGATGGCTCTACAATTCTAATCGGTGATGCCGCACATGCGACATATCCAGTTGGCTCAAGTGGTGCATCCCAAGCAATTTTGGATGCACGCATCTTGGGGGCTGCTATTATGGAGCACGGTCCAGGGGCAACTGCGGCACATATATTTGAGGATCAGGTCCTTCAAATGGCCAATCGCGTGACCTTGGCCAACCGTGGAAACGGCGGGCCGGATGCGGTTATGCAAATGGCTGAAGATCGCTGCGAAGGCGATTTTTCCAAGCTGGACAGCGTATTGCCCTATGCAGAACGTGAAGCGCACGCTGCGGCATTCAAGGCTCTGGCAGGACTAACGGCAGAGGGGATCAACGGGCGTCCCTCAATTGTTCAGTTGTAACAGGCCGCTTAACAGTGGTTTGGTATTTCGACGCAAAAATCAGTTATTGATCTGGATACTTTACCTTCATGTCTTTGTAGGCTTTTGAAATTAGCGTTTCCAGAACTGCCAGATCAATGTCTTCTAGTTTGTTAATATACAGACATGAAACGCTTGATTTGTGTTTGCCTAGCTTGTCCATCAGACTTTGATAAGGCTGAAATCCAGGATTGATGTAGATCACTAGCTTCGCTTTGCGCGGGGAAAGGCCAACTACGAAACTTTCACCATCACGGCCGCTATCATATTTGTAATGATAGGTGTCAAAACCGATCAGGCTGCCCCCCACATTTTTGGTGTATGGCCGGTTATTCTTTGCATCAAATCAATGACAATGTGGCCATCCACGGCTCTTTTTGTAGGTTCGACACCGACCATAAATTCGGCAACATCGGCGGGAAGATCGTTTTGGCCAGTAGTATTCATGAAATTCCTTCCTAAAAATGACTGTGAATTAGTCTATGGAAACATCGTGGTTTTTGGCAGGCTATAGGATTTTATGTCCTCAGGGTGTTCATCCAGCCAAGTGTTTCTTCTGTCGATCCAGCCACTTTGTACTCTGCCCCAAGCGGAGCGGTGTAACTAAGGGAGGATAAATGGCGAAAAATGTGGCCGTAGTTCACTTCGCCAAGGTCTGGTCGGCCACGATTCGGTACACCTGCAAATTGGATATGGCCGATATGAGGCAACAGACGTGTCAGTTTTTGCGTTAAATTTCCTTCCATCAGCTGAACATGATAACAATCAAACATCAACTTTAGGTTTGACCGTTCGATTTGGTGGATGATTTTCAAGGCTTGATCCGTCGTCTGAAGAAAATAACCGGGTGCATCATACTCGTTCAGTGGCTCAATTAAGATTGTTAAATCGTGTTTTTCAGCCTCGCCACATGCATAGCTGAGGTTTTCGATGAAGGTTTCATGGGCTTCATTGCCTGAGGCAAAGCCTGCCATAACATGAATTTTAGAACATTTGACAGCGACAGCATAGGCGACCGCTTGATCTATCGCAGCTCGTGCTTGTGGTTTTTGATCGGGCAGGGCGCTCAAACCATTGTCGCCCTCCAGGTGATTTCCACGTCTAGTGTTCAATCCCAGCATCCGAAGGCCAGTTTCATGAAGCACGTCATTCACAAATTCGGGATTGGTGTCATAGGGCCAGTGACATTCGATAGCCTCAAACCCAGCCAAGTGTGCGGCGCGTATGGCATTGGGCAGGGATAACTCTGTCCATAGGAAACCTAAATTGGCTGAGAATTGTGTCATCTGTTTCCTTTTTGTTAACCACAATTGCCCACGGGCAACTTTTTCGATGCTTCACTGAACATGATGCAAAGGGTGTCTGGGAACAAGGAAATCAAATGTGAGGTGTAAATAAAAAACGGCCCCATGGGAGGATGGGACCGTTTCTAAACAACCGAAACACGATCTGGGAGGAAAGTATCGTTCGGTATCTATGTATCGCGATTAATGCGATTTTGTTTGAACAGCTGTGGCATCAAGGGAGGAGAGATGCCACCGCCAGTACAGGCGCTCAAGGGAGGAGAAATCACGCCCGATTTCTGAATTCTTAATGTGTGTATGCGGCTTCCCAAGCGATGCGGCGTACTTCAGAGCGAGAGATGCCCAGGTCTGCCAAATCGCGGTTGCTCAGTGCACCCAATTCATTCATCGTGGTCTTGTACACACGACGTTTTGCTTGGCGCTCTGCAGCGGCTGCAAATGCGGTTGATACTGTAAACATTAGGCGTTCAATCAAAGTCGCGTTGGCGGCTGTATCTGTAAAGTATGTCATATCTTGTCCTTTCGGGACTGCGTCTTAGTAGTCGGTTTAGACAGTCGATTGTTCGTCTGTCTTCGTTGGTGTTGATGGAGAAATAGTCGATTTGAGCGTTGGTACAACAGACAGATCGGCATTTCCGGTATGCACAATTTGCATGGCTGTTAGCGGTAACAAATTTTGAGCGCATTGACGGTAAATTGGGCGTTTTGAAAACGAGGTCAAAGCGCTCAGTTCTTCAGGATTGAAATTGCACACTGTCCACCGCCATCGTTAAGTCAGGGGTGGTCTCCTAAATCGAAGTGATGCGGACTTGTCCTTTCGATCAAAAAAGCCAATTAGAGTAGTACGCAATGGGAGTGCCAAAATGTCCGTCACCAAAGAACAAGTTTTAGAAGCTTTGAACCGTGTTCAATTGCCAAATGGCGAAACGTTGATCAGCCGTGATATGATCCGTGCCGTTTCTATCAATGAAGGTGTGGTGCAATTCGTTATTGAGGCTCCGAGCCCCGAAGTGGCTGCTCAGATGGAACCTGCGCGAAAAGCTGCTGAAGCTGTCGTAGAGGAGCTGGATGGCGTCTCTAAAGTGACTGTGGCGTTGACGGCGCACGGGCCAGCTGCTGCGAAGGCCCCACCACCCAGCCTTAAGATTGGTGGTCATCCAAAGCCGCAAGAAGGGCCAACAAAACCTTCAGGCGTTGCACGCATTTTGGCGATTGGGTCAGGTAAAGGCGGTGTTGGCAAATCCACTGTCTCATCCAACCTTGCCGTCGCTTTGGCTAAACAAGGCCGCAAAGTTGGTTTGCTGGATGCAGACATTTACGGCCCTTCCCAACCTCGGATGATGGGGATCAATAAACGCCCTGCGTCACCGGATGGCAAAACGATCATTCCATTGCATGCCCACGGCGTTACAATGATGTCGATCGGCTTTATGATGGAAGAGGGTAAGGCAGTTGTCTGGCGTGGCCCTATGTTGATGGGGGCCCTACAGCAGATGCTGGGTCAGGTTGAATGGGGCGAGTTGGATGTTTTGTTGGTCGACCTGCCACCCGGCACTGGCGACGTTCAGTTGACGTTGTGCACCAAGTCTGAGCTGACAGGGGCCATCGTCGTTTCAACGCCTCAAGATGTTGCATTGATTGATGCGCGCAAAGCGCTGGATATGTTTGCGACGCTTAAAACGCCTGTTCTTGGGTTGATCGAAAACATGTCCATGTTTGTTTGCCCTGATTGTGGATCAGAGCACGAAATATTTGGCAGTGGCGGTGTTGCTGCTGAGGCAAACAAGATGGGTGTCCCGCTGTTGGGTGCGTTGCCAATCGATTTGGACACACGCCTTGCAGGTGATGGTGGAACGCCTATCGCTGCGGGTGACGGTCCGATGGCACAAGCTTATGCGAAAATCGCGACCGGTTTGATCGAAGGCGGCATGGCGTAAGATTAAATAAGGGGACCACTATCATTCTGGGCTGCATAGCTTATGGGAGTGATACCTAATGGAGAATGATCGATGGAAGCTACACAAAGCGTGATTGAACTGGTTGCGGACGCACAGGCCAAGGCTAAAGCGTCTGAGCAGCGTGTAGCTGAGATCGAAACGTTGATTGCTCAGCAGGGCGCGTCAAAGGACGCATCAGAAGAGCTAAACGAGCTGCTGAGTGGAATGGAAGCGGCAGTTGTCGACATCTATTCGCTATTTGAATCGCGCATGCAGCGTAATTTCAAGCGAGGGCCGTTTTCGCGAAAGCTGAAGGCGCTTCTGATGGAAGCCAAAAATCCAGATTTGGCTGACCGCATTCACCAGTACTATCTTGCTGTAAACGTTTTGAAGCATGGCACGGGCGCAAGTTACCGTGAATTGGTTGCTTCACCAAGTTCGCATATTGTCACGAAGCCGGTTGGCGGCGATGGCGAGCAATCTACAAGCTTGATTGATGTTAGTGGTATTGGTTTTTTCGATGGGCTTGCTGAGGCAATTTTGGATGCTTGCGCGTTTCTCGAAAAACGTTGATCATTTCGATCATTCTAACACGAATAGTGTGCTACTGAAAAATGGCGCTGCTCCATTCTTGTAAAAACTGTTGACGTTTCAAACGATCAAGGAAAACCAACAGGCCGGGCCCTAGGGGGATACGCCGCAAGTTTTGGCCTTGGTTTATGGGTTGTTCATTCCACGCTTCTGACAGCAGATGATCCATAAACAAACCCGCCGCTCTTTGTGCTTTACTGTCTTTTAGGATCAGTGCGGTTCGCAACATCACGGTCGCGTAGTCCTGAGGCTCAATGATTATGATCTTTTCGGCCAAGTCATCGCGGGCCGCTGCATAACTTCCCAATACATTGTATGCGATCGCAATTTGGCCAGTGCTGACATCTTCGATCATGTCAGACGAACAACAGTATAGCTTTACCTTTAGCTGCCCCATCAACTCTGTCAGTCGCCAAAACGTTTCTGAGGTGCGGCTGTCTTGGGTTGCGAACAGGTAACCCAATCCTGATGTGCGCACGTCATAGGTGCCGATGCGCCGTTCATATTTTTTTGGTTGGCTGCGCAGCAATGTGATCAGTTCTGCGCGGGTTTGAGGGATTTTCTGCCCCTTAAAAGCGGCGCGATTTAATACGATTGTTGCGGGTTCTTGACTGAAGGCGAAAATGCTATTCCGCCACGTTCCCCAATCGGGCACGAGTGTTGTGGAGCTTGAGTCGAAAGCTTCTGCATAGCCGTCGTTAGCCAATTTTGTTTGCAGGTCCATTGCGGATGATATCGCTATATCGAACTGCGCATTTTCTTCAACGATAGCCGTGTTTATTTGGCTGCTGGATGCGGCAGTGTAGTTCACATTTATTTGGGGATTGGCGACCTGAAAGCTGGCGATGACAGGGGCGAAAACCGCGGTGTCAGTGGTTGAAATAATACTGAGTGTAGATGTGGCACCCTCAGCGTTAAATTCTGTCTGTGCTTCAATCTCATAGGCGTGGGCCATCGAGGTCCACAGGACTAAGCAGGCAGTGATAAAGTAACGCATGCGCCGCTCCCTTTGGTGCTTTGTTTGAGGGTGAGGGTTCCGTTATGGGCTTTGGCCACTTCATTAGCGATTGTGAGGCCAAGGCCCGAGCCAACAGTCTGACCAACATTAGTCCCGCGCGCGAAACGATCCGTTAGCGCGTTGATATTGTCGGCTTCAAAACCCGGCCCTTGATCTGCGACTGTTAGAACGACCTCAGCACCTTCACGTTCGAGGGTTACTGTAATGACTGTTTCGTTTGGTGAATATTTAACGGCGTTGTCGATGATGTTCGTCAGAGCGTTTTGTATCAGAATGGTGTCCCCTAAAACGATGCAATCGGGCGCGGTTGTTTGCAGGAATTCAATGTCTTTCAGATCGGCAATCGGTGTCTGACGCTCAACGATTTCTTCAATGATAGCTCTCAGGTCAAGTTTGCTCCGCTCAAGGTGATCTGTGCGGAACGCGACCATTGCGTGATCTAACAATTGACCGGCGGCGCGACTGCTTTCATCAACGGCCCGTATCATTTGTTTTAGAGCCACACGATTTTCTTCCTTATCCACTCGGCGCAAGGTGACTTCGGCTTGGGCGCGTACTGTGGCCAGCGGAGTGCGCACACGATGCGCGGCTTCTGCAATGAAGTCTTCAGATTGACTAAGGGATCTGTCGAGGCGCGCAATAAAAGCATTGAGGGCCTGAGTGAGCGGTGCCATTTCCGAAGGAACAGGCGTCGTCACAGGACGAAGGTCTGCAGGGCCGCGGCGCGACACGGCGGCGGCGACGATGTTAAGGGGACGCACGCTGCTGCGAGCGGCCCAAACGGCAAGGATCGTTGCGACCGCAAAAAAGATAAGGCCAATCAAAATTGCAGTTCGCGAGATTTCACCAAGCTTTTGTGCCAATCCATCTTGAGTTTGGGCGACAGTGACAGCGATTGTTGTGAGGCTACCGTTGATGGGAAGGGAACGCGAAACCTTGACCAAACGTATAGGATCATCTCGATATTTCGCTGTCCATGATGTATCATCAAGGCTGCGTGGCAAATCCTCGTACCCTGTTAGAACGTCGGTCCCGCGAGAAATTTGATAGAAGACGCGGTCATCGGAAACATTCCCTAACATCGCGAGGGCGGCATATGGAATGTCCGCAACAACTTGTCCTTGCTGAACTGATACAGACTCAAGGATGGCCGAGGCGGATGCCTTTAGAGTTGTGTCTTGGGACTCCACGGCCAATTGACGGGCGAAAGATTGGAATAGCAGAAAAAGGATGGCCGCTAGAATCGCGGCACTGCCGACCAGCTGCAGCATAAGTCGCCGGTAAATTGAGCCTTGAATGTTCATGCTGACGTCATGCGATAACCAAGGCCACGAACGGTAATGATCTCAACCGTTGAGCCGCGCAGATGTTTGCGCAGACGCCCGACATAGACCTCAATTGCATTCTCAGAGACGTCTTCATCGCCTGCGAATATGCGGTCCACCAATTTGGATTTGGACAGGATGACATCTTGGTTCGCAGCGAAAACTTCGAACAATCTCAACTCACGATTTCGCAGTTCGACACGGGTGCTTTCAGTTTTCAGCACGCCGCCAAGCAGGTCAAATTCGACATTTCCGATTCGTTTGATATTCGTTGCAGCCCCACCACGTCGCCGCAAAATCGCGCGACAGCGTGCTTCCAGCTCAGTAAACTCAAACGGTTTCACAAGATAATCATCTGCGCCAAGGTCCAAAACGCTGACCCTATCAGACACCTCAGAACGGGCTGTTAAGACGATTACAGGAACGTCACGTGCGCTTTGCCGCAGCTCTTGGAGGAAGTCGCGACCGTCACCGTCAGGAAGCATAATATCAAGCAATATCAGATCGTAAGAGACCGTACTTGCAAATTCGCGTGCCTCAGAAATCACAACAGCGTGGTCCACACCGTGACCGTCCAGCGAAAGCATCTCGACCAAGGCCTGTGCCAAGCGTTCGTTATCTTCGACAAGGAGAAGGCGCATGGTGATATGATCCAAGGGCAAATGATGAGGTGACAGGTAGATGTCAGGTTGGCGTGATTAAGATGCACGATGTCCGACAATGTTCGGCAATGTCAATTTAGGTAAATCTGGGAGGAACCCTAACAATGAAATTTACACGTCGCGTTCTTATGACGACAGCAGCAGCTGTCATGGCGCTTAGCACACCAGCCTTTGCAGGCGGACACCAAAAGGTTGAAAGCATTCACTTCTTGATCCCCGGCGGCGCTGGTGGCGGTTGGGATGGCACAGCACGTGGGACTGGCCAAGCATTGACCGAAGCGGGTTTGGTTGGCTCTGCATCTTATGAAAACATGTCTGGTGGCGGTGGCGGTAAAGCTATTGGTTACTTGATCGAAAACGCAGCAAGCCAAGAAGGCACCTTGATGGTGAACTCAACACCTATCGTGATCCGCTCACTGACTGGTGTTTTCCCTTATAACTTCAGCGACCTGACTTTGGTTGCAGGTACAATCGGCGATTACGCTGCTTTGGTTGTTCCAGCGTCTAGCGACATTGCTGACATGGCAGGATTGTTGGAAGCTTACAAAGGCGACCAACAAGGCACGGCTATCGGCGGTGGTTCTGTCCCAGGCGGCATGGACCACTTGGTTGCGGCCATGGTCATGAAGGCCGCGGGTGAAGATCCTGTTGGTGTGAACTACATCCCATACGATGCCGGTGGCACAGCGATGGCGGGTCTGTTGTCTGGTGAGATCAAAGCGCTTTCAACAGGTTTCTCTGAAGCCGTTGCTTTGGCAACAGCTGGTGAAGTCCGCATCATCGGTGTGACAGCCCCTGATCGCGTTGCAGCGTTTGCCGATGCCCCAACAATGAAAGAGCAGGGCATCGACACTGAGTTTGTAAACTGGCGCGGTTTCTTCGGTGCACCAGGTCTGTCTGACGAAAAGACAGCACAGTACCAAGCGGCACTTGAAGCAATGTACGACACCCCAGAATGGGAAGCAGTACGCGCGACAAACGGTTGGGTGAACATTCACAACTCAGGCGACGATTTCCGCACCTTCCTTGAAGGCCAAGAAAAAGAAATCGGTGATCTAATGCGTGAATTGGGCTTCCTGTAAGTTCTAAATTTGACGGCTGGCAGGGACCGATCCTTGCCAGCCGTTTTTTATTAAAATTGGGGGGAGCGACAATGGCGTTAGACCGTTGGATCGCATTGATCATTCTTATGATCTGCTTGGCGTATGGATACGCTGCATTTTTCACGATGGACGCGACATTGCCGCCGTTCATGCAACGCAATCCTGTTTGGCCTTCGACCTTTCCTAAAATCCTATCTGTGATTGGAGCCTTGGTTGCCCTGTCTGTTGTTCTGGGTCTTGAAAAAGACACTGGCGGGGGCAAAGAGCCGGACATCGATTTTACGCGCTTGGGTGATTACAAAATTGGTCAGGCGTTATTCCTGCTGGGTTTAATGGTGGCTTATGCACTGTGCTTACGTCCTGTAGGTTTCCTTGGCTCAACAATGTTTTTCTTGATCGCAGGATCTATTGTGCTCGGAGAGCGCCGTTGGTTCATCATGATACCTGTCGCGGCATTTGCCTCTGGCGGTATCTGGTATTTGGTCCAAGAGGTCCTTGGCATCTTCTTACGGCCTTGGCCGTTCTTTTTGGGAGTGTAGGGTATGTTAGAAGGTATTCTGATTGGTCTGACGACCGCATTTACTGGCACCAATCTGTTGATGGTCATCGGTGGTTGCCTCATCGGCACATTCATTGGAATGTTGCCCGGTCTTGGCCCTATGTCGATCATCGCGATTATGATTCCTGTAGCGATTTCTATCGGTGATCCGTCCGCGGCGCTGATTTTGCTGGCGGGTGTTTATTATGGCGCGATTTTTGGGGGATCGACGTCTTCGATCTTGATCAATGCTCCGGGGGTCGCATCAACGGTTGCAACCTCGTTTGATGGATATCCACTGGCCAGACAAGGCAAAGCGGGCAAGGCGTTGACAGTTGCAGCGATCGCTTCGTTCTGTGGTGGGACTATTGGTGCGATCTTGCTTATGATATTTGCACCGATGTTGGCTTCTGTCGCGTTGTTGTTCCACTCGGCTGAATATTTTGCGCTGATGGTTGTTGGCTTGTCTGCCATTGCTGCCTTCGCGGGCACAGGCCAAGTGGGCAAGGCCTTGTTGATGACTTTGCTGGGTCTCATCATGGCCACTGTGGGCGAGGGCGCGTTGTTCAATGCGCCACGATTTACGATGGGCATAATGGATTTGCAGTCGGGCTTTGGCTTCATCACGCTGGCAATGGCGATGTTTGCTTTGCCTGAGGCGTTGTATCTGGTGCTGGACCCTGCGCGGTCCAACAATGAAGCGGGTGGCGAGATTAAAGACCTGCGCATCACACGTGATGAGGCGAAACAGATTACGCCTGTGATTGGGCGCCAGTCTATCCAAGGGTTCTTGATCGGTGTCTTGCCGGGGGCAGGGGCGACGATTGCCTCCTTCCTGGGGTACGCAGTGGAGCGTAATATCGCTTCCAAAGAGGATCAAGAGCAGTTTGGCAAGGGATCAATCAAAGGTTTGGCGGCACCTGAGGCTGCGAACAATGCAGCGGCGACAGGATCGTTTGTACCATTGTTGACGCTGGGCATTCCGGGATCAGGCACCACAGCCATTCTGCTTGGCGCTTTGATTGCTTTGAACGTCACGCCGGGGCCACGTCTTATGATTGACGAGCCTGAAGTGTTCTGGGCTGTCATTGTCTCTATGTATATCGGGAACTTGGTGCTGCTGTTTTTAAACCTGCCTTTGATCCCGTACATCGCCAAAGTGTTGGCCGTTCCGCGCACTTTTCTGATCCCGTTCATTTTGTTCTTTACTCTGATGGGGGCCTATATTGGGCAGAACAATGCGACGGAATTGCTGATCTTGGTCGGTTTCGGGATTTGCGCTACGATCCTTCGGTTTGCAGATTATCCGCTGGCACCGCTATTGATCGGGTTCATCTTGGGGCAAATGTTAGAGGACAACTTTAGCCGCTCTATGCAACTTGAAGGTGGCATTGGCTTTATCCTCGAACGTCCTATGACGATGGGCTTACTTGCCTTTGCAGTCCTGTTGGTGATTTTGCCAACGTACCGTGCCCGTCGGGCCCGCATTCGGGCGCAGGGTATTGCTGACGGTGATTGATACTTAGGCCAGCCTAACTGACATTGAAGTAAGAGGGGCGTTCAAGTGATTGAGCGCCCCTCTTACTGTTGGCAGGGCGGAGTGCTGATCTGTGTTATGGGAAACTATGGGCTGAGTGGTGGGGTTTTGCCGCATTGTACGAATCAAGTCCCAAATATTCACCAAATTTGGCTGTTACTTGTTATGCCGAGGTGTTGTGGCTTGAGAACGTATGTGGAACATGCATTTTCGTGTCAAATTTTTTGAATTTATTTGGGATTTTGTGGGTCAAAAATTTCAAATTAGATCCTACACTATATGTTGTGTATTGATTGTAAAAGTCTCCATAAATTGGCTATATAATGTTTTATTGTTTTGCGCGGATGGGTGTTTATTGTCAAATTTTTACTGTTTGTCTTACTTTGGTCCAAGGAAAACCATTGCCACCCATGAATTCCCATACTATCCATAGTATATCAGATGAGAACGAGCCAAGGGGCACCAAACGACCCCGCAATAATAAAAAACTCTAGCAGGTTTCATACAGGCACCTCGATTTCATCAGACGACAGATCCGGCGCGTGAGCGAGCAGACATCCCCCCAGGTGGCGCGCGCGGCTGGACATACCCGCCAAGCGGGACGAGGGCGGAGAATTGATCAGTGGCAGCTCGATCAATTCTCCGTTTTCATTTCAAAAACTGGGGAAGAATTTAGCGCAATCCGCGCACAGATATAGGGACGGGGCCAACAGTGGCACGTAGGTTCAGAGGCGAAAGCGACCATAAGGTCGATACGAAGGGGAGGGTGTCTATACCAGCCTCTTTTCGTCGTGTGATCGAAGCCTGTGATCCTGAATGGACCGAAGGTTTGGCCCCCCGTATTATCATTGTTTATGGGGGCGTAACGCGCGACTACCTTGAGGGCTTCACGATTGAGGCCATGGATGAAGTTGATGATAAGATCGCTGCATTCCCGCGTGGTTCTGCGAAACGTAAAGCGATGGAGCGTTTGTATTCAGCTCAATCAGTTGAAGTGATTGTGGATGACACAGGCCGCATCGTTTTGCCTGCGAAGCTTCGTGAAAAGATCAACCTTGATGGCTTGGCTAAATTTGTTTCGTCAGGTGACACTTTCGAAGTTTGGAAGCCCGAGGCGTATGACGCCAGCATCGCGGCATTGGATGATGATGGGTTTGACCCCGATCTTGATCCTTCCGTCTATTTAGACGGAGATCACGTCTAAATGTCGGCTGGGGGGCCACATATTCCGGTTCTGATCAATTCGATCTTGAAAGCCTGTGGTCCGATTGAGGGGCGTTGGCTTGATGGTACGTTTGGCGCCGGGGGTTACACAAAGCAATTGTTGGATGCGGGTGCAGATCACGTCATGGGCGTTGATCGCGATCCCTTAGCGTTTGAATTGGCGGATCCGTGGGTTGGGGATTACGGCGATCGCATTACCCTGCAACAGGGCGTTTTTTCACGCATGGATGAATATGCGCAGGACTTGGACGGTGTCGTTCTTGACCTCGGCGTTAGCTCTATGCAGCTTGATTTGGCTGAACGTGGATTTTCATTTATGCGCGACGGACCGTTGGACATGCGCATGTCACAAGATGGCCCTTCAGCCGCTGATATCGTGAACACCGCCGAGGAAGGGATGCTTGCGAACATCCTCTTCCACTACGGTGAAGAACGCGCCAGCCGTCGCATCGCGACTGCGATTTTGCGGGAACGTGAGATGGAGCCAATCACGACGACACTTCGTCTCGCTGGAATTATTGAAGGTTGTTTGCCGCGCTCTAAGCCTGGTCAATCGCATCCGGCAACGCGTAGTTTTCAAGCGATCCGGATCGCAGTCAACGATGAGTATGGCGAACTTTTCCGCGGCTTGATGGCGGCGGAACGTGCCTTAAAACCAGGTGGTCAATTGGCTGTGGTAACGTTCCATTCCGTGGAAGATCGCATGGTTAAGCGGTTCCTGACAGCTAGATCTGGCGCGGGAGGCAATGCAAATCGCTATGCGCCAGAACTGAATGTTGTGCCTGCCCAATTTACCGTTCGGTCACGCAAGGCCATCGGTCCAGATGAACAAGAATTACAAGACAATCCGCGTTCGCGCTCTGCGAAACTAAGGGTTGCGGTGCGCACAGACGCGCCAGCAGGTGAGGTGGATGCTAAGTCGATCGGGATGCCGACGACTGGAAAGCATAAGTAAGGGTGAGTTTGAATGCGTACGGTTTTGTACATTCTAACAGTCATGGCAGTGATTGCGCTGGCATTTTGGAGCTACCAGGAGAATTATGAAACGCGCAAAGCGTTGAATGATGCAGACAGCGCACGCGGTGAAATCCAGCTGGCACACGCACGACTAGGTGTTTTGCGGGCCGAATGGGCATACTTGAACCGTCCATCACGTCTTTTAGACCTTGCCGAATTTAACTTCGACCGCCTTGGCTTGTTGCCGATGGCACCGGAACAGTTTGGTAACATTGACCAGATTGCATATCCATCAGATCCATTGTTGCCGATCCTAAACCCTGTTGATGTTTCACACACGGGTGATCAGCCATGATCCGTATTCCGCTACGCCCGTTGGCACGCATTTTAGACGCTCGCCAAAAGGGCGAAAATCCTGATGCGATTGAGCGAGAGAACAAACGTCTGCGTCACGAAGATATGCAAGCAATGTCACGCGCCCGTGCTGAGGGGCGTTTGCTGGTTTTGGGGCTGTTCTTCTTCTGTGCATTTGCCGTTGTTGGCGCGCGTATGGGTGGCCTTGCAACATCTGATCCAGTCGAGCCGCGCTCGGCGGCGTATGGTTCAACGATCAGTGCTGCACGCGCTGACATTGTCGACCGTAATGGAAATTTGCTTGCGACCAACTTTGATACGCACGCGCTATATGCCCAACCGCTTCACATGATTGACCCGCAGGGTGCTGCGGATGGTTTGGTTAAGATCTTCCCTGACCTTGATCACTCACGTCTAATCCAAGATTTCACTGGTGAACGTAAGTTCTTGTGGATTCGAAAGAAAATCAGCCCTGAGCAAATGCAAGCTGTGCACGATATCGGTGATCCGGGTCTTTTGTTTGCCCCACGCGAGATGCGTCTCTATCCTAACGGTTCGTTGGCGGCGCACATCATGGGTGGTGCATCCTTTGGTAAAGAGGGCGTTGCCGCAGCCGAGGTTATTGGCGTTGCAGGCGTTGAAAAGTATTTCGATGACTATCTTCGTGACCCTGCAAACGGGGCAACCCCACTAGAGCTGTCTATCGATTTGACAGTTCAGGCTGCATCCGAGCGTATCTTGTACGGTGGCATGAAGTTGATGAATGCAAAAGGCGCAACATCAGTTCTGATGGACGTGCATACGGGCGAAGTTATTTCGGTTGTTTCACTGCCTGATTTTGATCCCAATGATCGTCCTCGTCCAGCAACTACGGGTGATCAATCTGACAGCCCTCTGTTCAACCGCTCCGTTCAGGGTGTGTATGAGTTGGGTTCTGTGTTTAAGATTTTTACTGCGGCGCAAGCTGTTGATCTGGGTCTTGTGAACCCATCGACCATCATCGACACCAAAGGTCCGATGCGTGTCGGTGGTTTCAATATCGGTGAATTCCGCAACAAGAACTACGGTAAATTAAGTGTTTCAGACATCATTGTTCAATCATCCAACCGTGGCACAGGACGAATGGCTTTGGAAATTGGATCTAAGCGCCAAAAATCATTTCTTGATGCAATGGGCTTCTTTGAACCTACACCGTTTGAGATTGTAGAAGCGGCAGGTGGGCGTCCGTTGTTGCCCAAACGTTGGACTGATTTGAGCAGTGTTACCATTTCCTATGGTCACGGTCTTTCATCCTCACCGATGCACTTGGCAGCGGCATATTCTGCGATAGCCAATGGTGGTCGTGCCGTCACACCTACGTTGTTGAAAAAAACAAGCGTCCCAATGGGTCCACGTATCATTAGCGAAGAGGCTGCACGCGCTGCCCGTGGCATGCTGCGTAAGGTTGTCAGTCAAGGTACTGCAAGCTTTGGTGAAGTTGAGGGATATGCCGTTGGTGGCAAGACAGGGACTGCTGACAAACCAAAGCCCACAGGTGGTTATTATGAGGATAAGGTTATCGCGACCTTTGCCAGCATGTTTCCAGCGCACGATCCAAAATATGTTTTGATCGTAACTTTGGACGAACCAGTTGAAACGTCTGGTGATAAACCTCGCCGTACCGCGGGTTGGACGGCTGTTCCTGTTGCGGCAGAAATGATCCGCCGCATCGCACCTTTGCTTGGAATGCGACCAACCGTTGAACCTCAAACTTTGGCTGATATAACGCTAACCAGCAGCAACTAAGCCACAAAGGCAACGCACATGGTTAAATCGCTCAGCGCACTTGGTCTTATGGCCGCAAACGGCGCGAATCCTGAATTGAGCGGCATTGCCGTGGATAGCCGTGAAGTTCGCAAAGGTTTCCTTTTCGCAGCGATGCCAGGTGTTAAGGTTCACGGTGCTAGCTTCGTTAAAACAGCCTTAGAACTTGGGGCGGTTGCTATCCTAACAGATGCAGAGGGCGCAGCACTTGCCTCTGAGGAAATTAGTGAGTTTGGCGCTGCGGTCGTAATCAGCGACAAGCCGCGCGAAGCCTTGAGCCGCACAGCAGCTTTGTGGTTTGGCGCGCAGCCACGGGTGATGACGGCGGTAACCGGAACGAATGGCAAAACTTCGGTCAGTACATTCGTGCGCCAAATTTGGGCCGAACTAGAATTGGCTGCGGTCAACTTGGGCACTACTGGGGTTGAGGGAGCTTGGACTGCACCTTTGGCGCATACCACTCCTGAACCTATCACACTTCACCGAACCTTGGCTGAGGCCGAGGCCAATGGCATCACCCACGCCGCGATGGAGGCTTCGAGCCACGGGTTGGATCAATGCCGCCTTGATGGTGTGGTGCTTAAAACTGCGGGCTTTACGAACTTCACTCAAGACCACTTAGACTATCACGAAACATTCGATGCGTATTTTGATGCGAAAGCCAGATTGTTTACCGAGGTTTTGGCCCCTGATGGTTGGGCCGTCGTAAATATCGATGACGCACGTGGTGCCGATGTGGTTGCTTTGGCTGCATCACGTGGCCAATCTGTGATGACTGTCGGACATGGCGCTGATGCCAACTTACGTCTGAGTGCACAGCGTTTTGACGCAACGGGCCAAGACTTACGTTTCGAATTTGAAGGTAAAACATATCAGACGCGTTTGAACCTTATTGGCGGCTTCCAGGCAGACAACGTGATGTTGGCCGCAGGTATGGTGATAGCCAGTGGTGAAGAACCTGCACATGTCTTTGACACACTTGCACACCTGACTACCGTTCGTGGCCGCATGGAATTGGCTGTGGCCCGTGACAATGGTGCCGCTGTATTTGTTGATTACGCCCATACGCCTGATGCTGTTGAGACTGCGTTGAAAGCGATGCGCCCGCATGTGATGGGCCGATTGATTGTGATTGTTGGTGCTGGTGGTGACCGTGATACGGGCAAACGCCCGTTGATGGGTAAAGCTGCGTTTGAAAATGCTGACGTGGTTTTTGTTACAGATGACAATCCACGCTCAGAAGACCCTGCAATTATTCGCGCGGCTGTCATGGCGGGTTGTGAGCACGCAACCGAAGTTGGTGATCGTGCTGAGGCAATCTTGCGGGCCGTTGACGCATTGGGGGCAGGGGATGCTTTGCTTATTGCGGGGAAAGGGCACGAAACAGGGCAAACCGTCGGAGATGACGTTCTGCCATTTGATGATGTGGAGCAGGCTAGTATGGCCGTTGCAGCACTGGAAGGACGATTGGCATGAGCAATCTATGGACCTCGGAAGAGGCAGCTGAAGCAACTGGTGGTAAAATCACAACCGCATGGGTTGCAAATGGCGTTTCGATTGACACACGCACCATTCAAAAGGGTGACTTGTTTGTTGCACTAAGTGCCGCACGCGATGGCCATGAATTTGTGGCGCAAGCGTTGGAAAATGGTGCAAGCGCAGCCTTAGTTTCGCGCATCCCAGATGGGATGGATGAGAGCGCACCGCTGATCATTGTTGAGGATGTTCTGGACGGCCTTGAGGCGATGGGCCGCGCGGCACGTGACCGCACTAATGCGCGTATTGTCGCTGTAACAGGCAGCGTTGGGAAAACATCAACCAAGGAAATGCTTCGTGCGATGCTGGGGGATCAAGGCAAAACCCACGCATCTGTTGCGAGCTACAATAACCATTGGGGTGTGCCCCTTACGCTGGCGCGCATGCCGGCCGATACGCAATACGGTGTTATCGAAATTGGTATGAACCACCCAGGCGAAATCGCGCCCTTGTCCAAAATGGCGCGCCCGCATGTGACTTTAATCACGACCGTCGCTGCAGCCCACCTTGAAGCATTTGAAAACGTTGAAGGCATCGCAGTTGAAAAGGCGTCTGTCATGGAAGGGCTCGAATACGGTGGTACCTCTGTCATGAACAATGACATTGAGACGGCTGCAATTTTGCAGGCAAAGGCGCATGATATGAAACGCCGCGATGTAGGGTTTGGTGAACACGGATTCGATTATGTTCTGAAGGACGTTAAGATTATTGGGGATACCACGATTGTCCAAGCAGAGGCGCATGAGCAGCCATTGCTGTTCAAGATTGCCACTGCTGGTCGCCATTTTGCGATGAATGGTTTGGGTGCATTGGCCGCGTGCGAAGCACTGGGTGCTGATCTTGCGCTTGCCGCTGGATCATTGGGCCGCTGGTCCCCCTTTGAGGGGCGCGGTGCACGTGAAGTCATTGTACTTGATCCTGTGGAAAACCACTTAACAATTGAATTGATAGATGACAGTTATAACGCAAATCCGACATCGATGGCTGCGTCGTTAGAGGTTCTGGCAGTTGCAAATGTCGAGGATGTTAAAGGCGATTTCGCAAAGGGGCGGCGCATTGCATATTTGGGCGACATGAAAGAGCTAGGGCCACAAGCCGTCGCTTTGCATGCTGATATGGCAGAGCTAAGCTCAACACGCGCATTAGACGTGGTTCATTGTGTAGGCCCGCTGATGAAAGCAATGTTTGATGCATTGCCGGAGGCGCAAAAAGGGCGTTGGACCGAAACCAGCGCAGAGATGGTTCAGGGCATCCGGCGCGATCTGGACGCGGGTGATGTTGTGTTAGCTAAAGGATCATTGTCGATGAAATTGGCCCTTGTCGTTGACGCGATCCGCAAAATGGGCCATTCGATTGAACCAACGATTTAACACAAGATAATGATTGAAGGAGAGCTGTATGCTCTATTGGTTGTCTGATTACGAGGCATTTAACCTATTTCGCTACATCACAGTGCGTGCTGGTTGTGCCTTTTTGACAGCGCTTTTCTTTGGTTTCATTTTCGGACGCCCTTTGATCAATGTATTGCGCAAGCGCCAAGGTAAAGGCCAGCCCATCCGTGAAGATGGCCCTGAGGGACATTTTGCCAAAGCGGGCACACCGACCATGGGTGGCTTGTTGATTGTCGGAGCATTGTTGACTTCAACCTTGCTTTGGGCGCGGTTAGATAATCCATTTATTTGGATCATCATGTTCGTGACGATGTCATTCGCGGCCATTGGGTTTGCGGATGACTATGCGAAGGTTTCAAAACAAACGACTACCGGTGTTTCGAGTAAAGTTCGCCTTTTACTTGGCTTTGTGATAGCGGGTATCGCGTCTTATCTCGCAACGTTAGCGCATCCTGAGCAGCTTCAATACCAACTTGCGGTACCTGTTTTCAAAGACGTCCTGATCAATCTTGGTTTTTTATACATACCGTTTGCGATGATTGTTATCGTGGGTGCGGCAAACGCGGTTAACTTGACCGATGGCTTGGACGGTTTGGCCATCATGCCAGTTATGATTGCTGCAGGAACGCTTGGCGTCATTGCATATGCGGTTGGCCGTGTTGATTTCACCGACTATTTGGATGTGCATTATGTACCCGGCACGGGCGAAATTTTGATTTTCGCAGCTGGCGTGTTTGGCGGTGGCCTAGGTTTCCTTTGGTACAATGCCCCACCCGCAGCGGTGTTTATGGGCGATACTGGATCTCTTGCGCTAGGTGGCGCGCTTGGTGCCATTGCAATCGCAACAAAACACGAATTGGTTTTGGGCATCGTGGGAGGCTTGTTCGTTGTTGAGGCTATGAGCGTGATCATTCAGGTTTTGTACTTCAAGAAGACCGGTAAACGCGTTTTCTTAATGGCCCCGATTCATCATCACTATGAGAAAAAGGGCTGGTCAGAGCCGCAGATCGTAATCCGGTTTTGGATCGTATCGTTGATCTTGGCACTGATTGGGTTGGCAACACTCAAAGTCAGATAAGCGTTTCGCCTTTCTGCTTAACTTAAATTTAGGGGTTTGGGGGTTTCGCCGCCATTCGGGTAAATCATGATACCAGTCCAAGGTCTTACGGGTAAAAAAGTAGCTGTTCTTGGCTTGGGTCGCTCCGGCCTGTCTGCTGCGAGAGCTTTGCGCGAGGGTGGGGCAACAGCAATCTGCTGGGATGACAATGATGCAGCTCGTGAAGTTGCGCTAGACGAGGGATTTGAATGCGTTGATCTGAAAAAGGCGGGCAGTTTCGAGGATGTTGCGCGCCTTATCGTTAGCCCCGGTATTCCACATTTGTACCCTACGCCAAATCCAGTTGTGGCTGCGGCCCTCAAAGTGGGCGTACCTGTTGATAACGACATTGGGTTGTTTTTCCAATCTTTTGCGACACCAGAATGGAACAACTTTGAGAACATGCCGCGCGTGATCGCGGTGACCGGTTCAAACGGCAAGTCCACGACATCCGCTTTGATCCACCACATCCTGAGTCATGCCAATCGTCCTGCACAGCTTGCCGGTAATATTGGTCGCGGTGTCTTGGACATTGATCCTGCAATCGACGGCGAAGTTGTGGTGTTGGAGCTCTCGAGCTATCAAACTGATCTTGCCCGAAGCTTAACTCCTGATGTTGCAGTCTTTACTAATCTCAGTCCTGACCATCTTGATCGCCATGCTGGCATGGGGGGCTATTTCGCCGCCAAACGCCGGTTGTTTGCAGAAGGTGGTCCTGACCGCGCTGTCATTGGTGTAGATGAATCTGAAGGCATATTCCTTGCTGGTCAGTTGAGCGAAGGCGCTGCGGATGACCGTGTGATCCGCGTGTCAGTTGAGGAAAAGCTAACAGGCCCCGGTTGGCAAGTGTTTGCACGTAAGGGATTCCTTAGCGAGTACCGTAAGGGCCGTCAGGCCGGATCGATTGATTTGCGAAGCGTTGCTGGATTGCCGGGCGAGCATAATCACCAAAACGCCTGCGCTGCTTATGCTGCGTGTCGTTCTCTTGGGATCGCACCTAAAGTTATTGAGGCCGCATTCCATTCCTTTGGTGGCTTGCCGCACCGTAGTCAGACAATCGCAGATGTTGGCGGTGTTCGTTATGTGAACGATAGCAAAGCAACTAACGTTGATAGTGCCGCAAAAGCGTTACACGCTTTCAAGCGCATTCGCTGGATCTGTGGCGGTTTGCAAAAAGAGGGTGGTGTTGAAGAACTTAATGCTGCCTCTTCAGACGTTGTCAAAGCATATGTTATTGGGCGCGAAGCGGCGCAGTTTGCAATGCAGCTGACCGCTGAATCGCAGGTGTGCACAACAATGGCTGAGGCAGTCGCCGCGGCGATGGCAGATGCACAAGATGGCGAAGTGGTTCTTTTGGCACCAGCAACGGCCAGTTTTGACCAGTACGACAGCTTTGAACGCCGTGGCGATGATTTTATAGCTGAGGTCGAAAAACGCTTAGACGCGTCTTAATCTGCGGCAATCGCGCGGGCTGCTGCTATGCCTGATGACCATGCCCATTGGAAATTGTAGCCGCCCAGCCATCCAGTGACGTCGACCGCCTCTCCTATGAAATATAGAGAAGGCAGGGACTTTGCCGCCATCGTTTTTGATGACAGTTCGTCTGTGTCTACACCGCCCAACGTTACTTCGGCTGTGCGGTAACCTTCGGTACCCGAAGGTGCCATCTTCCAATTTTGCAATTCGTCGATGATTTCGCCCAAGCGCTTATCTGATTGATCGGCAAGGTTGCCAGTGAGATCCATCTGCGTTGCAAGGTGATCGACAAGGCGGGTGGGCAATAGCTTTGCTAATTCTGTTGTGAGGTTCTTGCGCCCTTGTTCTTGTCGTTTCTCACGCAGTGCATCCATCAACGTATTATAAGGATCAATGTTGACTGAGATGTCTTGGCCTTCAGCCCAATAACTTGAAGCTTGTAAAACGACGGGACCAGAAAGACCGCGGTGGGTGAAGAGCAGCGCTTCCTCAAAGCTTGTGCCGTTTGCGGACACGCGGGCAGGTGTCGCAACGCCGGCGAGTGGTGTAAAGCGGTCTTCGGGGAATGTGAACGGAACCAGTGCGGGGCGTGTTTCAGTGAGGCTTAGATCAAACTGGCGAGCGATGTCATAGGCGAATCCTGTCGCGCCCATCTTTGGAATAGATTTGCCACCAGTTGCGACGACAAGATTTTTGGCCGTGATCGATTTTGAGCCATTTGGGCCAGTCAAAGCGGCGGAATATCCACTTTCAGTTTTGGTCAGGTTTTCAACAGATGTTTGTAGGTGCAATTCGACACCTGCATTCTGCATAAGTGTGCGCAACATGGCCACAATCTCTTTCGCAGACACATCGCAAAAAAGTTGTCCCAGCGTTTTTTCGTGCCATTTTATCCCGTGCTGATCCACCAGTTCGACAAAATCCCACTGGGTATAACGGGCCAATGCAGATTTAGCGAAATGTGGATTTTGGGATAAGAACGCATGTGGGGCGCAATGCATGTTAGTAAAGTTGCAGCGCCCACCCCCAGAGATACGTATTTTCTCACCCGGCGCTTTGGCGTGGTCCACAATCACGACCTTGCCGCCAGCATTTGCAGCGCACATCATTCCAGCGGCACCAGCGCCAATTATAAGTGTATCAAATTGCATATCTCAGCCATTGCCTGACTGAGCCCACACCGTCAAGCGTGACTGTGTGATTGGATGAAAACACACTAGCCCGCAGAGAAAAACCACGCTATAGTTGCCATAGATCCCGAAAAGGGACGTTTTGAGGCAGTGTAAAGGCGATTACCATGACAGAAATGGTCTATGGTGCAGTACCGGTTCAACGTGGCGAACCGATCCTTCCCAAATGGTGGCGGACGATTGACAAATGGACTTTGTCTTGTGTTTTGATCCTGTTCGCAGTTGGTTTATTGTTGGGGCTGGCATCTTCGCCGCCTTTGGCTGCTAAAAACGGATTTTCTTCATTCCACTATGTCCAGCGCCAAGCTTTCTTCGGCAGCGTTGCGTTGATCGTTATGATCTTGATGTCAATGATGACACCCTTGGTGGTGCGTCGTCTAGCCGTTCTTGGATTTGTTTGTTCGTTTATTGCGTTGGCAATGTTGCCGTTTTTTGGAACGGACTTCGGTAAAGGTGCTGTACGTTGGTACAGCTTGGGGTTTGCATCTCTTCAGCCCTCTGAGTTTTTAAAGCCTGGCTTTGTGGTTGCCGCTGCTTGGATGATGGCAGCCAATCAGGAGCTTAATGGCCCACCTGGTCGTACGTGGTCCTTTGCTCTTTGCATCGCGATTGTGTTGATGCTGGCGATGCAGCCTGACTTTGGTCAAGCTTGTTTGGTTCTATTCGGTTGGGGCGTTATGTATTTTGTAGCTGGCGCGCCAATGATCTTGTTGGTCGCAATGGCTGCTTTTGTGGTTATGGGTGGTGTGATCGCATACTCAAGCTCAGAACACTTTGCCCGTCGTATCGATGGTTTCTTAAGTACAGCAGATATCGATCCAACTACGCAAATGGGGTACGCGACAAACGCCATTCGCGAAGGTGGATTGTTCGGAGTTGGCGTGGGTGAAGGGCAGGTCAAGTGGTCCCTTCCAGACGCGCATACCGACTTCATTATTGCGGTTGCTGCCGAAGAGTATGGCCTGATTTTGGTCTTATGTATCATCTTGCTATATTGCGGCGTTGTCGTACGCTCCTTGTTGCGCTTGGTACGTGAACGCGATCCGTTCATTCGCCTTGCTGGTACAGGCCTTGCTTGCATGTTTGGTGTTCAAGCGATGATCAATATGGGCGTTGCTGTGCGTTTGCTTCCTGCTAAGGGCATGACATTGCCGTTTGTAAGTTATGGTGGGTCTTCTGTGATTGCGTCAGGTATTGCACTGGGCATGTTATTGGCCTTCACACGCACACGGCCGCAGGGCGAAATTAGTGACCTTCTAGGCCGAGGGCGCATGAGATGAGGTCTCCGTTACTTTTGATCGCGGCCGGTGGTACGGGCGGGCATATGTTCCCGGCTCAAGCTTTGGCCGAAGAAATGCTGAAGAAGGGGTGGCGTGTAAAGTTGAGTACGGATGCTCGCGGCGCGCGCTATACTGGCGGCTTTCCTCATACAACTGAGATCGAACAGATCAGCAGCGCGACTTTTGCACGTGGTGGCATTTTGGCCAAAGCGCTGGTTCCGTTTCGTATTGCTGGCGGCGTTATTGGTGCGGCCTATAAAATGTTGCGCGATCGGCCTGATGTCGTCATCGGCTTTGGCGGTTATCCAACTATTCCTGCGATGGCTGCTGCTACCCTATTGCGTTTGCCACGTATGATCCATGAACAGAACGGTGTCCTTGGACGTGTGAACACGCTTTTTGCGCCGCGCGTTGATGCAGTTGCCTGCGGCACTTGGCCGACCGATTTGGCCGCGGGCATTGAAGGCGTCCATGTTGGGAATCCTGTAAGGGGCAGCATTCTTGATCGTGCGGGGGCAGGGTACATCCAGCCTGGAGATTATCCGATGGATCTTCTGGTTATCGGTGGGAGCCAGGGTGCGCGGATTTTTAGTGACATCATCCCGCCTGCAATTGCACAGCTCCCTATGGATATTTTACGCAATTTGCGTGTGAGTCACCAAGCGCGCGGCGAAGACGAAGACCGCGTTAGGGACTACTATGCCTCTGAAGGTGTGAATGCTGAAGTCGCTTCATTTTTTCAGGATGTGCCCCGGCGCATGTCTGAAGCACAACTTGTTATCAGCCGTGCGGGCGCGTCATCTGTTGCGGACATTAGTGTAATTGGTCGGCCGTCGATTTTGGTGCCCTTCGCTGCAGCTACAGGCGATCACCAGACAGCCAACGCGCGCGGATTGGTTGATGGCGGCGCTGCCGTCTTGATTCCAGAAAGTGCTCTGACGATCGACGCATTGAGCGAACAAATCGTTGCCATCCTCAGCGATCCTGCTGCGGCTGGACAGATGTCAAATGCTGCATTGTCTGCAGGTAAACCCGAAGCAACACAAACGCTGGTCGACATGGTCGAAGCCTTAGCGAATAAATAAAGGAGCATGCGCATGAACGCGGCCACCAAACTTCCCGGCGATGTAGGAGCAATCCATTTTGTAGGTATCGGCGGCATCGGCATGTCAGGCATTGCCGAGGTCCTTCTTAACCACGGCTATGTGGTGCAAGGCTCGGACCTGAAGAAGACCAAGATCACGGATCGCTTGCATGAAAAAGGGGCTTTGATCTTTGAAGGCCAACGCGCTGAAAACATCGATGATGCGGCCGTAATTGTGATCTCGTCCGCGATTAAACCAGGGAACCCTGAGTTAGACGCAGCTCGCGCACGTGGTTTGCCGATTGTGCGCCGTGCCGAAATGCTGGCTGAGCTGATGCGTTTGAAATCAAACATTGCCGTGGCGGGAACGCATGGCAAAACAACGACGACCACAATGATGGCTGAGTTGATGGTTGCGGGTAAATTCGATCCCACCGTTGTGAACGGCGGGATCATCCACGCCTACGGCTCTAACGCGCGAGTTGGTTTAGGCGAATGGATGGTTGTAGAGGCCGACGAAAGCGATGGAACCTTCAACCGCTTGCCAGCCACAATTGCGATCGTGACCAATATTGATCCAGAACACATGGAGCATTGGGGCGACTTTGATACCCTGCGCCAAGGTTTTTTGGACTTCGTTTCCAACATTCCGTTTTACGGTTTGGCTGTATGCTGCACCGACCATCCTGAGGTGCAGGCTTTGGTCGGTAAGATTACGGATCGACGTGTAGTGACGTATGGTTTCAATGCGCAAGCAGACGTGCGCGTGATAAACCTAACGTACAAAGGTGGGATCGCGCATTTTGATATCGCGCTGCAGGGTGAGGGAACAGTCATTGAAGGTTGCACCTTGCCAATGCCCGGTGATCACAATGTTTCGAACGCATTGTCTGCTGTCGCTGTTTCACGCCACTTGGGTATGAGTGGAGATGAAATTCGAGACGCATTGGCGAATTTTGGTGGTGTAAATCGCCGCTTTACCAAAGTGGGCGTGGTTGATGGCGTTACAATCATCGACGACTACGGTCACCACCCTGTCGAAATCGCAGCTGTTTTGAAAGCTGCGCGCCAATCTTGCGAAGGTCGCGTGATCGCGGTTCACCAGCCGCATCGCTTTACGCGCCTGTCGCATCATTTCGAAGAGTTCTGTGCCTGCTTTAATGATGCAGACGTTGTGGGCATCGCGGATATCTTTTCAGCAGGTGAGGCACCTATCGAAGGCGCGTCACGTGATGATCTGGTGGCTGGGCTTATTCGCCACGGCCACCGCCAAGCCTCGGCCGTTGAAAATGAAGGCGATTTGGCTCGTTTGGTGCGCGAACACGCAAAACCGGGTGATATGGTTGTTTGTCTGGGGGCGGGTACGATTTCCACCTGGGCCAATGGATTGCCTGCGCAACTGGCCATCCAGTCATGACACTTCTGTGGGCCTGCATTATCTGGGTTTTTGCCTCGGCTGCCTGTGCGATGTTTCCTATGCGCTACCAATACGTTCCCGCGGTCATCCTTTTGATCGCGGCACCCGTCCTTATCCTGCTGATTGGCATTCAAGTGAGTGCGTGGATCGCAATCGCAGCAATTGTTGCGTTCATTGCGATGTTTCGCAATCCATTGCGGTATCTTTGGGCAAAAATACGCGGCCAAAATCCGCAGCTACCACCGGAGTTTTCTGAATGAGTATTTCATTGGTCCTAGCCTGTGTTTGGGCGCTGGTTGCCAATGTTTTGGCAATGACACCTAGTAAAGATTACCATTGGCGCAACGCTTATATCTTGATTGGGATCGGTATTTCGCTGCTTGGATTTGTGACATGGCAAAATGGTCCTTTGGTTGGCCTTGTTGTTCTGGTTGCTGCAATGAGTGTGCTGCGTTGGCCTGTCGTCTACCTATCCCGCTGGATCAAATCGCGTGTCAAAGGAGATGTTGAATGAGCATTTTGATTTTTGTCTCTCTGCTGGCCGCGTCTGCGATGATTAGCCTATGGCTCGGATTTAAGATGCGGATGATATTGTTTGGGGCTTGGTTATCGGCCTGTTTGGCGCTGTTGGTTCTGCTTTTGAAGAGCGCTTTCGAAGAGGTCGCATTCACTCAACCGGGGTTGCTTTTGTTGGGTATGTTCGTTGTTTTTCATATCACAGCTTTTGTCTTGGGCTTGCTGTTTGTTCGTGCGCGCAATGCAAGGAGCGAAACATGATTGATATGCCCACAGTGCGTGGCCGACTTACACCTGCTCGTATGTTGTCAGACCTGACGTGGTTGCGTGTTGGTGGTCCTGCCGATTGCTTGTTTCAGCCCGCAGATATTGAGGATTTATCGCAGTTTCTGAAAGCTCTTGATCGAAGCGTCCCAGTTTTTCCAATGGGTGTTGGCAGTAACTTGATCGTGCGCGACGGTGGCATTCGGGCGGTTGTTGTGCGAATGGGTCGTGGGTTTAATGGGATTGAAGTTAGTGGCAACCGTGTCACGGTGGGTGTTGCGGCACTTGATTCACATGTTGCACGCAAAGCAGCTGATGCAGGCGTTGACCTAACGTTCCTGCGGACAATTCCGGGCAGTATAGGTGGTGCGGTGCGTATGAACGCGGGTTGCTATGGCAGCTATACTGCGGATGTCTTTGTTGAAGCGACAGCTGTGTTGCGGAGTGGTGAGATTGTAACGCTCAGCGCAGACGATTTGAACTTCCAGTACCGTCAAACCGATTTACCAGAAGGCGCGGTGCTTGTTAGCGTCGTGATGGAGGGGCCATTAGGTGACCCCGCAGAACTGCACACACGCATGGAAGATCAATTGACCAAGCGTGATGCCTCCCAGCCAACCAAGGACCGCAGTGCGGGCAGCACCTTTCGCAATCCAGCTGGTTTTTCCAGCACAGGGCAGGCGGACGATGTCCATGATCTGAAGGCATGGAAGGTCATCGATGACGCAGGAATGCGTGGTGCAAGGCGTGGCGGGGCGCAAATGAGCGAAATGCACTCTAA
>DLQI01000058.1:32697-49954 GCA_002478745.1 Rhodobacteraceae bacterium UBA7436 | reverse complement strand
GCGTTTTCCAATAGCGCTTAGCTCTTGTAAAAAGGCGTTTAGGCCTTTGGCATCTTCTGGTTTTGCTTCACGGATCAACACAATTTAAAACCTTTCGGCCCGTAGCACTTCGCAGTCGCTGATTGTGACGACGCCGATGTGGCGCTCGATCACGTCTGATAGGCTTTCGAGCAGCTTGGGCAGGCGGTCAGGGTGCACGACGCAGATCACTTGCACCATGCCACCTGCGCGCCCCACTTGTCCTTCGCGGCTCCATGGCCCGGACCGCCCTGATCCACCAAGGACCGGTACGATGGTGAACCCTGTCACGTCTGCGGCCTCAAGCGTCGTGCGCAGGCGGCGTTCCATTGGTGCCTCGATAATGATGGCGACGCGTTTGGCTGGGTGGGTTTGCATTGGCTTATCCTCCGGTCAGGGCTGTGGCGAGGCCAAGGTAAAGTGGCAGGCCTAGCGTTAGGTTGAATGGGAATGTGATGCCCAGCGATAGGGTTAGGTAGACGCTGGGGTTGGCTTCGGGCACAGCGACGCGCATGGCCGCTGGCACCGCGATGTAGGAGGCGGAGGCTGACAGCACCATGAACAGGAACACGCCGCCTGTGGACAGCCCAAGGACCATGCCGACCACGACACCCACGAGTGAGCCAACGATGGGCATTAGGATGCCAAACGCAACGAGGCCAAGCGATATGATGCCACGGCTTTCGCGTAATCCACGGCCCGCGATCAGCCCCATGTCGAGCAGGAAGAGGCACAAGACGCCTTTGAACGGGGCGACGATGAACGCTTCGATTTCTTTCAGTCCTTCGGGGCCAGTGACCATCCCGATGATGAAGGCACCAACCAGTAAAACGATCGACCCGTTCAGCATGATTTCACGCCATAGGGTTGCGTCCATGCGGGTTTCGGACTTGGCCCCTGTGCTGATCAGCCAAAGCGCTGATAGGATTGCAGGGGCTTCCATGGCTGCGGCGACGGCGACCATATAGCCCTCGGATTCCATGCCAAGGCTCTCAAGGACCGACGTGGCGGCCACAAATGTCACGATTGAGATCGAGCCGTAGTGTCCCGCGACGGCAGCGGCGTTGGTGCGGTCCAGTTTGGTCATCACGCGCAACATACCAAAGGCGATTATTGGCAGGGCGGCGGATAGAAAAACACCGGCAATCAGGCTGGTCCCAAGGGCCAGATCAATACCATGTAGGGAAACGCTTACCCCACCCTTAAACCCGATGGCGAAAAGCAGGTATATCGACAGGAATTTTGCAGCCGCTTCGGGGATGCTAAGGTCTGATCGGGCGAGGGATGCGAAGAGGCCAAGGGCAAAGGCCAGAATAAGGGGTGAGCCAAGGTTGGCCAGCGCGAGATCAAGATAGTTCATTAAATGGGCCCCGATAAATGCATTACCGAAGGATATGGGGTGGGGGGACCGGGATACAATTCCAATTGCAAAGAAATCTGTAGAAATCTGATGGTTTTAGGTGGTTTTTTTGTGCTGGCCTAAAATGAGGGCTGAAATGGGGATGATTGCCGTTAGAGTGGTGTGCTGACTTCATCATTCAGGTGTGACTAAACCTGAAATTTTTCAAATCGCCAGTTCGGTTGGTGATCTGACTAGACATGACAACGTTGAAATGCATACCGTCCCTCAAAATTAATTTCAGGGAGCAAATCCACATGTCAGGCGAAACAAATTTGGATGAGTTGATCCGCTCATTGTCCGCAGTTCTGGTTGAGGGTCTTTATGTCTTTACCACCGTAAAAGCCCCCCAAGACCTGATGGGAATTGTGCCGCGCATGACTTTTGGTGAGGCTGAGGGCACCACCTATATTTTGCTCAAGTCAGAGGCAGAGCAATTGGGGTTGGTGTATGAATTTCCATGCCGGATGATTACGCTGAATATTCATTCGTCCCTAGAGGCCGTTGGGTTTATGGCCCGCATTGCGACGGAGTTGGCCAAGCATGGCATGGGCGTGAACCCAGTATCGGGCTTTTTCCACGATCACCTGTTTGTCCCTGATGGGCGCGAGCAGGATGCCATGGCTGTGTTGATGGAGATGTCAAAGCGCTGAACGGCGTCTTTGAATGTAGAAAAGGCCCGCAATTTGCGGGCCTTTAATCGTTTATACCAAACGAGAGTTTTCTTTCGCGGCCCGTACAAAGTCCTTGAACAAAGGATGCGGGGCGAAGGGTTTGGATTTAAGTTCTGGGTGGAACTGCACACCAATGAACCATGGGTGGTCTGGCCACTCGATGATTTCTGGCAGCGATCCATCTGGTGACATGCCTGAGAATACCATGCCCGCATCTTCGAGCTGTTTGCGGTATTTCACATCCACCTCATAGCGGTGGCGGTGGCGTTCATCGATAGATGTGGTGCCGTAGATTTCGGCGACCTTGCTGCCTTCAACAAGCGTGGCGTCATAGGCGCCAAGGCGCATGGTGCCACCTTTGTCGTCGCCGACTTTGCGACTGACTTTGGCGTTGCCCTGAACCCATTCTTTGAGGTGGTAAACCACTGGCTCAAAGCGTTTGTTGCCTGCTTCGTGGTCGAATTCTTCAGAACCGGCTGAAGTGATGCCCGCAACATTGCGCGCGGCCTCGATCACGGCCATTTGCATGCCCAGACAGATACCGAAATAAGGGACGTTACGTTCACGGGCAAATTGCGCCGCTTTGATTTTGCCCTCAGTTCCGCGTTCACCAAAGCCACCAGGGACTAGGATCGCGTGGAACCCTTCGAGGTGCGGTGCGACGTCTTCGGATTTGTCAAAGACCTCGGCGTCGACCCATTTCACGTTGACCTTAACGCGATTGGCCATACCACCGTGTGTCAACGCCTCTTTGAAGGACTTATAGGCGTCTTCAAGTTGGGTGTATTTACCAACGATTGCGATTGTCACTTCGCCCTCTGGCTGGTTCACGCGTTGAGATACATCGCGCCAAACCGTCAGGTCAGGTTTTGGAGCAGGGGAGATATCAAAGGCATCCAGCACAGCCTGATCTAGCCCTTGAGCGTGATAGGCAAGCGGTGCGTCATAGATGGTATCAAGGTCGTAAGCGGCCACAACCGCCTCTTTGCGCACGTTACAGAACAGCGCGATCTTCTCGCGTTCCTTTTCAGGAATTGGGTGTTCCGAACGGCAGACCAAAATGTCAGGTGCGATCCCGATGGATTGCAATTCCTTAACGGAGTGCTGTGTCGGTTTGGTTTTCAATTCACCAGAGGCTGCGAGGTATGGCAGCAGTGTCAGGTGCATAAAGATGGATTGCCCGCGTGGCAGGTCGTGGTTGAACTGGCGGATCGCTTCAAAGAACGGCAGTCCTTCGATATCGCCCACAGTTCCGCCGATTTCGCACAACATGAAGTCAACTTCGTCATTGCCTACATGCAAGAATTCTTTGATTTCGTTGGTGACGTGGGGCACAACTTGGATCGTTTTACCCAAATAATCACCACGGCGCTCTTTTTCCAAAACGGTAGAATAGATGCGGCCAGAGCTGACAGAGTCCGTGTTGCGCGCAGGAACACCAGTGAAGCGTTCGTAGTGGCCCAGATCAAGATCGGTTTCGGCCCCATCATCCGTCACAAATACTTCGCCGTGTTCAAACGGGGACATCGTGCCCGGATCGACGTTTAAGTATGGATCAAGTTTGCGCAGACGTACGGAAAAGCCGCGGGCTTGAAGCAGCGCACCAAGGGCAGCAGAGGCAAGGCCTTTGCCAAGTGAAGACACAACACCGCCGGTGATGAAAATATAGCGCGCCATTTAAGGACTCTCCCGTCGTATTATTGGGGTGTGATAGGCCACCAGAATCGTCTGTGAAATTCACAGTACCACGGGAGTTAAGCCTAACAGGATTCGGGTGGATAAGGCAAGGGACCCGCAACATGATGTTGCGGGAAATTCTGTTACCTCAAGGTATAGATATTAGTCAGCAGATGGGACCAATGGAGCGTTTTCGCCTTCAGCTGGTGGTAGTAGGCTACCATCATCTGTTGGCAACGCGGCTGGCGTGCTGTTCTCAGTTGGCGCGGCACCACCTACGCGGTCCAAAACAGACGCGCCGGATGATTTTTGTGCTGCGATGATCGTCAATGAGATCGAAGTGATGATAAAACCAATGGCCAAGATCCATGTGACTTTGCCAAGTGCAGTCGCAGCAGAGCGCCCGCCTTGTGCGCCGCCACCGCCGCCACCAATACCAAGGCCACCGCCTTCAGAACGTTGCATCAACACGATGGCGATAAGGCCAAGTGCGAGAATTAGGTGGATGATAAGAACAACGTTTTCCATAGGTACCTGCAATGGTGTGATCACTTCGAGTGGTATCTAGGCAAGTTTAGGGGGCGGGGCAAGTGTAGCTGGAGTGCTAATTGTGAAATGACCGTATTTGTGACGCTAATGCGCTGGACAGAAGACAATACGCCTTGCATGATCCCAAAATGCCTCATGACCACGCTGATCACGATCACCCGCACACGTTGTTGCCTTCGGACCCTGCTTTGCGGGTGAAGGCGCTTGAAACCATCCTGACCCAGAAAGGGTTGATTGACCCTGCGGCCTTGGATGAAATTATCGAAACCTACGAGACCAAGATTGGACCGCGCAACGGTGCCCATGTGGTTGCGAAGGCTTGGACCGACCCTGCCTTTAAGGCTGCATTGCTAAAGGATGCCACCGCTGTGGTGTCTGAATTGGGGTATTACGGTCGCCAAGGCGAACATATGATCGTGGTTGAGAACACGGACGAGGTGCACAACATCATCGTGTGCACATTGTGCAGCTGTTATCCGTGGCCTTTGCTGGGCATTCCACCCACGTGGTACAAATCTGATGCTTACCGCGCCCGCGCTGTACGTGAGCCGCGCAAAGTGTTGGCCGAATTTGGCGTGACCTTGCTCAGCGATATGTCCGTGCGCGTTTGGGATTCTACGGCTGAGACCCGTTATTTGGTCCTGCCCCAACGTCCCATGGGCACGGATGGAATGGACGAGGCCGCGTTGATGGACCTTATTACCCGCGACAGCATGATCGGTACAGGATTGGCGAGCGCACCATGAGCCGCGTTCACGATATGGGGGGGCGCTTTGGCGATGGTGCCATTGTGCCAGAGGCCGAAGATGATCCCGTTTTCCACGAAGACTGGCATGGGCGCGCATTGGCTGTGACCTTGGCCGCAGGTGCTTTGGGCAAATGGAATATCGACATCAGCCGTCATGGCCGCGAATGCCTGCCGCCTGTCGACTATGCATCCATGTCTTATTACGAGAAATGGATGGCTGGATTGGCGGGTCTGTTGGTGGATGCCAAGGTGCTAACCCGCGAAGAGTTGGCGCAGGGCTGTGCCATTGGTTCAAGTGATCTGACGGACAAGCGGATGGATGCGAATAAGGTTGCTGGGGTTCTGGCCTCTGGTGGTCCTGCGGATCGTCCTAGCGATGTGCCTGTTGCCTATAGCGTTGGCGACATGGTGCGCACCCGCAAGATCAATGGCAATCGCCATGTGAATGGCGGGCATACGCGCCTGCCGTCTTATGCGGTTGGGGCCGTGGGCCGTATCGTGATGATCCACGGCACACATATTTTGCCCGACAGCAGTGCGCACCGGTTGGGTGATGCCGCTGAACCACTTTACGCGGTTGCCTTTGCCGCGTCTGAATTGTGGGCAAACCCCGAGCACCCAAAAGACGAGGTCGTCTTGGACCTGTGGCAAAGCTATCTAAGTGCCGCTACATGAGCGCCCCTGAACCCGTATTTGAGGCCCCGTGGCACGCGCAGTTGTTTGCCCTGACGGTTCACCTGAATGAGGTCGGGCGTTTTGCGTGGCCTGATTGGGCGGATCGCTTTAGCGCGACCTTGAAACGTCACGGTGTGGATAAAGACCTGAGCGGTGGCGACGATTACTTTAACGCATGGCTTGAGACGTTAGAGGCCTATTTGTCCGAGACTGGGGCCGCGTTGCCACAAGACGTCGCGCAAATGCGTGATGCGTGGGAGCAGGCCTATCTGTCTACGACCCACGGTCAACCTGTTTCACTTGGATAACGCGCCTAGCTGTCCACATCATCCATGTCGGCCTGACCTGATAGTGCGCGGCGCACGTGGCTCCAACTAAGGCCGACCCCCAAGACGAGGGAGAGGGCCAATAAGCCCAGCCACACGTTCAGCCCTGTGTTGTCGAGGCTAAGAACGCCAAAATCATAGAGCACCCAGAGTAAGGCCCCAACAAGGGCGAGCACCAGCAACATGCCAAAGCCGCCGATTGAGCGCAGCGTGGCCCGCAAATAGATGATGTAGCCGATCAACAGCAGCAAACCCGCCAGAACCATCAGCGAAACGGGACGTTCGCCCTGTGTCATCACCCATTTCACATAATTAAATGATGTTGGATTATAGGTCGCTGCAAGCAGTGCAAAAGCCGTAAGCCAACGTAAAACAAACCACATTCAACACATTCCTCAAATCGCTTTATGGTGAAATGAACATCATGGATTGAAGAGAAACACAAGAATCGGGTTTCACCCAAGCCAACAGCCGTCTATATGGTCGCGGGTTTGCATGAAAAAAGGACCGCATCATGGCCAATGTAGTAGTTGTCGGAGCTCAATGGGGCGACGAAGGAAAAGGCAAGATCGTCGATTGGCTGTCTGAACGCGCTGATGTCATCGCGCGTTTTCAGGGCGGTCATAATGCCGGGCATACCTTGGTCATCGATGGTAAAGTTTACAAACTGCACGCGCTGCCATCTGGCGTGGTGCGTGGTGGTAAGTTGTCTGTCATTGGCAACGGGGTTGTTTTGGACCCATGGCACCTGATGAAAGAGATCGCGACGGTCGAAGCACAGGGCGTTGTGATTAACCCAGAAAACCTAATGATTGCGGAAAACACGCCGCTGATCCTCCCGATCCACGGTGAGTTGGATCGCGTGCGTGAAGAAGCTGCATCAAAAGGCACCAAGATTGGTACGACTGGCCGCGGTATTGGCCCAGCCTATGAAGACAAAGTGGGCCGCCGTGCGATCCGCGTTGCCGACTTGGCGGATGCAGCGACTTTGGAAGCGCGTGTTGATCGTGCTTTGCAGCACCACAACCCACTGCGCAAAGGTCTTGGGGTCGAAGAAATCGACCGCGACGCGTTGTTGGCGCAGTTGCAAGAAATTGCACCAAAGATTTTGCCTTATGCGGCACCTGTTTGGAAAGTTTTGGCTGAAAAGCGCAAAGCCGGTAAACGGATTTTATTTGAAGGCGCGCAGGGCGCATTGCTGGATATCGATTTCGGGACCTACCCGTTTGTCACCAGCTCCAATGTGATTGCAGGGCAGGCGGCCACGGGCGTTGGCCTTGGTCCGACAGCGATTGATTACGTGCTGGGCATCGTGAAAGCCTATACAACCCGCGTGGGTGAAGGGCCTTTCCCAACTGAGTTGGAAGACGCTGATGGTCAACGCCTTGGCGAACGCGGTCATGAATTTGGCACCACAACGGGCCGTAAACGCCGTTGTGGTTGGTTTGACGCCGCATTGTTGCGCCAGACATGTGCGACCTCAGGCATCACAGGCATCTGTCTGACAAAGTTGGATGTTTTGGACGGATTTGAGACGCTGAAGATTTGCGTTGGGTATGATTTGGACGGTGAACGTCTGGATTATTTGCCAACTGCGGCGGATGCACAGGCGCGTTGCAAACCTATTTATGAAGAAATGGATGGGTGGTCTGAAAGCACTGAGGGCGCACGCTCTTGGGCGCAGCTTCCTGCGCAGGCGATCAAATATGTGCGCCGCGTTGAAGAGCTGATCGAATGCCCAGTTGCGTTGGTGTCCACATCGCCAGAGCGCGAAGATACCATCCTTGTCACTGACCCGTTTGCTGACTGATGGCGCTTAGCTACAAAGCACGTCGTCGCTGGTCTTTGGTGGTCCTTTTGCTAGGGCTACCAGCCTACATCATCATGGCTGTATGGCTGATGTCGTTCTTTGAAGAACGCCCAAGCACCCTGGTTGAGGTCTTGATTTATCTTGGTCTTGGCGTGTTGTGGGCCTTCCCTTTGAAGGCGATCTTTAAGGGCGTTGGGCAAGCTGATCCTGATCAGCGCGACTGAAAACCGTGGCCTAAGGCTTGCCATCCGATTATTCCCAAGATCAAAGCGCCTGCGCTTGCTGTGAAAATCGGCAGGTTCAGCGCATTGCTGCGCCCGATGATGGGTTCTGCGTAGCGCACGATCAGCCCCGACAGGATAAGCCCCACCGGCATCAGCCCCCAAGCCAGTAAACGGTATATGCTGTTCACCCGTCCCAACATCGCGTCTGGAATTTTGCGTTGCCGGTAGGAGACTGAGACGGTGTTCCATGTCAGTCCTGCGAATTCGAAAATGGCGATGGTGAACGCGAGGGCAAGCCAGTTTGGCGCGAGTGCCATTGCTAGGAACGCTGGGGCGGAAACCATGAGGCTGACTTGGGCCGTTCGCTTGGGGCCGAAGTGTTTGATGATTTTATCCGCCACGAAACCGGCGCTGATCCCCCCGAACGCCCCTGCTGCCAAGAGTAGACCATAGGCTGTGGCCCCGAGGTTTAGGTTCTCTTGCACATGCAGGATCAATGCGATGCTTGCCATCTGAAAGACAAGGTTCCAGCCCCCAGTGAGCCATGCCAAGGCCTGCAACAGGGGGGAAGATTTGAGCAAAAGAAATGCCTCTTGCAATTCGCCCTTCCAATTCGGCGCAGTATCGGAGGGTTTCGGTTTAAAGCTGCCTTTGAGCGACATTACGCAAACCAAGGCGACTGCGTAGGCGATGCTGTTGAGAGCAAAGGGCGCTGGCGCGAAGGCCGCGATGAGGAAGGCACCGAGGGCGGGGCCGACCAGAGAATTGCCGATCAATTCCACGCTCCACAATCGCCCGTTGGCCCGTTCCAAAGCAGAATGATCTACCAGACTTGGCAGCATGGTTTGTGCGGCGTTGTCGCGGAAGACTTCTGCGCCACCTCCCAAAAGGGCAGTGAACATAAGCACATAGAAGGTGGTGGGCTGGACAAGACCGGTTTTGGGTGCATCCGCAAGCGGGAGCGCTTGCCAGATCACAACAGTGGCTATTGCGAAGGCGGTTGCGCGGACCACATCCATCCACATGATCAGTTTGCGCCGATCAACGCGGTCCGTAATGATGCCTGCAGGAATGGCAAAGATGAACCACGGCAAGCGCAGGGCCACTGGCATCAACGCAATCAGGAATGGATCACGGGTAAGAAGCGAGGCCATCCATGCCCACGCAACAACAGCGATCCCATCGGCCAAATTGGTCAGACCGGAAGCTGCGACAAAGCGGTTGAAGGATTGGTTTGACACCGGTGCACTCCTGCAGATTGATGGTCTTGAGTGTGAGTTGGCGCGCGATGCAAGGTCAAGTTGAAAGTTGGCGCGCAAACGAAAGAGGGCGGCACCAGATGGTACCGCCCTCTTTAAAATATGGTGTTTAGATTAACCTGCTTCACGTTCGTCGGGACGGAAACTGATTTCGTTGGTGACAGTAAAACGGCCACCCTTGGTCTTTTCGATTTTGCCAGCGCGCAGTAATTGGCCGAAACTGCGTAGGCCGTCTTCACGGTTGAAACTCTGTTTCTCAACTGTGCGCACTTGGTGCATCAGTTGTGGACGCGAGAACTGATCGTGACCGTGAACGAATGACAAATAGGCGGCTGCTGCTTCAATAAGCTCGGGCAATTCAGTGACGCCCATTTCTTCGGCGAATTCGACAAAGCTTCCGCTGGCGTCGATTTCTTGTACGTCGTTTTCTACCACAACCGGCTGCGCCACACGGCGAGGACGAATTGGAGTGCTTTGAACAGGTCCGTCGTCCGTAACGCGTTGTTCTGCAACTATTTTTAATGGTGCTGGACGTTCAACGGCTGTTGGGCGGCTTGTCTTTGCAGCGGCTGCTGGGCGGCGTGGTTTCACAGCTGTCGCGAGATCGGTGCGATATGCGCCTTCTTCTTCTTCCGTTGTTTGAGTGGCCAACCCAGAGTCTGCGTTCTTTTGGACCACTGCGGCACGCAAATGTGCGAAAGCATCGCGGCTTTGTTTGCCTTCTTCCTCATCCATTTGTTGATCCGCTTCGGCCATCAGGCGAGTCAGGTCGTCGCCTTCATGGTCGTTGATGGAGCGTAGGGCTTCGATACCGGGCGTTGTAGTCTCTTCGAAAGTGGCGTCTTCAAACAATGTATCAATGGCATCAGCGTCTGCTTCAGCTGCAGCCAAGTCGCGGGCAAGATCTGCTTCGTCAGTTTCTGACAAAGTGCTGCCGACTTCTTCCAAGTTGCCTTGCGCGATTGCCGCCTCAAGATCAGCACGTTTTACTTTGATGACACGGGCAACCCGGCGTGGTTCTACGGCTGCGTCAACAGCGTCTTCTAGTTCTGATTCATCAGCGTTGTATATTGTGTCGTCAAACAGGTTCTCTTCGAGAACAGGCTGTTCAGGGGTGGCCTGCACAAGTGTCGCTGGCGCAGCAACGTCATCCCCCGCAAGACGGGCAAGGATCGCGGACATATCGTCTTCATCAACGGTTTCTGCGTCTGCTTGGACCTCAATTTCAGCGGCGTCGTCGATTTCGCTGGCTTCAAGAATGTCTGAGATAGCGGTGTCTTGGACGTCAGATTGTGCTTGGACGTCAGCAGAGCTGAGCACATCATCGTCTGTGTCAACGCTAAAGTTAGAGATATCAAAGTCGTCAGCATCAGCCGTTGGTATTACGACTTGGGATGCAACAGTTTCGGTTGTACCCTCTGCTTCGGCTTCGAAATCATCTGCGTGTTGATCTTCTGAGAAGTCGTCATCGTCAGAAGCGTGATCTGCTTGGGACACAACGGCGCGAATGCGCTGAAGTTTTGCAGCGATACTTTCGTCTTGCGCTTTTGGTGCAGGTGTTTCTTCCACGACCTCTGCTTGGACAGCAGTTTCAGTACCGGCATCTGAGAAGAAGGCTTCGGCTTCTGGCATTTCTGCGGCAAGATCACGTGGCGCTGGTGCAACGTCTGCGGTTTTGACAGCGGCAGCTTCGATTGCGAGGCGATCTGCTTGTGCTTGTTGCGCAGCTTCCGTCTCTGCAGCAAGGAGTGCCGGTTCTTGGTTGGCTTCCTCTAGGATTGCTACATCGGCGGCAGCTGCTTTGGCTTCGGCCTCTGCTTGGATGCGTGCAGTTTCAGCGGCTGCTTCAGCTTTTGCTTGGGCGGCGCGTACTGCTTCGGCTGCAATCATCGCTTCGGCTTGAGGGTTGGTTTGGGGCGTTGACATTGCAGGGGTAGGTGCCGGATCGGGCTCGGCTAGATCATGGGCGCTTAAGACCAGCTTGCCTTCATGCTCGCGCACTTCGACGCGGCGGGAAACTTCTTTCTGGGCGATACGTGTCAGCATCTCTGCGTCTGGCTGCGGAGGTTCCGCGCCGAAGTATCTGTCGTCAGATGCAAGATCGCGGAAGTATTCAGCGATCGCTTTCATTGTTCCAAATGAATCGTCGAAGCCTTCCAACGTGCAGGAAAACGTCCCGTAGGATACCGTTAAAATTTTGTTGTTACTCATCATAGGATTAGTCCTCTGCGCTTTTGCAGCTTGTTGTTTAGCGTGGTACCTAGGGCGAAAGCAGCCCGATTCTGTGCCTAGCATGGTATCATTTCGTGGCGAGATTGTGGTAGAACTTCAATAAATGCGTGTATTTGCACCTAAATGACGTCAATTTTTCAAAGTAAACGCCCGGTTACTATTGTAGGTGGTGGCTACGTCGGTCCTGAGGACTTAAACTATGCGCTGAGCATCGCACCAACATGTGTAGCGGCGGATGGTGGTTCAATTGTGGCGCTGGCGGCGGGAATCGAACTTGAGGCCGTTATTGGTGATTTTGATTCTTTGGACGCTTCCGTCTTGGCGCAAGTACCTGTTGAGCGGCAGCATCATATCTCTGAGCAGAATAGCACCGACTTTGATAAATGTCTTCGTAATGTCGACACGCCAGTTGTTGTTGGCGTGGGATTTTTGGGCGGGCGTGTGGATCACCAGATGGCTGCGATGCATACTCTTGTGGTGCGTGCTGATCGTCCATGTGTGTTGTTGGGTCCGCACGAAGTTGTGTTTCATTGCCCTGCGCAAATGGAATTGCCGACGTGCGCGGGTGATATCGTATCGCTGTTTCCTATGTCTGAGGTTGCGGGTACGTCCACTGGCTTGGAGTGGCCGATTGATGGATTGGCCCTCGCACCCGGTCAACGCGTTGGCACGTCCAACTGTGCGACGGGTGCAATTGCTCTTACAATGACAGGGCCAGGGATGTTGTGCATCTTGCCGCGCCGTATGCTTAAGGACGTTACGCAGCTTCTGGCGTCGTTGCCAGATCACGTGAAATGGCCCGCTCGCGCAGGATGATATAGACGCCAGCTGCGATGGTGATAGCGATGCCAACGGCGGCCAGTCCGTTTGGCAAATCCTTGAACACCCAAAAGCCGATGACGGTGGCAATTGGAATTTCCAAATATTGCATCGGGGCTAGGGTGGCTAAGGGTGCATAGCGCAGTGACCATGTCATGAGCAGGTGTGCCAATGTGCCAAGCACCCCAATTGCCCCCAACATGCTCCATTCGAAACCTGTGGGTGGGATCAATGTTAGGGCATCGATGCCCATTCCAGCGGTGATCGCCAGTGCGGGCACCATGATACCCACAGCCATCACGCCGCTGACGGCCTGAAGTCCGATTGGATTGGTTTCTTTTGCGATTTGGCGTGTGATCAGCATAAAGAACGAGAAATTGACGGCTACGACCATTGGCAGTAGCGCAGGCCAACCCACATTGGCGAAGCTGGGCTGAACGACCAGAAGGGTCCCAATAAAGCCGACAATGCAGGCGATCAGGCGGCGGGCCCCAACGTCTGCGCCGAGGATGTATTTGCCAAGCAGCAGCATAATAAAAGGCATCACAAAAGCGATTGCAACGGCATCGGCCAGAGGAAGGTATTGCAGGGCGGTAAACATGGCCCCAATCCCGAAGATGTGAAGAACCGTTCGAAGAAAGGCCAGTTTCAAAACCCATCCGTTCATGCGCCAGACCAGTTTTGTGGCCCAGACCATTGGAATAAGAATGATAGCTTGAACCGCGAAGCGCACGAGCAGCAGTTGGCCCAGCGGTATGGATTGTCCTAAAATTTTTGCAACCGCGTCCCCCATGGGGGCAACGACGCAGAATCCAAGCATAAGGAGGATGCCAAGGAGGGGTTTATCTTGTGTCATTGGGTCAGGCTAAGTGACGATTTTTGCTGATGCAACTGGTAGGTTGTATTTCTCCTGCCTCACCTTAGGGAATTGGTGACGCCACTTAGCGTCATTAATTTAAGTCTGCTTCCGCGCTACTTTGACGTTCTCGTGCCAGTATATACAGGCCAGAGGATATGATGATCGCAACGCCCAGCAGCGTTGTGGGTGTTGGCACATCACCAAAAAGAGCGATCCCGAATATCGTGGCGGTTACGATTTCCAGATATTGTAACGGGGCGAGGGTGCTTGCAGGCGCTTTTGCCATCGCGAACCCGATCAACAGATGTGCGAGCGTTGCCATGATCCCGACCCCAATCATCATCTGAACGGCAAAGGCGCTGGGCCACGCAGGATCGAGGCCTGCAATGTTTGAGCCATCCGCGAACCACAGGACGGGGACGGACAACACCACGGCTGCAATAGCAGTGTAGGATTGCATCGCCAGCGGATGCATCTTTTGCGCCATTTGCCGTGTGAGGATCATGTAAACCGCAAAGCACGCGGCTGTTCCCAACGGCAACAATGCGACGGCGCCTGTATTGGCAAAGCTTGGGCGGATTACAAACAATGCCCCGACAAAGCCGATGAGACAGGCGATGATCCTGCGAGGCCCAACAGTTTCTTTCAGTATCACGGCCCCAAGAAGGGTTAGGATGAAGGGTTCGACAAAGAACACGGCGATTGCGTCTGCGATGGGCATAGAACGCAAGGCGGTAAAGAACAGTCCTGTAGCCACCATGATCAGAGTGGCGCGCAGTAAATGTAACACGACCTCTTGTCTGTTGGGGAGGTGAAGTACGGCCATGAAGGCGGCGATTGGCAGCAGAATGCTGGATTGCATGATGAAGCGTGCGGCCGTCACTTGGGCCACAGGGATTTCATGGGGAACCAGTTTGGCAAAGACGTCGATACCGGGCGCGATCATTGCACCGGATGCCATCAGCAACACGCCTGTGAGGGTTGCGTTTGCGGGTTTCATCAGCAGTTGGGCACGTTGACGGCCAAGCCACCAAGAGAGGTTTCTTTGTATTTGGCGGACATGTCCTCGCCCGTTTGACGCATCGTTTCAATGCAGGCATCTAAGGGCACAAGGTGTGTGCCATCACCGCGTAGCGCGAGGGAGGCGGCAGAGACTGCTTTGATAGCGCCAAGTCCATTGCGTTCGATGCAAGGAACCTGCACCAAACCTTTGACGGGATCGCATGTCATGCCAAGGTGATGTTCAAGCGCGATTTCAGCGGCATTTTCAACCTGTTCGGGTGATCCGCCCATTACGGCGCATAGGGCTGCAGCGGACATGGCTGCGGCAGACCCCACTTCGGCCTGACAACCCGCTTCGGCACCAGAAATAGAGGCGTTGTATTTCACTAGGCCCCCAATGGCGGCCGCAGTCAGCAGGAAATCTTCGACATGGGACTCTGATGCGCCCGGTACGTGGTCAAGATAATAGCGCAGAGTTGCTGGCAACACGCCTGCAGCCCCGTTTGTTGGGGCGGTAACAACTTGACCACCAGAGGCGTTTTCCTCGTTTACGGCCATGGCATAGACGCTCATCCAGTCATTGATGGTGTGGGGTGCTTGTTGGTTCATGCCCCGTTCAGCCAACAATGCGTCATGAATGCCTTTGGCGCGGCGTTTCACGTTCAGGCCACCGGGTAGAATACCATCGGTTTCAAGGCCGCGGTTGATGCACTCGTTCATCACTTGCCACAAACGCGCTGAACCTTTTTTCAGGTTGGCCGCACCCCCACGGGCTTCTTCATTGCTGCGCTTCATCGCGGCGATGGTATTGCCAGAGGCGTTGGACATCTTCAGCATTTCGGCGGCGGATTTGAACGGAAAGGGCACTGGGGCCCCTTCATCGGTGGCTTTGCCTGCGGCCAATTCCTGTTCCGTCATGACAAACCCGCCACCTATGGAATAGAAAACTTGGCTGAGGGTTACGTCGCCTTGTTTGTCGGTTGCCATCAGGATCATGCCGTTGGCGTGACCATCTAGCTGTGTGTCATAGTCAAAGATCAGGTCGGTCTTTGGGTTGAAGTTCAGCGTTGGTAGGTCTGCAGGGCTCAGTGTGTTCGTCTCGCGCATGGTCGTGAGAACCGCATCAGCCTTATCATTGTCGTAGGTGTCAGGCAGAAAGCCAGCAAGGCCAAGGATCGTAGCGCGGTCCGTTGCGTGGCCCACGCCGGTAAAGGCCAAGGATCCGTGCAGGGATGCCTTAACGCCTGCAAATTCAAACGGTGAGGCGCGCATCATGTCAAGGAAACGGGCGGCGGCCACCATTGGTCCCATCGTGTGGGAAGAGGACGGCCCAATGCCAACCTTGAACATTTCGAAAACGGATAGGAACATTAGATTGGGCTTCCTTCAGGAGGGTTTGGTGCTGCGGGGTTTGTGAACGGGGTTGCGTTCATGCCCTCTGCTTGGATCAATGAATGGACGGGCGCGAGGGTTTCCAAGCGCTGACACATGTCTTGGAGGGCTGGGTAGTTGGCCAAGCTGTGCCATCTACGGTCATAATCTTGTGGGTAAATGGCGGGCCAACGCAGAGTGGCCGCGATGTAAAAATCCAAAGCGCTGGGCGTATGCCCGCCGCACCATGTATGCCCGTAGGCTAAAAGGCCATCGAGTTGGGTGTGATAACGAACCAATGCGCTCGTGGCGTTTTTGCGCAGGGTGCTTTGGTGGATGGGATCAGCGCCAATGAATTGCTCAGGATAAAACAACATACGCAAGGCGGAGTGCACGGTGTTGGAAACAAAGAACAACCACTTCAGGAAATCTGCACGCTCAGCACTGTCTGGGGCAGGGCCTAAGCCGCCGTGGCGATCGGCCAGCCAAAGCAGAATAGCGCCTGTTTCAAAGATGGGTCCCTGATCCGTTTCCAGTGTTGGGATCAAACCATTGGGGTTCAGGGCCATGTAGGCATCAGAACGCTGGGCCGCTTGGCTCCGGTCCACCAGTGCACACCGATAGGGCGCGCCAATTTGTTCCAGCGCAAGGCGGATCACAAGGGATGCGTTATCAGGGGCGTAGTGCAGGACATAGCTCATGCCTTAATGAATAGGGCAGATGGCCCTATAGGTCTTTCCGAAAACGACATTTCAAAGTGAAGAGGGGACGTGACCCATTTTTACGATGCAATTGTGCGGGATTAAGGGGGTGCTTTCTTCTCGCACCTTAGCCAGCACTTTTGTATAAGGTGCGCAGTAACTGGGGAGTCGCTGCTATGGCCGGAGAATTGTCACCAATCGACAAGGCAAAATTTGTTGCTGCCAAACGGGCTGCGCAATACGTCGAGGACGGCATGCGCGTTGGATTGGGTACCGGATCAACTGCTGCGTGGTTGGTGCGTTGTTTGGGTGAAAGCGTAAGCAATGATGGCCTGCGGATTAAAGGTGTTCCAACATCGACCCGCATTGCTGAATTGGCGCGCGAAGTTGGACTTGATATTGTTTCGTTGGATGAAGCCAAATGGTTAGACATAACCATTGATGGTGCAGATGAGTTTAACGGCGACCTAAACCTGATCAAAGGTGGTGGTGGTTCATTGCTACAAGAGAAGATCGTGGCGACGGCATCTGATCAAATGATTGTTATCGCGGACATCGGCAAAGAGGTTGAATCCTTGGGCAATTTTCCATTGCCAATCGAGGTCATTCCCTTTGGTTGGCAGACCACCCAAGCGCTGGTCGAGGAAACCCTTATTTCTATGGATGTTTTGGGCCGTCATTCGACGCTGCGCATGAATGGACACCGCCCGTTTGTCACGGATGAGGGGAACCATATTCTGGACCTTCATTTGAACCGCATTGGGAACCCACGCCAGTTGGCGATGGTGATTAATCAAATGCCGGGTGTGGTTGAAAACGGTCTGTTTATTGATATCTGTGATGCAGTCGTAATCGGCTTCGGCGATGGCCGTGTCGAGATACGTGATATTAATACGGGGACGGTCGAAACAGAC
>DLQI01000058.1:14580-32648 GCA_002478745.1 Rhodobacteraceae bacterium UBA7436 | reverse complement strand
AATAAGGACTAAGCCCATGGCATTCGACTACGATCTTTTTGTTATTGGTGGCGGCTCCGGCGGCGTACGTGCAGCCCGTGTTGCAGCTGGTGAACATGGTGCGAAAGTCGCATTGGCAGAAGAGGATCGTTACGGCGGCACCTGCGTTATTCGCGGCTGTGTCCCCAAAAAGCTGATGGTATTTGCATCAGGCTATAGCGGTGTTGAGGCGGAAGCTGGAGCATATGGTTGGGATATCACGTTGGGTGATTTCAACTGGGACCGCTTTAAAGGGTCTATGCACACTGAGCTGGATCGCCTTGAGGCCATCTATCGCCGCTTGCTTGCCAACTCTGGCGTTGAAACATTCGATGCTCGCGCAACTGTAAAAGACGCGCACACCGTTGTCTTGTCCACGGGTGAAGAAAAGACAGCCAAGCATATCTTGGTCGCTGTGGGTGGTCGCCCGACACGTCCTAACATCCCAAATGCGGATTTGGGTATCGTGTCTGGTGATTTGTTCGATCTGCCAGAACTGCCAAAAAAGATGCTGATTATTGGCGGCGGTTATATCGCGTCTGAATTTGCAGGCGTCATGAATGGTTTGGGCGTTTCGGTGACGCAGTATTACCGCGGCGAGCAAATCTTGCGTGGCTTTGACAATGAGGCGCGTACATTGATTGCGGACCAAATGGTCGAAAAAGGCATCGATCTACAACTGGGCACGAACATCGCTGAGATGGAAAAACGTGACGGTGGGGTCTGGGTTAAGTCGACCACTGGCGTCGAAACCATTTTCGATCAGGTTTTGTTCGCTACAGGCCGCAAACCGAACACGGATGGTTTGGGTATTGAAGAAGCTGGCGGCGCGCTGGGCCGTGGTGGCGAAATCGTTGTGGATGAGTATAGCCAAACTGGTGTCCCATCGATCTATGCGATTGGCGATGTGACCAACCGTGTGAACCTGACACCTGTTGCGATCCGCGAAGGCATGGCTTTTGTTCAGACTGTGTTCAACGCCAACCCAACACCTGTCGATCACGATTTGATCCCATCCGCGATCTTTACGCAGCCTGAAATGGGTACCGTTGGTTTGTCTGAGGAAGCAGCGGCTGAAATTGAACCGATTGAAGTTTATGCGACAACATTCAAGCCAATGCAGTCGTCATTCGCAGGCAAACCCGATCGCGTCATGATGAAACTGATCGTCTCCCAAGCAACGCGCGTCGTCTTGGGTTGCCATATCGTTGCGCCGAATGCAGGCGAGATGATCCAACTGGCAGGGATTGCGGTCAAAATGGGCGCTACAAAAGAAGATTTCGACCGGACGGTTGCGGTTCACCCCACAATGTCTGAAGAAATGGTAACAATGAAAACACCTACACGTAAAACATAGAGACATATGGCTTGATTTTCTGACCTGAAAGCACAGGTATAGAGCAAGTTTGAAGTTTCTAAATTTAAGGAATGACGCGAAAATGGCTGGCAATACAGGCGGCCCCTGGGGGGGCGGCGGCAATTCGGGCGGTAACAACGGCGGCAGCAATGGCGGCGGAAACCGTGGGGACAATGGAAACAACGGTGGCGGGCGTAAGCCGGGCAACGATGGGCCACAAATCCCAGAGATTGATGAGCTGGTCAAAAAAGGCCAAGAGCAACTGCGCGTCCTAATGGGTGGCCGTGGTGGCACTGGCGGCGGCAATGGCGCTGACAATGGCGGCGGTGGCGGTCCTGCACTGACACGCGGCACAGTCGGCCTTGGTCTTTTGGCGGCTGCAGTATTGTGGGGAATGACCAGCTTTTATACTGTGCGCCCAGAGCAGCAATCGATCGAATTGTTCCTTGGTGAATTCTCGGGCATCGGTACTGAGGGACTGAACTTTGCTCCTTGGCCACTGGTCAAAGCCGAAGTGTTTGATGTCACAACCAACCGCACCGAGACAATTGGTGTTGCGCGGACGTCTGGCAATGATGGCCTGATGCTGACAACAGACGAAAACATCGTAGACATCGATTTCGAAGTTGTTTGGAACGTCAAGAACGCGCGTGATTTCAAATTCTCGCTACGCTCTCCTGAATCTTCAGTGATTGCGATTTCTGAGGCTGCAATGCGTGAAGTTATCGCTGAATCCGAATTGGCTCCGATTTTGAACCGTGACCGTGCCAGCGTAGAAGTCGACGTGCGCGAATTGATCCAACTTACCTTGGACAACCGCCAAACAGGTATCAACATTCTGCGTGTGAACGTTAAGAAGGTCGATCCACCAAGCCAGACAGTGCGCATGGTCGATGCAAACGGTAACGTAACAACCGTTTCTGTTGTGGATGCCTTTCGTGATGTTCAGGCCGCTGAACAAGAGCGCGACCGCCTAGAACGTCAAGCGGATGCATATGCAAACCAGAAAACTGCGGAAGCCCGTGGTGAGTCTGCGCAGTTGCTTGAAGCCGCTGAGGGCTATCGCGCCCGTGTGGTCAATGACGCTGTTGGTGAAGCCAGCCGTTTCTTGGCCGTTTTGAACGAATATCAAGCGGCCCCAGAAGTAACCCGCAAACGTCTTCATCTCGAGACGATGGAGAAGGTTCTGGGCGATGTGGACAAGATTATTCTTGAAAACAACACCGATGGCGGGCAGGGCGTCGTTCCCTATCTTCCCCTGAACGAATTGCGTAAAAACGGAGGGTCAAATTAATGCGTAACTCTAGCTATTTGATCCCTGTCTTTGTGATTGCAATCGCAGGTATTCTTTCATCGATCTTTATTGTGGACGAGCGCGAAAAAGTGCTGGTTCTGCGTTTTGGTCAAATCAAACAAGAGATCACTGAACCTGGCCTGGGCTTTAAAATACCATTGCTGGATGAAGTTGCACGTTACGAAGACCGTATCCTAACTATGGAAACGGAATTGATCGAGGTCACACCGGCCGATGATCGTCGTCTAGAAGTCGATGCGTTTGTTTTGTACCGTATCACAAACGTAAAACAGTTCCGCCAAGCGCTTGGTGGCGGTGGTGAACGTGAAGCTGAAGTGCAGTTGCGCGGTATTCTAGACTCGCAAATTCGTGCTGTTTTGGGTTCCGAAGGTGTGACGTCTAACACCATCCTATCCCCAGAGCGCGCGGCGTTGATGGTTCAAATCCGTGATCAGTCTGACTCGCGTGCAAAAGCACTTGGTCTGTCGATTGTGGATGTGCGTCTGCGTCAAACCAACCTTCCAGAGCAAAACTTTGCTGCGACCTTGCAGCGGATGATTGCGGAACGTGAGCGTGAAGCAACGGATGAACGTGCGCGTGGCCGTGAGGCTGCACAACGTGTTCAAGCCTTGGCAGACCGTACGTATGAGGAAATCCTGTCTGAAGCGCGCCGTGATGCACGTATCGCTGAAGGTGAAGCCGATGCGGCACGTAACAAAATCTTTGCGGAAGCATATGGTCAGGATCAAGAATTCTTTGAATTCTACCGGTCTTTGACTGCCTATGAGAAAGCGATTACTGGCAAAAATTCTTCCTTGGTTATGTCGCCTGACAGCGAGTTCTTTAACTACTTTAAGAGTGATCAAGGCGCCGCTGCAAAGTGATTGAAATGATTTTATTGGCCATTGGGTTGGTCATGATCGTAGAGGGGCTGGCATATATGCTGGCCCCTTCGCTTATTGAACAGGTCCTTGAAATTCTGCGTAGCCTACCCGAACCATCGCGCCGCCAAATGGGCGGCTTGGTTTTTGTGTTTGGTTTGCTGTTGGTGTGGGGCGCGTTTCAAATGGGCGTAAGTCTGTAACAAACGGACAAAGAGGACCAAATGTTTCAATGCCTTGCCCTTCGCTTCACTGTTTCTTGAGAATTCCTTGAAAGCACCTCGTCTGCGCACCATGTTTTAGGTTGTAGTCTGCACACCCTAGATGCAGTCTGTATGTGACGCGTATTGATGCGCAAAATGGCCCGAAGTGGCCCGTACTTACAGGAGACGATAAATGCAGCCCAAAGCGGTAGCCTTGTCGAAAGAAATGAAACCCGTCATTCAAATGCGCAGCCTATGGCTGGGTCTATTGGCGACTGTGCTGGTGTTGGCGCAAGCCATGATGGCGAATGCACGCCCCGAAAGCTTGGCCCCATTGGCCGAGCAAATCAGCCCATCCGTGGTGAACATTACGACCTCAACTGTTGTTGAGCGCCCAACGGGCCCGCAGGGCATTGTCCCTGAAGGGTCCCCGCTGGAGGATCTATTTAATAATAGCCCTCGGGGTGAAGAGGGACAGCGCTCGCGCCGTTCTTCTGCCCTTGGTTCAGGGTTTGTCATTTCTGAGGATGGGTATGTTGTAACCAACAATCACGTGATTGAAGGGGCAGATGAAATCCTGATCGAATTCTTTTCTGGTGAAGAACTGCCAGCAAAGGTGATTGGGACAGATCCAAAGACTGATATCGCATTGTTGAAAGTCGAAACAGATGTAGCATTGCCGTTTGTTCCGTTTGGCAACAGCGATGAGTCGCGTGTTGGCGACTGGGTCATCGCGATGGGAAATCCACTGGGCCAAGGCTTTTCTGTTTCGGCCGGTATCGTTTCAGCGCGCAACCGTGCGCTTAGCGGTACATATGACGACTACATCCAAACGGATGCAGCGATCAATCGCGGCAACTCTGGCGGCCCATTGTTCAATATGGACGGCGAAGTGATTGGCGTGAACACAGCGATCTTGTCACCAAATGGTGGTTCTATTGGCATCGGTTTTTCTATGGCGTCCAACGTCGTAACCCGGGTTGTTGATCAATTGCGCGAGTTTGGTGAAACCCGCCGTGGTTGGTTGGGTGTGCGCATCCAAGACCTGACTGATGATCTGGCTGAAGGGTTCGGATTGGACAGCACAGAGGGCGCTTTGGTGAATTCTGTTCAAGAAGGTCCTGCCAAAGAAGGTGGAATGCTGGACGGTGACATCATTGTTAACTTTGACGGAAAACCAGTTGCTGACACACGTGGTCTTGTGCGGTCTGTTGCCAACAGTCCAGTTGGTGAATCTGTGCGCGTGATTGTTTTGCGTGAAGGCAAATCGATGACTCTGAAAGTCACCCTTGGTCGCCGCGAAGACGCAGAGAAAGCTGTGCAAACTTCTGCTGAGGAGCCAGAAAAGGCACCAGCACTTGTGACTAGGGATGTTCTGGGCCTGACGCTCAGCGCTTTGACGGATGAGTTGCGTGAGCAATTGGGTCTTGGTGCAGAGCAAGAAGGTTTGGTGGTCACGGATGTCGATGACACGGCTGAAGCCTATGAAAAAGGTCTACGTGCCGGTGATCTGATCACTGAAGCTGGGCAAGAAAAGATCACCAGTATTGAAGATCTAGACACCCGTCTGGCCGAGGTCAAAGACGCGGGACGTAAGTCATTGTTGTTGCTTATACGCAGAGACGGTGATCCGCGTTTTGTAGCGCTAAGCCTTGCTGAGTAAGCTGATCTAAACGGCCGCGAAAAGGCACCCTTTGGGGTGCCTTTTTTATGCAACTATTCAGCCGGGCGAGGGATTGCGATAAGCCCTAATGTCCGCGCCGATGCGGCCGTCAGATTGCCGCTTTCAAAGCCGCCTTGCTGGAACTTGCTAATGGCCCGGCGGGTCTTGTCGTCCATCAAACCAGACACTTTACCACGATATGCCCCACGCAGGCTGAGTGCGCGTTGCAGGCTTGCGACAAAATCATCTGTCATCAAATTTGGGCAAACGGTTTCATACCATGTTTCTTCACTTTGCTGGACGATCTCTTGCACGTCCTCTTTTTTGTAGACGGCGGGTTGTTGGATGCGCCCATCTGTGCTGACTTGTGCGGGTTGCAAAAGCACTTCGCGGCGCACGGTTTCGATGATCGCAGGTGAAATCGTTTTGCCCCAACAGGTGCCGGGTGCTGCACCATCTGGTGCGTCTTGAGCGAAGCCGATGGTTTGAAGCGAATTCGGCGAGGGCGTGCCGATGTTAGGCATATCACAGCCAACCAATGCTGAAAGGGCCACAGCGATTAGGGGTAGGTTTGGTTTGGTCATATGCTCTGCCTGTGCGTTCTTTTTCACCTAGATAATCGGTTTTTGGGATCCTGCCTAGCACCAGATACTTCTGATGCAAGTTGGTGTCGAAAAAGGCCTGATAAGACGATCCACGAAAAAGGGGCTGGTCTTGGGGATAGGCGCTGGGTAGACAGTTTCAAACGTTTTTGAAGGGGACCGGAATGGCCAAAATCACTTACATCGAACACAGCGGCAAAGAGCACGTTGTTGAAGTTGCCAATGGCATGACCGTCATGGAAGGCGCACGCGACAACAATATTCCAGGTATCGAAGCCGATTGCGGCGGCGCATGTGCCTGCTCCACCTGCCACGTTTATGTGGATGCATCATGGGTTGAGAAGGTTCCAGCCAAGGACGACATGGAAACCGACATGTTGGATTTCGCATATGAGCCTGACGAGAAACTGTCACGCCTGACCTGCCAAATGAAGATCACTGCTGACCTTGATGGCTTGATCGTCAAGATGCCAGAAAAGCAAATCTAATGTTGAACGGGGCGCGGCGTCTGTCGTACTGCGCGTTGTCGCGCCCCATACGCCGCGCGCTGCTGATCGCGTGTTTGTTGCCATTGGCGCACGGGGCTGTTGCACAAACGATTACCAGTGCAACCTATACTGATCCAACAACGCGTTATGCGCATGGCATCCTGGGTGATGCAATTGAGCATGGGGTACTTGTGATCAAGCTGAGTAACGCCAAGACGGTTACAATCACGCTACCCAAGTCAGACGTTTTTGAAGACACCGCGCCGCGTCTATTGGATGTGGACGCGGATGGGTCACCTGAAGTGGTTGTGGTGCAAAGCAACGCGCGACTTGGTGCAAAGCTGGCCATCTACGACGAAACTGGATTGGTTGCTGCCACGCCAAATATCGGGCGTCCAAACCGCTGGCTTGCCCCTCTTGGGGCCGCGGATTTAGACGGTGATGGGTTGATTGAACTGGCCTATATTGACCGCCCACATCTTGCTAAAACTCTGATGATTTGGCGGTTTGAAGGTGGCGAATTACGCTTTGTTAGTGAGTTGGCGGGCTATACGAACCACCGCATCGGCGAGCGCGATATCGCAGGTGGCATTCGCAGCTGTAACGGCAGGCCTGAAATGATCGTTGCGCGGGCGGATTGGTCTGAGATCGCCGCGATCACCTTTGACGGCATTGGTTTCGTGGCAAAGACGATTGGTCAAGATACATCCCGACCTGCCTTTGCAACTGCTATGACCTGTAACGATTAAGGCGTCGGCCTTAGCCTAGCGCGCGCCAGCCAATGTCACGACGGCAAAAGCCATCGGCCCAATCGATCTTATCAACCATTGCATAGGCGCGCTGTTGGGCTTCGGCCAAGCTGTCACCACGTGCCGTTACGTTCAGAACACGCCCGCCGTTTGCAACGATCAAACCGTCACGTTCAGCGGTGCCTGCGTGGAACACCATATTCATGCTGTCGCTTTGCAATGCGTCCAAACCACCGATAACGGTGCCTTTTTCATAAGCATCGGGATAGCCTTTGGCCGCCAATACAACCGTTACCGCGTGATCATCTGCCCAGTTTGGTTTGACTTCATTCAAGCGCCCTTCTGAGGCTGCTATCAAGAGGTCCAGAACCTGTGCGCCCAAGCGCATCATTAGCACCTGACATTCAGGATCACCAAAGCGCACGTTGTATTCTACCAGACGCGGTTGGCCGTTTTCGATCATCAGACCCGCATAAAGGATCCCTTGATAAGGCTTACCGCGACGCACCATCTCGGCCATGGTGGGGCGGATGATTTCATCAATGGCTTTTTGTGCAATCGCATCTGTAAGCACTGGGGCAGGGGAATAGGCACCCATGCCGCCGGTGTTTGCCCCTGTGTCGCCGTCGCCAACCCGTTTGTGGTCTTGGGCGGTGCCAATCGGCAGCACGTTTTCGCCGTCACAAAGGATGAAGTAGGAGGCTTCTTCGCCCGTCATGAATTCCTCAATCACCACTTCTGCGCCGGCTTCGCCGAATGAGCCATCAAACATGTCATCAATTGCAGCTACGGCCTGATCCATGGTTTCAGCGATAATTACGCCCTTGCCTGCAGCCAAACCGTCAGCCTTGACCACGATTGGCGCGCCTTGGGTTTGAACGTAGGCCTTTGCAGCTTCAGCATCGGTAAAGTGACCGTAGGCCGCTGTTGGTGCGGATGCAGCGTCACAAATGGCTTTGGTGAAGGCCTTGGATGCTTCTAATTCGGCGGCTGCTTTGGAGGGTCCAAAGACCAAGATGCCAGCGTCGCGCAATTGATCGGCAACGCCTGCGGCTAATGGGGCTTCTGGTCCGATGACCACGAAATCGATTGCTTGTTCTTGAACGAACTCAAGAACTGCGGTGCCGCTCATTACGTCAAAATCGGCACATTCAGCCAATTGAGCGATTCCTGCGTTACCAGGTGCTACGATCAAACGATCACATTTAGGGTTTTGCTTGATAGCCCATGCTAGAGAATGTTCGCGTCCACCGCCGCCGAGGATAAGAATATTCATGATGATGCTCCTGATGTGCTTGGCCTTAGAGTTAGGGCGTTCTAAGCTGTGCGAGACTAGAGGTAAAGAAGACTATGGTGGACCTATTGGATGACCCTGTTGAAGGTGTGAATTCTCCTGAATTCAGCGTGACCGAACTTTCGGGTGCGATCAAACGCGTGATCGAGGGTGAATTCAGCCATGTGCGCATCAAAGGCGAGGTGGGGCGTGTGTCGCGTCCGCGTTCTGGCCACATCTATCTGGACCTTAAAGACGACAAATCCGTCATCAACGGAGTGATCTGGAAAGGCGTTGCAGGGCGTTTGCAAACCCAACCCGAAGAGGGGATGGAAGTTGTTGCAACGGGTCGTGTGACCACCTTTGGCGGGCAATCCAAATACCAGATTGTGATCGAGGATATTAAACCTGCGGGTATGGGCGCGTTGATGGCGCTGCTGGAAAAGCGCAAAACGATGTTAAGCGCGGAAGGCCTGTTTGAGGAAACGCGCAAGCGCCCTTTGCCCTATCTGCCCGAAGTGATCGGCGTTGTGACGTCGCCGTCAGGTGCGGTTATCCGCGATATTTTACACCGTCTGCGCGATCGTTTTCCGCGCAAGGTGTTGATATGGCCTGTCGCTGTGCAGGGTGCCAAATGTGCGCCCGAAGTTGTGCGTGCGATTGAGGGGTTCAATGCCTTGAAAATTGGCGGCGCGATGCCACGGCCTGATTTGTTGATCGTGGCGCGTGGTGGTGGATCTGTTGAAGACCTATGGGGGTTCAACGAGGAAAGTGTGGCCCGCGCTGCGGCGGCCTCAAACATCCCGCTGATTTCAGCAGTGGGGCATGAAACCGATACAACGTTGATCGATTTCGTATCGGACAAGCGTGCGCCGACCCCGACCGCGGCTGCTGAACTGGCGGTACCTGTACGGATTGAGCTGATGGCGTGGTTGGATCAGCAAAGCGCGCGTATGACCACCTCGCTTAGCGGTGGGTTGCAGCGTCGTTCCCAAAGGTTGCGTGACCTGTCACGGGCACTGCCGCGATTGGAAACGCTGCTAGATGGTCCGCGCCAGCGTTTCGATACGACCGGTGCCCGTCTTGGCCCTGCTTTGATGAGCGGTGTGCAACGGCGCAAAGTGCGGCTGTCTGAAGCGGCAGGCGGACTGCGTCCGGCTGCAATGCAGCGCATGATTGAAAACGAACGCCGCCGTCTGGATGCGCTGTCAGCGCGCATGGGGCCTGCATTGGAGCGCTGTGTGTCCATTGATCAGCGCCGCCAAGCTGTATCTGCCATGGCCCAGCGGGTGGCCGATGCAGGGCAGCAACGCGTGAACGCGGCCCGCAACAAAATTGAGGCGATGGATCGCCTGCGCCTGACACTGGGGTATGAGGCGACATTGTCGCGCGGTTACGCTGTGGTGCGCGGTGATGGCGATGTTGTCACAACGAAGAAGGCAGCGGGCAAAGCGCAGGAGTTGGAGATCCAATTCGCAGATGGTCGTATCGTTGTGGGGGGCAAGGCGGCGCCAGCCCGCAGGGCTGCGCCGAAACCAACAGATCAAGGGTCACTGTTTTAATCAGCGGTCTTAGCCAACGTGGAACAATGTATCGAACAAACGTGGGTCAACGCTGGCGTTTGCGAATGTATCCCCTTGGGTCAGGATTGATACCGCGTCATGGCTGTGCAGGCTTTCTTGATGGCTGGCAACCACGCGGAAATCGCTGATACGTTTGTCGGCAAGCAGTTGCTCACAAAACAGCCTTGCAGCGTCTTCAACAAAGATTGGGTTGGCGGCGTTCAGCTCTGCAAAGGCTTGTTCATCTTCGCGTTTCACCATCACTTGCGTTTCGGTTGGAACCGCGCGGCGACACGCCTCTATCAGGTCCTCAAACCACATTGTTCTGGTGCCAGGTGTCATCACCGCTGAAATGCGTGCAACTGAACGTTGGGAATGTGGTGTCGCCAATTGTCCGCGTGTTTCGCGGGCGTGTTCGGCCAGCTCAAGTGAACAAGGGCAGGTGGAGGAATAGACATAATCCAGATGCATAATCTTTTGGCGCACGCCGTCTTTTTCCACCAACTCAAGCGCGATGTCGTAGTATTGGTAGCCAGACAAACCAGAGCGCAGGCTTTGAATTTTCATCGGATAGCTAAAGCGCATTTGAATACGCGCATCAAAACTTTCTAGATCGGTTTTGTAATCCTCAAGGGCCGCTTCGATCACTTTGAAGCTGAACGCTTCTTCGGAGTGTTTGTAAAACGAGCGCATGATGCGGGACATGTTGATGCCCTTTTTATCCGCCTCAAGGCTGACAGATCCCGTAACAGAGGTCTGCAAGACAATCGGATCGCCATTGCGTGTTTGATAGTGGATTGGCAGGCGAAAGTTTGAGATGCCAACGTGCTGAATCTGCTGCTTTGCGCCTTTGATCAGGCTGGATGGTCCATTCTGCAAATCAGGAAGCGTCGCCTTATAGGCCGCATCAACTTTGAAATTGGCGGGGTATTCGCGGCTTAGTTCGGGGGAATTGCTGCGGTTGGGCAGGTCGATCAGACCAGCAACAGACGGATCAAGGGCGTCAATCTCGGATTGGGTCGCCGCGGATGCCCATTGGCGCAGCACATCAAGGGCTGCTTTGGCATCGTCGTGTTCGGGTATTGATTGTGACTTGGGCGAATGAATGTTCATTAAGTAGCCCCCCTTTTTTGCGTCTGTACTGAATACATAGGGTGCTGTGGGTCTGTTTGCCAATCGACAAACGCAAAATTGCCTATTTGAGCCTGTGCAGGAGGGTTTTTGGACCCTCCCGCGTCGGTTTTGCGACTTGGATTGTCGTGCTTACTGCGCAGCCTCAATAGCTTGCAAGATGTCAGCAATCAGATCGTCAGCGTCCTCAATCCCGATTGAGATTCGGACAAGGCCATCGGTGATTCCCAACAGGGCCTTTTGATCCTGTGGCAAGCGCTGGTGTGTCGTCGTGGCCGGGTGCGTCAGGATTGTTTTTGCATCACCTAGGTTGTTGGAGATGATCGCAATCTTGGCCGCGTTTAGGAATTTGAACGAAGCCTCGCGCCCACCTTTGAGTTCAATGGCCAGCATGGTGCCGCCTTTGCCCATCTGTTCTGAAACCAATTCAGATTGCGGGTGATCACTTAGCCCCGGATAGATAACACGCTCGAGCGCAGGGTGCCCTTGAAGACGTGTTGCCAATGCGTGTGCGGTTGTCGTTTGTGCACGAACGCGCAGGTCCATTGTCTCTAAACCTTTGAGGTGAAGCCAAGCGGTGAAGGGCGACATAGAGCCGCCTGTGTGTTTCATGTAAGGTTCAAGTGTACCGCGGATGTAGTCGCGGCTGCCCAAGACGATGCCGCCCAATGCGCGGCCTTGGCCGTCTATGTGTTTTGTTGTGGAATACACAACAACATCGGCACCTTGGGCAAAGGCGTTTGAATAAACTGGAGTAGCGAAGACATTATCGACAACAACCATTGCGCCATTGGCGTGGGCAACCTCAGACACTGATTTAATGTCGATCACTTCGAGGGTTGGGTTGGACATGGATTCAAAAAACACGACATCCGTTTCAGATGTGATCGCCTTTTTCCATTCATCCAGATTGGTGCCGTCAATAAAAGTTACGTCAACGCCATAGCGTGTCAAAATATTTTCGAGCACATAAAGACATGACCCAAATAGGGCGCGTGAGGACACAACTTTGTCGCCTGCCTTGAGCATAGACATCAGGGCACCAGAAACTGCAGCCATTCCAGACGCTGCGGCAAAGCTGTCTTCGGCACCTTCAAGGGCGGCAACGCGGTCTTCAAACATTTTAACCGTCGGGTTGCCGTAACGTGCGTAGATAAATTCGTCAGGGCCGGCTTCTTCGAAGCGCGCGGCGGCGTCTTCAGCGGTGTCGTACACAAACCCTTGGGTTAAGAAGATCGCCTCTGACACTTCGCCGTATTGGCTGCGGCGGGTGCCGGCATGTACGGCTTTGGTCCGTGGGTTCCATTCATCAGTCATAGTCTTCTCCATGGGCCTGAAAATGGGTTGGCCACAAAAAAACCCCCGAACGCATGGTCAAGCGAAGGGAGGCTTCATCCTGACCTTTTAGCGGTACTTGTTTAACGTGGCCCGCAATCCGGTAACAAATCGCCACAGTATTGACTTACGCCCCAGCGGGGCGAGGGTCAAGTTTAGCAGGGGACCATCACGGCAATGTTAGCTTTTGTCGCTGCTGTCTTCATCGTTGCTGTAGGTCTGGAGCAACTTGCTTTGGGTCATGAAAAACCCAAACATTGCCAGCGTCAGGCCGAAGGTTTTGAAGTAGACCCACGTTTCTGTGCTGGATGTACGCCAGATCAATTCGTTCAAGATGGCGAGACCAAAGAAGAAGATCATCAAGCGTTTGGTCAGGATCATCCAACCTGCGTCTTGGAGGGGCATCATGCCTTCCATGACGTATTGAAGGTATGAGCTGCCGCGCAGCAATCCAAACCCCAATGTCCCGCCAAAGAGGAGATAGATCATCGTTGGCTTCATCTTGATAAAACGATCATCATTCAGCCAAACAGTCATGCCGCCGAATAGGACAACCATCACAAGCGTTGCGATCTGCATTCTGGATAGTTTCCCCGTCAGGAACCAAAGCAGGCCAGTTGTCGCAATCAATAAAAGAACAAAACCAGCTGTCACAAGGATGAAACCGTCGTATTCTGTGCCTGAGATTGTGTAGACGTTTTCCTTCATGCGCATGTAGGCGATGAAAAACAGAACAATGGGGCCCATTTCAAGCAATAGCTTAACGAACGGATTGATTTCTTTTCCAGATGTTTCTGTGCTCATGTCTGCTCCTGTTGCGGTATCAGCCGCCCATTTCAACTATTACGGCACCTAACGCGATCAGCGCCATCAGTGCAATGCGGCGTGGGCCAACTGTTTCCTTTAGCACCAGCCAACCAATCAATGCGGCAAAGACGGTGGATGTCTCGCGAAGGACGGCCGCCTCGCCAACTTTGTCCAGGCGTGTGGCCATCATGATTGACCCAAAGCTAAGGAATGCGATGAGTCCGCCCGCAAATCCACGCATCATCAACGCGGGAAGGGCAGGAGGGTTTTCCATTTTGAGCCAACGACGGATGGCAATTGGCGGCATTGTGATCCCATCAATCATGAAGAACCATGCCAAAAATGTGAAGGGATTGGCCGTCGCGCGAATGCCGTAGGCGTCATAGGTGGTGTAAAGTGCCACGAACAACCCTGTCAGAACCGCAAGCCCAAGTGCGGCGTGCAGGGTGTCACGCTCTGCACTAAGGTATTTCAGGTTGTAGATGGCGAGCCCTAAAATACCCGCCATCAAGGTGGCAACACCCAACCATTGTATAAGTGTGAAGCTTTCGGAAAAGACAAAATATGCGCCGATGACTGCGAACAATGGACCTGTGCCACGCACAACGGGGTAAACCACTGTGTAAGCCCCTTTGGTGTAGGCCCAAGCCTGCAACAGTTTGTAGATGACATGAATGACCCAAACGATAGCAAAGATCGGCCACATGTGGGGTTCGGGCCAAGGCACCACAAACAACGCAAAGGGCGCGGCCATGATGCCATAGCTGAAATCGATAGCGCCACGTGTGAGCCACGGGTCGTGCCGTCCTTTTTGCAGCGCACCAAAAACGGCGTGCAGGAATGCAGCAAGGATCGCGAGGTATAGAGCAACTTGATGGCCCGTTTGCGTGCCCTCAATGCTGATCAACCATTCGGTCATTCGATGTGCGCACCTGTGAGGGCAGCGGCGAACTCTTCTGGATCGAATGGGGAGAGGTCATCGATTTGTTCGCCCACGCCAATCGCGTGGATAGGCAGGCCGAACTTATCGGCGAGTGAAACAAGCACGCCGCCTTTGGCTGTGCCATCCAGTTTGGTCATGACCAAGCCAGAAACATCAGACACTTCTTGGAATACCTTAACTTGGTTCACAGCGTTTTGCCCTGTGGTGGCATCCAGAACCAACAACGTGTTGTGCGGTGCTGTTTCGTCTTTCTTGCGAATAACACGCACGATTTTTTCCAGCTCTTCCATGAGGTCGCCGCGGTTTTGAAGGCGTCCTGCGGTATCGATCAACAATAGATCTGCGCCGTCTTCATGCGCTTTGGTCATCGCATCATACGCAAGGCTGGCAGGATCTGAGCCTTCGGGCGCTGTTAAAACAGGAACACCTGCGCGTTCGCCCCACACCTGTAATTGTTCAACAGCAGCGGCGCGAAATGTATCACCAGCAGCGATAACAACGTTTTTACCAGCTGCGCGGAATTGGCTGGCCAGCTTGCCAATTGTTGTGGTTTTGCCTGATCCGTTCACACCAACGACCAAAACCACCTGTGGCGTCTTTGGATAGATCGGCAATGGGCGGGCGACGGGTTCCATAATGCGGGCGATTTCCGCGGCAAGAAGCGATTTTATCTCGTCCACTGACAGCTTTTTTCCCATGCGGCCTTCGGCCATGTTGGCTGTGACACGCAGGGCCGTATCAACGCCCATATCTGTAGAAATCAGCAACTCTTCTAGCTGTTCTAGCATCTCGTCGTCCAGCACGCGGCGGACAACTTCTTTGGTTTCGCCTGAGCCAAATATGCGACCCAATATACCTGATTTTTTGGCTGTGGCTGCAGGTTCAGGTGCAGGCGTTGGTACTGGGGCAGGTGCCGCTTCTGCTGGCGCAACTGGTGGCGTTTCAACAACGGGTTCTGGTGCGGGCTTTTCGATCTCAGGTTCTGGAACAACTTCGACAGTGGGTTCAACCACGACCTCAATTTCAGGCTCAACCACGTCTTGAGGAGGTGCAGGCGTTTCGACAATAACAGCTTCTTCAGCGCTGTTATCTTGAACGATCGCCTCTAGCCCTTCATCAATCTTTGCAGATGATTTAAATAAACGGTCTTTGAGTTTACTGAAAAACGCCATTTTACTTCCGATACTTGTTTCACATCACCTAATACGGCGAGAGCGCTATGAAAAGAGATCAGATGAAACGAACTCTGTATGCAAGCGTTATTGCTGGGTTTTGTGCCACGGTCCCTAGTGTTTTGCTGGCCACTAGCCCGGGAACCATGTGCAGTTTGGCCCAATCAGGGCCGGTTGACTGTATTCGTCCCGACCATTTCGCCTTTGATTTGTGTCAGCAGATCAAGAATGTCAGTCACAATAACGGCATTGATCCGGGGTTTTTCGCGCGTTTGCTGTGGCAAGAAAGCCGATTTGATCCAAACGCACTGAGCCACGCAGGGGCACAAGGGATTGCACAATTCATGCCCCAAACGGCTAAATTACGCGGCCTCCCTGACAGCTATAATCCAGCCCAAGCGATTGAGCGATCCGCCAACTATTTGGGCGAGCTGCAGCGTACCTATGGCAATGCCGGTCTAGCGGCGGTTGCCTATAATGGGGGCGAAGGGCGCGCGAACGGTTTCACGAAAGAGGGTAAGGGGCTGGCCAGTGAGACAGTGAACTATGTGCCAATCATCACGGGGTTAAGTGCTGAACGTTGGCGCGATGATCCACCAAAGGCGCATGATTTTCGCCTAGATGGGGACACGCCATTTTTGCAAAGCTGTTTGAACCTAGCCAAAGATCGCAGATTAACCAAATTGTCGCCAACGGGCCCCAAGCACAAAGCGTGGGGCGTGCAGCTGGCATTTGGGCGCACAAAATCTGAGGCAAAGGCGAAGGTTGCGCGATTGCGCAGCAGTTGCCGTGCGTTGGTGAAATCAGAAAAGACGCACTATTTGTCGATCAAATCGCGGGTGCAGGGCAAACCGGCCTACGTTATGGCGCGTATTGGGCGAAACACAAAAGACGCTGCAACCACCCTATGCCACAAAATCAGCAGCAAAGGGTGTTCGTGCAAGGTTTATAAGAACAAGGTCGATTAGATCTCGTCTGCGAAGTGCTGCATTGTCAGCTTGATCGGATTTGGTGCTGCCTGTCCCAGACCGCAGATTGAGGCATCTGTCATTGCCGTGCACAGTTCGGTCAACAACGGCCGATCCCATGTTTCGGATTGCATCAGCTGCACTGCTTTTCCACATCCAACGCGGCAAGGTGTGCATTGCCCACAGCTTTCGTCTTCAAAGAAACGCAGCATGTTCAGGGCCGCATCACGGGCGCGATCCTTTTGGGACAAGACAACAACAGCCGCAGAACCAATGAAGGTGCCATGTGGTTGTAATGTATCGAAATCAAGCGGGATGTCGTTCATTGATGCAGGCAACAGACCGGATGACGGGCCGCCCGGTTGGTAGGCTTTGAATTCATGTCCATCCGCCATGCCACCAGCGGCGGCAATGATGTCAGTGATGGTTGAACCTGCGGGCAATAAGTAAACGCCGCCCTTTGCCACACGGCCAGAAACGGAATAGCTGCGCAAACCTTTGCGGCCATTCAATTCGGTTGTGTTCAAGCACTCTGGACCCTCGCGGCAAATTTTCGCGATCCAATAGAGTGTTTCAACGTTGTGTACCAATGTGGGTTGGCCGAAAATACCAACTTGCGCCACGAACGGTGGGCGGTGACGCGGCATACCACGTTTGCCTTCAATGCTTTCGATCATCGCGGATTCTTCACCACAGATATAGGCGCCAGCACCGCGGCGCAGTTCGATATAACCCGCTTCAACAATGCCGGCGTCTTCGAGTGCATTGATTTCGCGTGCCAAGATTTCCAAGACAGCGGGGTATTCATCACGCATGTAGATATAGGCGCGATCTGCCTCAACGGCCCATGCGGCGATCAACATGCCCTCCAAGAACAGATGGGGTGTGCGTTCTAGGTAGTAGCGGTCTTTGAACGTGCCTGGTTCGCCTTCATCGCCGTTCACAGCGATATAGCGTGGTCCTGCATTGCCACGTACAAAGCCCCATTTGGTGCCAGACGGGAAACCCGCACCACCAAGGCCGCGCAAACCGCTTTCCTTGATCTTGGCTTGAACGTCTTCCCAATTGCCGTTTGCACGCAGGTCTTTGAGGGCAGCGTAACCCCCTTCAGCCGCGTAATCACCATAGGTTTCATATGCGGGAATATGGGCGTGTGTGTCATCGGCTGCGATGGCCGCTTCAACCTTTTCGAACGTTGCGTTGTCGATGTGGTTGTGGCCGATTTCCAAAACAGGCGCAGTGTCACAACGGCCCATACAAGGGGCACGCAGGACGCGGACCTGTTCCGGGTTCAGACCGTCCTCAAGGGCAGATTTCAGTGTTTGTGCACCAGCAAGTTCGCATGACAGTGAATCACAGACACGGATTGTCAGGGCAGGCGGAGACGTATCGGCTTCTTTGACCACATCAAAGTGTGCGTAAAAGGTGGCAACTTCATAGACTTCGGCCATGGACATGCGCATTTCTTCGGCCAAGGCACGAAGGTGCGCCGCGCTGAGGTGGCCATAGGTGTCTTGGATCTTGTGCAGATGTTCGATCAACAAATCCGCACGGCGTGGTTCTGTGCCAAGCAATGCTTTGACTTCGTCCCATGCCTGATCGGTCAATTGGCGGCCTTTGGT
>DLQI01000058.1:0-14542 GCA_002478745.1 Rhodobacteraceae bacterium UBA7436 | reverse complement strand
TGGCCATGTGCTGTCTCCGCATGCAAAGTCGATCAAGAATTGAGGGTTTGGTAGCAGGGTTTGGTCTGTCGATTACCCCCAAAAACGACAGTTCAGGGCGGGTTTCAGATCACTTGGCATTAGCTTTGTCGTGAATGGGCTGCAAGGTTTCCTAAAGTGAACGGCAGGCCGGGGTGTTTTCATTGCTTAATGTTAAGAACCGAGGTCTATAAGGCGTACAAATAATTGAAAGCTCTTAGAATATGCGCCCGATGATAATCTTTGCATTTGCCAGCCTTTTTCCCGCGCTACTGCTGGTTCCAGCCTGTGCATTTGGTGGCGTATTGCCATTGGCTAGTGTCTTTAGCATTACGGTTTTGGTTTTCATTTTGGATCGAATTACAAACGCCAAACCCATCGAGGTTTCTAACGAGAACGGACATGGTTTGTCGCTGTTGATTGGTGTTGCGCATTTCGTCGTTTTGACGACTTGTGTTTGGGCATCACGCCAGCGCCCACCCTAAAGTGCATCATGTTCACGCTGGGACGGATCGTGATCCAAATTCTGCGCGATCTGGCGAAGGGTTCTATCACTTTCTGATGCGGGCATGGTTGGGTGGTTTTCAAGAGGGATTGATGGCCGAAAACATTGCACGTGCGGGCGCAAAACAAGTGTTATCGCGCGGTTCTCATCCTTATGTTGGATACATAACAGGTGGAGTTCTAACTGTTTTGGCTTCTTTAATCATTGGCGGTTTTACAGGGCTGGTCGCATTGCTTGCTATCGCAGCCTATGCTCAGATCCAGTTGTTTCTTTCCGATTACGTTCAGCATTACGGCCTTCGGCGAAAGATGTTGGAGGATGGTCGTTTTGAACCTATCGGCCCAAACCACTCATGGAATACGCCACATTGGTATTCCAGCGCGATGATGTTGAATGCGCCGCGCCATTCTGATCACCACACACGGCCAAGCCGCAATTTTCCATCCTTGGAGTTGGATGAAAGCACAATGCCAATCCTGCCCCAGCCGTTGCCTGTGATGGCCTGTTTGGCCTTGGTGCCAAATATCTGGTGCAGGGTAATGGACCGCCGTGTGGCAAAGTGGATGACCCATTAGATGACTTGTTTGACCAAACTGATTTTGCGGGCTGCGCTAACGGTCTGTCTTTTGGTGGGCGGAACGGCAAATGCTGAAACAATGAGCGCTGCGGAGTTTGACGCCTATACAAAAGGTAAAACGCTGTTTTTTGGCCAAACAGGCAAACCATATGGGGCGGAGCGATATCTGGAAAATCGTCGGGTTCAATGGTCATTTTTGGATGGCATCTGCAAGGATGGTTATTGGTATGAAGAGGCGGGCGAGATTTGCTTTGTTTATGAAGATAAAAACACACCTCAATGTTGGACATTTGAAAAAGGCCCCAGCGGTTTGACTGCGCGTTTTAGTGGTGATCCGCAGAAAGTTGACCTGTATGAAGCGCAAGATACAGATCAGGAAATGATCTGTTTAGGGCCTGACGTCGGGGTTTAAATCGCACAGGTTGTTACAACGCCCACGCAGCCCTTCACTAAGTGAGCAGCGGCTATGCGAATTCAGCATTGGTAACTCAGGGCGCTACATTTTAGGTGAAACACACGGGATCGGCCCGTCATTCGAAGATTTCGAAAAGGTTTCAAAATGTCAGTACAATCTACAAATGCACCAATCTATTTCGGTGGCTTCACAGCGGCAATTTCATCGTTCTTTGTAAACATGATCGAAAATAGCGCGATGGCACGCTCTGCCGAAGTGCGCAGCGAACAGATCGCCGCACTGAATGCCAAGTCTGACGAAGAGCTTGCAGCTATGCGTCTAAACCGTAGCGACATTGCGCTGCATGTTTTTCGCGATCGTTTGTACATCTAAGACAGCCAAATCTACCACTCACGGTATTGACAGTGGACGCGGGTCGGGCCAACGCTGCGGCTATGTTTGACCTGCGCCCAGTTGGATACGTGATCGGCCTTTTGGTCACTATGCTTGGTTTTGCCATGCTGTTGCCTTTGGTTGTTGATGTAGCCGAAGGCTTGGGCCATTGGCCTGCTTTTGCTGAAAGCGCGATGATCACCATTTTGGTCGGTGGCATCTTGTCGCTCAGCTGCGCCAACGCGGTGCGCCAAGGGCTCACAATTCAGCAAACTTTTATTCTTACGACCGGCGTTTGGCTGATGCTGCCTATCTTTGGGGCGTTGCCATTCGTTTTTGGTGCCACAGAAGCACGCTATGTCGATGCGTTCTTCGAAGCGATGTCAGGTCTTACTACAACAGGTTCAACTGTTTTCTTCGGGTTGGAAACGCTACCCAAGGGGCTGTTGTTGTGGCGCGGTATCCTACAATGGCTCGGCGGCATTGGTATCATTGTTGTGGCCATGGTGTTCCTGCCAGAACTGCGCGTTGGTGGGATGCAGATTTTCCGATCCGAAGGTTTTGATACCTTAGGAAAAATTCTACCGCGTGCGACTGAAATTGCCAGCCGCATTTCTGTCATCTACGTTGCTCTGACTGCAATTTGCGCGATCTTTTATATGGCCTTTGGAATGAACCCGTTCGACGGAACCGTTCATGCGCTCACTACGGTTTCGACGGGTGGGTTTTCCACCTATGACGCCTCGTTTGGTATGTTTTCAGGTCCGATGGAATATGTGGCAACAGTCTTTATGATCCTCGCTGCATTGCCATTTGTGCGTTACGTTCAACTTCTCAATGGGAGTGCGTTGCCCTTGTGGCGCGATCCGCAGATCCGTGCGTTTCTAATGGTGATTGCGATTGCTGCAGGCGTTGTCGCGCTAACACTGACAGTGATTTTCCCACATGATCCAGAGCAAGCCATTCGCGAGGCACTGTTCAACATCACCTCAATCATTTCGGGCACGGGCTATGCCAGTGTGGATTACATGGGCTGGGGATCATTCGTGATCTCAATCTTCTTCTTCATTGGATTGATCGGCGGGTGTGCGGGTTCAACAGCTTGTTCTATTAAAATATTCCGGTATCAATTGTTGTTCGCATCCATTCGCGCGCAGTTGCGAAAAACACGTAGCCCACACGGGGTATTCACGCCGCGCTATGCGGGTCGGCCTGTGGGCGATGATGTGTTAAGTTCGGTTATTTCGTTTTTCACCTTCTTCGTTGTAACCCTTGGGGTTTTGGCTGTCGCATTGGGCATGACGGGTTTGGATTTCGTCACGTCGGTCTCTGGGGCCGCATCTGCACTTGCAAACATCGGTCCAGGCCTTGGCGATCAGATCGGACCTGCGGGCAATTTCTCGGGCCTGAATGACGCTGCCAAATGGTTGCTTGCGGCGGGAATGCTTATTGGACGACTTGAGCTAATGGTGGTTTACGCGTTGCTGACGGTTCATTTCTGGAGGGCCTAGATGTCTAAACTATCAAACGCGCTGTCTCGTCCTCTTGGGGCGCAAATCTCTCACATGCTGAAGGATCGCGGTGTTGATGTGATCTTTGGGATACCGGGTGTTCACAATCAGGAAATGTACCGTGGCATTGAAGAGGCTGGAATTAGGCATGTTTTAGCACGTCACGAACAAGGTGCTGGTTTTATGGCTGATGGGTACGCGCGCGCTGCTGGCAAGCCTGGCGTGGCGTATGTGATCACTGGCCCGGGACTGTGTAATATTATGACGCCAATGGGACAAGCGTACTCTGATTCCGTACCGATGTTGGTAATATCGTCCTGCTTGGACGAGGTGTCGGCGCGCAAAGGCCAGCTTCATCAGATGAAGGATCAACGTGCTGCGGCTGAGACTGTTTGCGACTGGTCTGAAGAGGCTGGATCTGCAGAGGCCGCATACACGATGATTGATCGCGCGTTTGCAGAGTTCCAAAATACACGGCCACGACCCAAGCATATTCAGGTGCCCATTGGTTTGTTGGAGGGGCTGGCTGCTCCAGTCGCGCGCAATCCAAGCGCGATGAGCCGCCAAAGCGTTGATGATAGTATCGTTCAAGGCATAGCCACTCGATTGCGTCATGCGCGGAACCCCTTGTTCTTCTTGGGCGGTGGTGTTGCAAAAGGTAGTTGCGATGGCGTTGCAAGCGCAATGCAAGTCATTGGTGCCGCAAGCATGGTCAGCACGGCGGGACGCGGACTAATTGATCCGGCTGACCCACTTACATTTGGTGCCTGCTTGGCGCGCCCCAGCAGTGCAGAGGTTGCAGCCAAGGCTGACCTAATAGTCGTTGTCGGCTGTGAGTTGGCCGAAGTTGACCTATGGCGCGATGACCTTGGGCACAGGGCCGAGGTTATCCGCGTCGATTTGGACCCAAGCGTAGGCGCGGCAGACCCCAAAACATCTTTGTTTGTGCAATCTGACGGAGCTGACTTTGTCTTGGATTTGGCGGATCAGTTTGACGAACCGCTGAGCACGGAATGGAAGGTAGACGCTATTGCTGCATGGCGCGCGCGCTGGCGTGCAGAAGTAATTGCTGAGCGTCCCAACATTGCGCCTGTCATTGAGGCGCTCCAAACTGCCGTCCCTCATGATACGATGATCTATTCAGACATGACCCAATTGGCCTACGCAGCGGTCGAACTGTGGGATATGGACCTGCCAAAGAAATGGCATCACCCGTCTGGTTTTGGAACCCTTGGTTACGCGACGCCAGCAGCGATTGGTGGGGCAATTGCGCGCCCAAATCAGCCAACGATGGCCATCATAGGGGATTACGGATTTCACTACACGATGGCTGAACTTGGTGTTGCCGTCGAATTGCAGCTAAGCTTGCCTATCATTCTTTGGGACAATGGAAAATTGGGCGAGATCGAAGACAGCATGACTGCCGCCCAAATTGCACCCAATGCTGTGATCGCACACAACCCTGATTTCTGCAAACTTGCCGAAGCCTTTGGCGCACTGACGGCCGCCCCCCAAAACCTAAGCGAATTGGAACCGGCGGTTCGATCGGCATTTAACGCCGATGGGCCCACCTTAATCTATATAACGCCGGAAATCTTAGCCTGAGCTAACTTCATCTTACCGAACAAACTCTGGGGTTTGGGGCGAAGCCCCAAGACGCTACTCCCAGCAGCTGACCAATACTGTCATGCTGCGCGCGGCTGCTGAAATATCCTCTGCAGCCATTTGTTCACTGGATCGCGCTGTCTGGCTGGACTTCCCTGCGTCGCGCAATGCAGTCTGTATTGTTTCGCGATCTAAGGAAAACGCAACATCATCCGGCAGCTGTGGCCCGGTGGAAGGCGCAGGTAACAACATGCCCAAGACGCCCCCGGTTGCATCTAAAACGGGACCACCCGCATCACCTGCCAATGCAGTCAGCGCAAAGCGGTTAAGGTTCTCTTCGCCACGGAAGCCGCGCAGATCAGACAGTGTGCCGTAGGTCACTGATGGGGAGTTCAGCACACCTTCATAGCTATAGCCTGCGATTGCGACCTCGGTGTTTAGGCGCGGGGTCTGTGCGCTGAAGGCTGCAACATTCAGGGGGGCCAATGAATCATTTGGCGTCAGAACCGCAATACCGGTATCGGATGTCGCAACAAGTTCTGCCTCATATTGTTCGTCGATGGTGATACGTGCGCAGTTTTCGACGGCCTCAGCTGTTGTTACAACTGTGCCGCGGTTATCGGTGTAAAACCCGGAGCGGGAGATAGCAGGTTTGCGAACCTCAAGGCCTGACACCAGATCAATAGCTTGGTCTTCATCAGAGCCAGCGGCGGGGTCCAGAACAGTATCTAGGCGAACCAAGCTTTTGTCCATTTCACCAATCAATCGGCGGCGGCGCTCTTCGTCACCAGCGGGCCACATCAGTGTAAAGCCTTTGATCTGGCCGTTGTTCAAGCTGACGCGGGTTTCGCTGATCATGGTTGCGTTTTCACCGATCAAGACAAAGCTGTTCTTTTTGCGCTCACGTGGCCCGTCCAAGGGAACCGCTTCTAGTGTTTGCATGATGTCGTACAGGCCAAAGAGCGTATTTTGATCGCCAGGCTGGTTGATCAGTAAAACGCGGGCCCCGGTGTCACCGACAGATTTATACTGAGCGAAAGGTGACTCGTATTTGTCAAAGGCGACTTCGATTGTCGGAAGCATAATTTCAATGCCCGCCTCTGCGTCACGCACAACTTCTAGGCCCAAACCATCAAGGATGGAATTGTACTTTGCCAACAGGTCAGCACGTTGTGAGGTCGTCAGAATACCAGTGACTTCATAGCCATTCGCTTCTTGCCAAGCGGCCATAGAGTTACGAGTGCCACGGCCAAATGATCCGTCAATCGCAGCGTTGTAAAAGCCAGCCCATTGCAACAGGCGTTGTAAGTCTTTCTTTTCTTCACGGTTTAGCGCGCGTTCACTGCGTTGCGCCTCGGCGGGCGTTTCGCCAGCAGGCTCTACCGGCTCAGCTTCTGCCACTGGCGTCGGTTCCGCCGTTGGGGCTTCTTCTGCTACAATATTCGGGGTTTCCGTTTCGACGGGGGCGGGCGCAACCGCTGGGTCTAAAATATTTGCCCCCACTGGCCAGAATTGTTGGCGAAGGTTCGATGACACTGCAATAAATGCATCACGTGGGATCAGGCGATCGCGGCGGTAAGACCGCAATGCTGTCTCAGCATCCGCACGTGTGTATGGGCCCAATGCAACGCCGTACCAACCGCCGCCAAGTGCAAAACCATTCACATCTTCTAGAATTTCTGCATAATCACGTGCTGCTTCGGTTCCTGCACGTAAACTAGATTGAGCTTCGATTTGGATCCATACGACCTCATCGGTAGATTGCGCTGCAGCGGGCAATACCAAGCTCCACATGACCAAAGTTAAAGTTAGAAGGTTACGTATAACTTTGTGAATCATCGTGCCAGATACCTTGCAATCATTAAATTTAAGCCAAATAAGCAGGAATTCGCTGCAATTGCCATAAGCTAAGTGACATAAAAAGAATGCTTCGGGTGCAATTGACCACAGTTGTTGAGGGGCTTAGGTAAGACGCGGCTTACAATGCCGATATCACCGGCGAATTGAATCGCATTTCGACACAGTCAGGACACGTCCATGAACAGCACAACACCTCGATCCTTTCAGGAAATCATCCTGCGTCTTCAAGGGTATTGGGCCTCTAAGGGCTGTGCCATTTTACAGCCATATGACATGGAAGTTGGGGCAGGAACATTCCACCCAGCGACAACGCTGCGCAGCTTGGGGTCAAACCCTTGGGCGGCCGCTTATGTGCAGCCCTCGCGCCGCCCAACAGACGGGCGTTATGGTGAAAACCCGAACCGCTTGCAGCACTATTATCAGTACCAGGTGTTGATCAAGCCGAGCCCACCCGACCTTCAAGAGCTATATCTTGGATCTCTTGCCGCAATCGGCGTTGACATGGACCTACACGACATCCGTTTTGTTGAGGACGATTGGGAAAGCCCAACCCTTGGTGCGTGGGGGCTTGGGTGGGAAGTCTGGTGTGATGGCATGGAGGTTTCCCAATTCACCTACTTCCAACAGGTCGGCGGGCATGATTGCGCGCCCGTCTCAGGCGAACTGACTTACGGTCTTGAACGCCTTGCGATGTACATTCTTGAGTGTGACCACGTGATGGACATGCCCTTCAATGATCCTGATGCACCTATCCCGTTGAAATACGGCGATATTTTCAAGCAAACCGAAGAAGAATATGCGCGCTGGAACTTTGATGTTGCCAACACCGAAGTGTTGTTGCGCCACTTTGAAGAAGCCGAGGTTGAGTGTCAGGCCATTCTTTCGCAAGCCTTTGACGATCCGAAGACTGGCAAACGTATCATCATGGCACACCCTGCCTATGATCAATGCATCAAAGCCAGCCATATCTTCAACTTGTTGGATGCACGCGGCGTTATCTCTGTCACTGAACGTCAGGCATACATTGGGCGTGTCCGTACGCTTTCTAGACAATGCGCAGATGCATTTGTACAAACCCGCGCTGGCGGTTTTATCGAGGCGGCGGAATAATGGGAAAGTTTTTAGCAGTGTTGTTACTTGGAAGTGCAGTAATTGCAGGGGCGTCAATGTATTACCTGCAGGTGTATGGGCTGTATGACGAAGTCAAAACAAGTGATGTACAGCTTGTTTCAGTTGTGGATGACCTGCCTGAATTGATTAGCTTTGACAATTTCCAAGCCATCGATTCACAAAGCTCCCCAATCCGCTATCGCGCCTGCTTTACAACAGATCTCAGCATATCGTTGCTAAGCGAGACCTATGTTGGTTTGGAAAAAGCGTCCCCGCGCAACGCTCCAAAATGGTTCGACTGCTTTAATGCGGCCGCAATCGGTGCAGAGCTGGCGGCGGGAACAGCTGTTCCATTCCTTGGTCAGAAGAATGTCCACTTCGGCGTTGACCGCATCGTTGCCATCACGGACGACGGACGCGGCTATATTTGGCACGACCTCAATGATTGCGGCGACAAGGCCTATGATGGCACGATCGTTGGCGAAGAATGCCCAGGACGGGAAGCAACAGAATGACTGATTTATTAATTGAACTTTTCTCCGAGGAAATCCCGGCCCGTATGCAAACACGTGCCGCCAATGACCTGAAAAAGCTGGTCACTGATGGTATGGTGGAGGCTGGCTTGACCTATGCTTCCGCCGCCGCGTTCAGCACGCCGCGCCGCCTGACACTGACGGTTGAAGGTATGCTTGATGCGTCGCCAACAACTGTTGAAGAACGCAAAGGTCCAAAGGCCGATGCCCCTGAAAAAGCAATCGAAGGATTCTTGCGCGGTGCAGGTTTGACCCGCGACGATCTTGAAGAACGTGAAACGCCTAAGGGGAACATCTTTTTCGCCAAGATTACGAAAGAGGGCCGCCCGGCCGCCATTATCGTGGCGGAGGTTCTAGAGCGCACAATCCGCAATTTCCCATGGCCGAAATCCATGCGTTGGGGCAACGGAACGTTGAAATGGGTACGCCCGCTGCACTCTATTCTATGCATCACCAGCTCTGAAGAAGGCGCAACTGTTGTGCCACTTGAGGTTGATGGGATCATTTCTGGGAATACGACCCGTGGCCACCGTTTCCTTTCACCTGACAACATAACGGTGAACAACTTTGACGATTACACCAGCAAACTGAAATCGGCCCATGTTGTGCTTGATGCCCAAGAACGGGCAGATGCGATTTGGAACGACGCGACCAATCAGGCTTTTGCGACTGGTTTCAAAGTTGTCGAAGACGCGGGCCTTCTGACCGAGGTTGCAGGCCTCGTAGAATGGCCAGTTGTTTTGATGGGTGAGATTGGTGAGGATTTCTTGGGATTACCAGCCGAAGTGCTGCAGACCTCGATGCGCGAACATCAAAAGTTCTTCTCTGTACGCAACGCCAAAACCGGCCGCATTGAACGCTTTATCACCGTGGCCAATCGCACAACGGTTGACAACGGAGCTACGATCCTTACGGGCAACCAGAAGGTGTTGTCGGCCCGTCTGGCAGATGCAAAATTCTTCTGGGAAAACGACCTGCGCGTTGCGAAGTCAGATATGAGCGTTTGGTTGAAGTCGCTTGAAAATGTGACATTCCATAATAAGCTTGGCACCCAAGCTGAATTGGTAAACCGCATGGCGACGTTGGCGCATAAGTTGGCTCCGGCAGTTGGGGCAGACCCCGACATGGCCGAAAAAGCTGCGCGTTTGGCCAAAGCGGACCTTAGTTCCGAAATGGTTTATGAATTCCCCGAACTTCAAGGCCTTATGGGGCGCTATTACATTGAAGCCTCAGGTGAGGATGCTCAAATCGCAGCCGCTGCAGAAGAACACTATGCCCCCCTTGGTCCTTCGGATGACGTGCCAAAGGCACCGGTCTCAATCACTGTATCGCTGGCTGAAAAACTTGAGAAACTCAATGGTTTCTGGTCTATTGATGAAAAACCAACGGGCTCGAAAGACCCGTTCGCATTGCGTCGTGCCGCACTTGGTATCATTCGGATTGCAATTGAAAATGACCTTGCAATCTCCTTAAATACAGTGATGCCAACAGAGCATGCGAAAGACCTCCTATCTTTCTTCCACGATCGTCTCAAAGTATATCTAAAAGACCAAGGCATTCGCTACGACATCATTGATGCTTGCATCGCTATGGACGGCAATGACGACATAAATCTTCTGGTGAAACGTGCACGGGCGCTATCTGAAACGCTGAAAACAGATGACGGTAAAAACCTGATCCAAGGGTTCAAGCGCGCCAATAACATCCTGTCTCAAGCGGAAGCCGGGGACGGTGTAGAATACTCCTACGGTGCCGATGTGAAATTCGCTGAAACAGAAGAAGAGCGCAACCTGTTTGGTGCCCTTGATACGTCTGAGGTGAAAATCAAACCAGCAATGGTGGCCCAAGATTTCGCATCTGCGATGTCTGCAATGGCAACGCTTCGCACGCCGATCGACGCCTTTTTTGAGGCCGTTCAAATCAACTCTGACAACCCAACGGTGCGCCGCAATCGACTGAACCTTCTCAGTCGTATCCGCACGGTTTGTTCTTCGGTGGCGGATCTAACCAAAATCGAAGGCTGATCCAACTTCGTCTTACCAAATAAACTCCGGGGGAGCGGCCCGTAGGGACGTGGGGGCTGGCCCCTTTGTTTTCTGCTCCCTCGGCATGCGCTAAATCCTTGATCGCCTAGGATTTAAGCCTATGCTGCCATCGAAACCGGTAGGTGCTGCAATGCAGAATAATCCAGATACAACACTTGTTACGCAAACAGCCAAAATGGCGGCGTCCACGCATGGCGGCCGTGCAAAATGCTTGCAGCGATTGATCCGTCTTGACCTGCCAGTACCTAAAACGGTGGCGCTTAGTTTTTCGGCAGTCTCTAAAATCGCCAATGGAGAATTGCCAGATATTGAAGCCGTACTTTCACAGTTCCCGAAAGATGCACTTTTGTGCGTGCGCCCGTCCTCAGAGGATGCGGATTGGGGTGGCCCCAGCGCTGTACTCAATATCGGGATGAACGATACTTCCTATACGGACTTGTGCGCTCAGCTAGGGACAGAGGGCGCAACTGCGATTTACACTCGGTTTGTTCAGTCCTACGCAATTAACGTTGCACGTCTTGATCCAGATATGTTTGACGATGTTGTTGCATCAGGTCCCGAAGGATTGTCAGAGACTTTGCGCGCTTATGAAGCCGAAACAGATGAGAAATTTCCCTCCGACGTTGGAACGCAACTCGCCGCTGTACTGCGATCGATGGCACGTGCATGGGATGGAACCTCTGCGCGCCTGCTTCGTCAAGGCAAAGGTGCACCTGCAGGTGCCGGTCTTGGCCTCGTGGTTCAACAGATGGCTTTTGGGGTAGGCACGCAACAAAGTGGCTCTGGGATGTTCCAACTGGTCAACAGCGATACGGGCCAGCCGCAAATTACGGGTCGCTATCTGCGCCAAAGCCAAGGGCTAGAAGCTCTGTTCCAAGATGCTGAAGCGATGTACCTCACGCGTGACCCACGCGGCCCATCCTTTGAAGAACTTGAACCAGAGCTGTTTGAAACGCTCAAAGCCCATGCCGCCTTGAGCCGTGTGCGTCTGCGCGAAGAGATGCAATTGGAGTTCACCGTTGATAACGGTAAGCTCAACATTTTGGACGGGATCCGTGTCACGAGATCATCACGCGCGGCTGTTCGTATCGCGGTCAGTTTAGCCAACGATAAGATCATCCCTCGTCAAGACGCTTTGATGCGCGTTGAACCACTGTCACTTAACGAACTATTGCACAGGCAAGTTGACAGTGATGCCCTGCGTGATGTTGTGGGCCACGGCATTGCCGCGAGCCCGGGGGCTGCTGCGGGTAAGCTGGTGTTCACGGCCGCCGATGCGCAAGCGCACGCGGCCCGTGAAGAAGATTGTATTCTTGTGCGTCGTGAAACGTCACCTGAAGATATTCGTGGAATGCACGCCGCACGCGCCGTTTTGACTGAACGAGGCGGGGTCACAAGTCATGCTGCAGTCATCGGGCGCGGCATTGGTTTGCCCTGTGTCGTTGGCGTATCCAACATTCGGTTCGTGCCAAGCAAGAAGCAGCTTATCTTGGCAGATGGCCGCATTCTTGAGGAGGGCGAGGTCGTCACAGTTGATGGCACGTCCGGGCAGGTTTTGTTGGGCGCTGTCGCGATGCAAGAAGCAGCACTTGATGACGCATTTCAAACCTTGATGGAATGGGCAGATGAAGAACGCGACATTGGTATTCGTGCCAATGCGGATACGCCTGCTGATGCTCAAACTGCGCGTAACTTCAACGCTCAGGGCATCGGTCTGTGCCGCACAGAGCATATGTTTTTTGAGGCAAGCCGGCTGACAGTGATGCGCGAGATGATCTTTGCAGAAACATCAAAAGACCGTCGCGCTGTACTTGAGCGGCTCTTGCCGATGCAACGCGAAGATTTCACCGAACTGTTTCGCATCATGCACGGACAACCGGTTTCGATCCGCCTGTTCGATCCGCCCTTGCATGAATTCCTTCCAGCAGATCGCAATGGTCAGCGTGAACTGGCTGAAGCCCTTGATCTACCGTTGTCAGACGTTACGCGCCGTATCGAAGCGATGCGTGAATATAACCCCATGCTTGGTTTGCGTGGGGTGCGTCTTGGTGTGACCGTCCCAGAGATTTATGAAATGCAGGCGCGTGCGATTTTTGAAGCAACGATTGTGGCTAGTCGTGATGGCGCATCGATTGTGCCGGAAATCATGATTCCGCTCGTCAGCGCAAAGCGCGAAGTTGAGTTGGTCAAAACCCGCGTTGATGGAATCGCCGCTGCTGTTCGTGTCGAACAGGACGCTGATTTCGATTATCGATTGGGGGTTATGGTTGAAACTCCTCGCGCTGCCTTGCGTGCAGGCGACATTGCACAACATTGTGCATTCCTTAGTTTTGGGACTAATGACCTTACGCAGATGACCTATGGCCTTAGCCGTGATGACGCGGGTCGCTTTATGTCGGACTACGTACAGCAAGAGGTGTTTGCCGAAGATCCGTTTCATACACTTGATATCGACGGCGTGGGCGAGTTGCTTAAATTGGGCGCAGAGCGTGGCCGAAAGACCCAACCGAACATGACCTTGTCGATTTGCGGTGAACACGGAGGTAACCCCGAATCAATCGCATTTTGCCGCGAAGCTGGATTTGACTATGTTTCATGCTCACCGTTTCGCGTTCCGGTAGCCCGATTGGCCGCGGCACAGTTGGCGATCAAGGACAAGACAGGGTAGGCGACGGAACAACTTTCCGCTACATCCTGTGGTTTCGGTCCAATTTACAGTTGTTTAACTGATACGACCTAGATTGATGACGTTAGGTCAACTGGACGAACTGTCTAAAACACACTACGTGGCGGGCATCGAGGCAACTTTGGAGCGCCGCATGCGAGCCGCAATATTTTTCTCAGTTCTGTTGGCCGTATTTGCGCCAATTCTGGCTACTGCTAATGAAAAGCAGGCCCATGCGTTGCATCAAACAGAAAAGCGTGGGCTTTCGTCCCTCGCGCCAGAGCGTCTACAAAACATGATTACCGCGCCAGTTGCCGCAAGCGGCGTTGAGTTTTCTACCGCTTGGTTAGACAAACAACCCAAAGCTAAAGGTGATGCAAATTGGAAATGTCTTTCTGAAGCGCTCTATTTTGAGGCGCGTGGTGAAACCGTCAAAGGCCAATTTGCGGTGGCTGAGGTAATCATGAACCGTGTCGCACATTCACGTTTCCCCAGCTCGCTGTGTGGTGTGATCAATCAGGGGACAGGTAAGAAATTTCGGTGCCAATTTACCTATACTTGTGATGGTAAAGCCGAGAATGTATCTGAGCCGAGGTCATACGCGCGTGTATCTAAAGTCGCGCGGGCGGTGATAGATGGCAGCGTGCCAAAACTGACCAATGGCGCGACCCACTATCATACAACAGCTGTCAGCCCGAGCTGGTCACGTGTTTATACAAAAACGGCACGTATCGGGGTTCACATTTTTTATCGCCACAATGTTAGGTCGGCTTCTACTAATACAACGGTAGGGATGGGGCGCTTTTGTGCCCTAGCCTGACGTAAAACACACTGGTATAGGCATCGGGCCAGCCTAAAAGGGCTTAACCCAACAGTCTTACCAAAAGGGTCCAAATTTATGACCTCTGAAGTGCGCCTTGCCTTTGCCCATCCGTCCGAGCGTGCAGATGCCACAGCGGCGTCTGGGGCATTGGATCGAATTTCCGTTCGCGACCATATTGTAGATGTAGAAATTGGTGCGTTCCAAGCTGAGCGCGGCGTAACGCAGCGCATTAGCTTTAACATCGTTGTAGAGGTTTCGCCTTTGACGGGACCAATGGATGACGATGTTGATCGCATTCTAAGTTACGATAAAGTCACAGAAGCGATTGCTTTTGAATTGGCTGACGAACGACTTAACTTATTGGAAACATTGGCTGAGAACGTCGCTGATCGGATTCTTTTGGAACCTCAGGCGATGCGTACGTTTGTGCGGATTGAGAAACTGGATCGCGGTGCGGGTGCGTTAGGTGTCGAAATAGTGCGCGCACGTGGCGACGCTGCCGT
>DLQI01000003.1 GCA_002478745.1 Rhodobacteraceae bacterium UBA7436 | reverse complement strand
TTTGATCGTTGTAACCCAAGCAGGTCCAACCGCAGCCGCGCAGAACCGCGGGATCACCATTCCGGGCAACCGCGTGATTGTCGTGTTCAACAATGACTTCGCGGTCAGGGTTCTTGAAACCTCAACTGCCGCAATGATCGAAGCCCCCATTCGCCTCTACGTCACAGAAAACTCGGACGGCACGGCAACCCTCTCTTACAAAACCCCCACAACAGTCTTCGCCCCCTATATCGCTGAGGGCGGCGCACCTCTTGCTTCAATCGCTGCTGAGCTCGATCAAATTTTTCAACACATCTCAAAAGCTGCAGGCTCCTAAAATACAAAGCTGCTTGTAGGCCCGTGAAATTCAGGCGATCCATTTGCCTATGACAATCGAACTCCTCACCGCACTCGCCAGCTTTTGCTTGGTCAGCTCCATCACACCGGGGCCAAATAACCTGATGCTGATGGCCTCGGGTGCCAATTTTGGGTTCTTGCGAACCACGCCGCACATGTTCGGAGTGGGTATTGGGTTTATGCTGATGGTGTTCCTTGTGGGCATCGGGTTGGCGCAATTGTTCGACACTTATCCAATCGCACACACCATCCTAAAGGCGGTCAGCGTTGGTTACCTTTTATACCTTGCATGGAAAATCGCCAACGCGGCACCGATCAATGCAACCGACAGTCATGGTACTCCGATGACGTTCCTACAGGCGGCAGCCTTTCAATGGGTGAATCCAAAGGCATGGACTATGGCTGTCACAGCCGTCACCGTTTATGCGCCTGACACCAATTTAGCATCCATCCTGATCGTCTCTGCCATGTTTGGATTGGTCAATTTACCTTCCATCAGCCTATGGGTGGTTTTGGGCCAACAAATGGCGCGCATTTTGACAAACCCCACTCGTTTGCGCCTATTCAACTGGGCGATGGCGGCGCTATTGGTCAGCTCACTTTATCCCGTCCTATGGCCCTGAAAGCGCAATGTTATTGACGTAGCGTTGCAAACATTCCAAGTACTCGCCATATATCAAGTAACACATCACAGAATTAAGACTGCGGAGCAGGCATGACACAATACATGGAATTCGAAAAACCTTTGGCTGAACTTGAGGGTAAGGCCGAAGAATTACGCGCAATAGCGCGTGAAAGCGAAGACCAGAATATGGACATCAGCGCAGAGGCTGCGGCCCTGGATGCAAAAGCTGCTGTTATGTTGAAAGACCTGTACAAAAGCCTAACACCATGGCGCAAATGCCAAGTGGCGCGTCACCCAGAGCGCCCACATTGCCAAGACTACGTCAAAGCAATGTTCACAGATTTCACGCCACTTGCAGGTGATCGAAACTTTGCGGACGACCACGCAGTTATTGGCGGCCTTGCCCGTTTCAACGATCAACCCGTGATGGTGATCGGTCACGAAAAAGGCAACGACACCAAATCACGTATCGAACGCAATTTTGGCATGGCCCGTCCTGAAGGGTACCGCAAAGCGGCGCGACTGCTGGACCTTGCGGATCGTTTCAAATTGCCTGTCATCACATTGGTCGACACGGCTGGTGCCTATCCGGGCAAAGGCGCAGAAGAACGCGGCCAATCCGAAGCCATCGCCCGCGCAACAGAAAAATGCCTGCAAATCGGCGTCCCTTTGATCAGCGTGATCATCGGTGAAGGCGGTTCCGGCGGAGCGGTTGCATTTGCAACAGCCAACCGCGTTGCGATGCTTGAACACTCTATCTACTCTGTCATCAGCCCAGAAGGCTGTGCCTCGATTTTGTGGAAAGACGCCGAGAAAATGCGCGAAGCTGCAGAAGCGCTGCGCCTCACGGCTCAGGACCTCAAGCAATTGGGCGTGACAGATCGCATCATTCCAGAACCATTGGGCGGCGCGCATCGCGATTGGTCCGCAACGATCGAAGCTGTGAGCGCTGAAATCTCAAGCATGCTTAAAGAACTAAGCAGTAAAGACGCCAAAGCGTTGATAAAAGATCGCCGTCAAAAGTTCCTTGATCTAGGTTCAAAAGGGCTGGCTGCTTAAGCCACCCTACCCCTATCCATCAATGCCAATCCGAAAACGTGGCGCATTGGGCAACCGTTCAAAACCTGCTGCCAGATACACTTCTCCTGCAGCAGTGTTGTCGGGATGGGTGCCCACTGTCATGTATTTGCACGACAACTGCTTGGACAACTCAAGCGATGCATTGATCAAGGCACGGCCAACACCAGCGCCGCGATGCTCTTTGTCGACGAACAAGTGATGCATATCCATGCCGCGCACCCCAAATTGCAACTGGCCAACTGGCATGAGTGAGGCGTAGGCGACGACCTTTTCGTCGATGGTCGCAACCAGCAAGTGATGCCAGTCATGCGCCTCTACCTCTAATTGCTCTAAGGAAACGGTGCTGCCATCGCCATGATGTTCGGCAAGGCCGTGGATCATCTCCAAAACAAATGGTAAATCCGATTTAAGGGCAACTCGGGTCAATACTTCAGTAGATGCCACTCTGCGTGCTCCAGTACGGGTACAAGACAATCCGATTCCGTTGGCTTTACAACCATCGATTGATCTTCCCTGCCACGCTTCGTGCGTAACGCACAAGTAGAACAATCCGAAGATGGCCGAAAGGTATCTAAAGAGAGAGTGGCTTTGAGATCAGCGGTTACAAACCGCGCAATTCTTCCAAGGAATAGCTAACCTCAATGCGCCCATCTAACTCGGCCTCAAAATTCGGATCTTGGGCCATGCAGCCTACGCCACAAATCTGGCTGACCTCCAGCTCCGCCCCATCCACTTACCAAAACCGCCCGCCAGGGGTTGAGATATAGCCGTCAACGCCTTCGGCCTCATCCGCCTCAACATCACCAACCGAAGGGAACTCCGCTGGTGTGTCATACTCAAAAGCGCCGTGCGTATGGTAAGAGGCAACAACCAAATATTCCTCAGGTGCCTCCGTACCACGGCAGCTGCTGACCTTACCCTTGCTGGCAGGTGTCGCGGCCAACGTGCCGTCAGGCGCGCGCAAAATATAGCCGCAGTATTCACGGTTGTTGGCAAAGGACACAGTCTGCAAACGATTCAAGGTCGCTTTTGCAAACTCCACCTCCGACATACCAGCAGGGGCCTTAATCACCTCGATGTCCCGTGGGGCTTCGGCCTGACAAGCCGACACCATCAAAGCTGCCGCAATACTTAAAACAAATTTCATACCCAATTTACTTTGCAAATATCGTTTAGGTCGCCAGCATCCGCAGGCCCATTGTTACATCAGACCGCACAGCAAGGCGCAGCCCCGGTTCATCCCCCGCACGCAACGCGGCGATTATCAGGCGATGATACTGCGGCGGCTCTGTGCGACGCAGTCGCCCATAAAGCGCCCGCATAGTTGGCCCCATCTGCAACCAAACCGTTTCGGTCATGGCCAGCATCGCAGGGGCCTGCGCACGCAAATATAGCGTGCGGTGAAATTCTAGATTGGTGCGGATGTAACTCACCGCATCGCGGTGGGCCACGGCCTCGGCCACCGTGCCGTTGATGGCCTGCAAACGTTCGATCAGTGCCATATGGGCACGGGGCAATGCACGGCTCGCCAACTCAACCTCGATCAAGGCCCGCAGTGCGGCCAGCTCTTCAATCCGCTCGTTCGTCAATTCAGGGGTCGTAATGCGGCCTGACGATGACATCGTCAAAGCGCCTTCAGCCACCAATCGGCGCACCGCCTCGCGGGCGGGGGTCATCGAAACGCCAAATTCCTCGCCAAGTCCGCGCAAGGTCATCGACACACCGGGCAAGATCTCTCCAAACATAATGCGCGACCGCAATGTACGATAAACCCGATCATGCACGGCCCCCGGTTGAGAGGGTAGCACTGCAACAACAGGCTCAGAAGGTTTGATCGGCATTACCATATGCTTTCTGTGATCACATAACGATCAGGGGTCAATCACCAAATTTGAAACGGTGCAACATGTTGCCCTCGTTTTTGAGCCAACGGCGCGCGGGCCTGTAATCGCCAAAGATGCGCTCAACCCTGGCCCAATAGGCTGGGGAGTGGTTCATCTCAGCCAAATGGGCAACCTCATGGGCGGCGACATAATCCAACACCGCATCAGGGGCCATAATCAGACGCCACGAATACATCAAAGTGCCATTGCTAGAACACGATCCCCACCGCGAGCGGGTGTCACGAATGCTGATGCGGTCATAGGACTTGCCCAAACGGGTTGCATATTCGTCAGAGGCACCAACAAGGCGCACGCGCGCCATCTGTTTGAAATGGCCCTTAAGGCGCGCACCAATGCGCTCCACCGGACCTGGCACCATAATCATACCGTCTTCCATCACGACGCGGCGGCCCTGCCCTTGCACAACACGGTGGGTGACGCCTTGCACAGGAATTTCGCTCCCCAAAGCAACCGGCACATCGTCTTCGCGCCGCTCAAGGTGGCTGCGGATCCATGATTCTTTTTGGCGCGCAAAAGAAAACGCCTCGGACTCAGGCACCCCATTGGGCAGGGTCAACGTCACACGGCCGTCCAATTGCGAAATACGCAATGAAATACGGCGTGCGCGCCCCGATCGGCGCAACAAAATAGGCACATCGGGTGTGCCCTGAAGAACGTGATCCACCATTCGTTTGGTCCTTTATTGGCATTAGCCTTTGACAGTGCCGCAACCATATGGCACTTGCGCGGAATCGTCGACACGCACACACTGATTCAAAGGGGATTTTCATGCCCAAAGAAGAATGGGGCACGAAGCGCCTTTGCCCAACATCTGGCAAGCGCTTTTATGACCTAAATAAGAACCCAATCGTTAGCCCATACACGGGCGAAGTTGTTGAAATTGACAGCTCAAAAACACGTATGATCGCAGCAGACGCCGAAGATGCCGTCACAGCCAAGGCTAAAGAAGCCGAGACTGATGAGGATATCGTTCTGGAAGATGATGACGATA
>DLQI01000091.1 GCA_002478745.1 Rhodobacteraceae bacterium UBA7436 | reverse complement strand
CATTTCTGACGGCGCATTGGTTGCTGCGGCGACGCTAAGCCACCGCTATATTACGGATCGTTTTCTACCGGACAAAGCCATCGATTTGATGGACGAGGCCGCTAGCCGTTTGCGCATGGAAGTCGACAGCAAGCCCGAGGAGTTGGACGCGCTTGATCGTGACATCATGCAAAAGCAGATCGAGGAACAAGCGCTGCATCTTGAAGATGACGCGGCCTCAAAGGATCGCTTGAAAGCATTGGTTAAAGACTTGGCTGAGCTGCAAGAACGCAGTGCTGAAATGACAGCGCAGTGGCAGGCCGAACGTGACAAGCTGGCGAGTGCCCGTGATCTGAAAGAGAAGCTGGACCATGCGCGCGCCGAATTGGAAATCGCCAAACGCGAAAGTAATTTGGGCCGCGCGGGTGAGTTGTCTTATGGCGTTATTCCAGAGCTAGACCGTTTGTTGGTTGAGGCGGAAGGTGCCGAAAGCGAAACGATGGTGGCAGAAGCCGTGCGCGCCGAACAAATCGCGAGCGTAGTTGAGCGCTGGACCGGTATTCCGACCTCCAAGATGTTGGAAGGCGACCGCGAGAAATTGCTGCGGATGGAGGATCATTTGCATGGTCGCGTAATAGGGCAGTCGTCTGCGGTTCGTGCCTTGTCTAATGCCGTGCGCCGTGCCCGCGCTGGGCTGAATGACGAGAACCGTCCACTTGGGTCGTTCTTGTTTCTCGGCCCAACGGGTGTGGGCAAAACCGAGCTGACCAAAGCTGTGGCAGAGTTTCTGTTTGATGATGACAGCGCCATGGTGCGCATCGATATGTCTGAGTTCATGGAGAAACACGCGGTGTCACGTCTGATTGGTGCCCCTCCCGGTTATGTCGGGTATGAGGAAGGTGGCGTTTTGACCGAGGCTGTGCGCCGTCGTCCTTACCAGGTTGTCCTGTTTGATGAGGTCGAAAAGGCGCATCCGGATGTGTTCAACATTCTGTTGCAGGTTTTAGATCACGGGGTTCTGACCGATGGTCAGGGACGCACTGTTGATTTCAAACAGACGCTTATCATTTTGACCTCAAACCTTGGGGCGCAGGCGCTAAGTCTGCTGCCTGATGGCGCCGATGTTGGTGACGCCAAGCGTGATGTGATGGATGCTGTGCGTGCTCATTTCCGTCCTGAGTTCCTAAATCGTTTGGATGAAACGATTATCTTTGATCGCCTTAACCGCGCGGACATGGACGGGATCGTGAACATTCAGATGGCGCGTTTGTTGAAGCGCTTGGCGGATCGCAAGATCAGTCTTGAGTTGGATGATGGTGCGCTGAAATGGTTGGCGGATGAGGGATATGATCCTGTGTTTGGCGCACGCCCGTTGAAGCGTGTGATCCAGACGGCGTTGCAGAACCAACTGGCGGAAATGTTGTTGTCGGGGGATATCGCTGATGGATCGGTGATTGAAGTAAGTGCTGGCCTCGATGGGTTGATGATTGGTGATCGTATTGGCGCGCCCAATCGACCAAAGCCTGATGAGGCGACAGTGCATTGAGTTGCACGTAATGCAGCGATAGACGGGCTGGACGATGTGTCCGGCCCTTTTTTATGAGCGAGAATAATATGACCCTTAAGATGGTAATTTTCGATTGTGATGGTGTGCTGGTAGACAGTGAGACCATTAGCAATAAAGTGCTCCAGAGGAACCTTGCAGGCCATGGTTTAGAGCTGTCGCTGGAAAAGATAATGGATATGTTCGTTGGTGGGACTATCGCAGGCTTGATGGTTGAGGCCCGCAAGATGGGAGCCAATCTTCCTGATGATTGGCTGGATCATATCTATCCTGAGATATTTGAAGCGCTCGCTCAATCTGTGGAAATGGTCCCGCACATTCCGCTGGTTCTTAATGCGTTAGATGCGGCTGGTGTTGTTTATGCTATTGGCTCAAACGGTCCGATGCGAAAGATGGAGATCACATTAGGTAAAACCGGTTTGTGGGACCGTTTTGAGGGGCGTGCGTTTTCGTCTCATGATTGTGATGCTCCCAAACCGGCCCCTGATGTATATTTGAAAGCAGCGCGTCTTGCCGGCGTTGATCCAAGTGAGTGTGTGGTGATTGAGGACAGCGCAAACGGGGCGCGGGCAGCGGTGGCTGCCATGATGCCATGCTATGGTTACTGTGCTGAAACGCCAATTGATAAGTTGAGCCCTTATTGTGTTTCAACGTTTGACGATATGCGCGACTTGCCTAAGTTCCTGGGTATTTAACTGAGGCGATATTTCAGAGCGCTGTCACCAACGTGAACGCGGGTCTCTTGCGCTGGATACGCATTCGCAACACAAAGAGGGATATTTAATCAAAGGAGTTTGCCGATGGGGTTTGCCATGTCTGTTTTAGAGGTTTTGGCTTTTGCCTTTGTTGGTGTCGTCGGCACGCTCTTGCTAATTATCGTGGTCGTCTTTGTGATCGACCGTTTGCAGACGGGGGATGCCATTCGGCGCAACTATCCTGTGCTTGGCCGTTTCCGGCATTTGTTTTCGCAGCTTGGTGAGTTTTTTCGCCAGTATTTCTTTGCGATGGA
>DLQI01000084.1 GCA_002478745.1 Rhodobacteraceae bacterium UBA7436 | reverse complement strand
GTCAGTATTAGTGCGAAGTGACGATGGCGCATGTAATGAATTTGGATGCTGTAACAAGCTGCGTCGTATCCCCAGCAGATGTTCCGGACAGTACGGCCAGAAAGACACGCTTGCATGGGTACAACCAAGTTGCACACCAAGCGCTGCACGACGCGCTAAAGAAACAAGGCTGCAAGATAGCTAACTCAGAGCATTACCCGTCAAACCGTCTAGTAGTCGATGCCAGCCTGTGGTTCGAAGATTTTAAGTTGCGGCGGGCTGACGATGACGCAACACCAGATGCGGTTCGTAAGAGCTTCAACAGGGCGCGGGACTGGCTGCAAGCCAACGACTATATTCGCGAAAATGAGAATAAAATCTGGTTCATTGATACTACGGACGGACAGGACAAATAGCGGACATGTCCACTATGTCCGTCGACATTCCTAGACCGGACAGACACGGACACACCCCTACAGGGGTGTCCGGATGTCCGGGATGTCCGGGGTTAATTCAAAGCTTATTTTTTGTGTTTTTATTGATCAAATCTTTCAAGCTCTGAACAATATGGCAAAGATTTAATTATTATATAATATGAAATATCTTGCTCAAATTTTCGAATGTTTTACAGATCCACATATGGCGTTACAACTTTTCTCGCGCATTTATGCCAATGCTCCGATAGTCCTTTGTCTCGCCACTTTTGGTTGGGGTACTAATACCGTCGCTAGTCGCCTTGCGGTTGGCGAAGTTTCGCCAATGATGTTAATTTTCTTGCGCTGGGGTTTGGTCGTAATATTTGTCTTTTCTCTTCATGGTAAAGAGATGATCAAGGAATGGCCCAACATTCGTAAAAGGCTTAAATGGGTTTTTCTGATGGGTGGTTTTGGATTGAGTATGTTTAATGCGCTTTTCTACATCGCAGCACACAGCACAACCGCGGTAAACTTGGGCATTATACAAAGCACGATGCCTGGGATGATCCTACTTGGTTCATTTTTTATCTTTGGTTCTCGCATCAACACATTACAGATTTTCGGACTTTTAATGACGTTCATCGGTGTAGTAGTGATGGTTTCTAAAGGCTCAACTGAAAACCTGATGCTCTTAGCCTTTAGCACTGGTGACTTGTTGATGTTTATCGCATGTTTCTTTTACGCTGGTTATGCAATTGGATTGAAAGATAGGCCTAAGGTGTCGGGCCTGGTTATGTTGGGCTATTTTGCAGTCGCAGCTTTCGTGATGACTATACCGTTTATGGTAATTGAAAATGCAGTATATGGAGCGACCATGCCTGGAACAAAGGGGTGGTTGATTATTCTTTACATCGCTCTGATACCTTCGTTTATTGCACAGGTGTTTTTCATGCGTGGCGTTGATCTCATAGGTTCTGGTGTCGCCGGTTTATATGCCAATTTGGTGCCTGTTTTTTCTGCCATTACTGCTGTGATGCTATTGGGCGAAAATTTCAGTACCTACCACCTTGCTGCGATGATCTTAGTATTCGCAGGTATTGCGTTATTTGAGCATCAAAACAGGCAAAAAATATGATTTATCCTTAAGTGTTAGCCTTTTAAATTTGTTCAGGGATAATTTTGTTTGATGTAAGCCCTAATTGGTATGACCGCACTAGCAGTGCTTTTGTTTTAAAGCTTTGAGGTCTTGTAACTCCAAGCCAGATTTGGGTCTTAGGATTCCTCTGAACGATCTGTGGCTGGTGCGGGGGTAGTTGTGAGCGCAGTCAGTCTTGCGTAAATCTCTGGATCTAGCTGCAGACCAATGGCGTCCAAGGAGGGTTGCAATTGTTCAGACCGGCTGGCACTTAGGATTGGTGCGGTGATGACTGGATTATGGGCAACCCAAGCCACCGCAAGTGTGATAGGGGAAAGACCAATCTCCGTGGCAAGATCACCAAGGGCCTCTGCGGCAGAATGCATCCAGTTCTGTCCGTACCGGGATTTGTACATAGGATCATGTGTCAACCGTCCTTCCGCCCCACCAGCATATTTGCCAGTCAACAACCCGCCTCCCAAAGGTGAATAAGGAACAACGGCGATGTGTTCTGAGCTGCACATTGGCAAAATTTCCACCTCGGCTTGGCGCTTGACTAAACTGTACATGGGTTGCAGCATTTCGATTTTTAGCCCTAAACTGGCCGCGACGCGCTCTGCTTTCATCACTTGCCATGCGGCATAGTTTGAGACGCCGATATGGCGCACCTGACCAGTCTCAACCCATTTGGCCAAGACCTCAAAGGTAGCTTCCAAGGGAACCTCATCAGACCAGCGGTGCATGTAGAGCATATCCACCTGGTCCATTTTCAACCGGGCCAGACTGGTTTCGAAATCTTGTTGAATGGCCTCCGGTCGGCAATCACCAGTTGACGCACATTTGGTTGCGATGAACAGCTCGTCGCGGTTTTCCGCAGCAAATTCCCCCAGTAAAGTTTCAGAGGCACCGCCAGTATATCCGTGGGCGGTGTCGAAGAAGTTGATCCCTGATCCACACGCAGCATCAAACATGGTGCGGCTATCCGCTACATCCGCCTTGCCGCCCCATTGCATGGTACCAAAGCAGAAGCTGGAGAGGGCTGTGCCGGAAGAGGTGCGAAGGTTTGATGTCATAGGTTTTCCGAACGTAAATAATGTCGTGTGATCTGACGACTTCCACTGTTTTTAGATCTACACCAATGGGTAACGCTCCAGATTGTTGCGTAATTTAAGTGGTAATGCAAGCTGAAGCTGCCGCTTGTTTCAGTCTTGAATACCCTGTTCGTTTTCACAAAGATACCTGAACGTACCTATACGCTCTGCCGTTTCTCTGGCACTCGCTTGGTCGTAATTGCTGTTCATACACCCCAGCAAAAACCCAAAACCAACAAACCCAAGAACCAAAACATTACGCATCACACATCCCCATAAGTATCATCCTTAGACTGCCAAAGAACAAACCCATCCGCAAATGTTTTTGATGACGGGTTACTCAGGCGCTAATCTTCAACGTCCATCTTTGTATTGGCCGCACCAATAAGGGCATCATAAGAGCCGCCACGATAAACGATCTGATACGTGTTGTTACCCTTCACGCCACAGTTACGGCATCTGGCTCTCTGACGTACCTCGTGGGCTGTATTACCTTGATGTTTTTTGAAATTATACGGTAGGCCTCAATAAATGCGCATATCTTTT
>DLQI01000085.1:1526-5774 GCA_002478745.1 Rhodobacteraceae bacterium UBA7436 | reverse complement strand
GTTATCACAACCGAGTGGGGCGCATGGAAAAGCGCCCACCCCGAAACAACGGTTCTTGCCGAGGCCCTCGCGCTTGGCAGTAATCCCGACTTTCGTAACACTCGCGATGCAAATGGTCCGATTTTTCCAGTGGGTGATGTTGACCCTCGTTTACCCGTTCATGAAGATATTGTGGGAATAATGACGGCGTCTGGAAAACCTGTCGCATTCCAGCGCAGTATAGCTGTCGCAACACTACAACGTGGCCAAGAGGTTACGTTTGAGAATATCCACTTAGAGCTGGAAGCCGGTGGAATTAAAGCCGTGGGAAAAGATGGGGTTGATCTGGGTAGCCACCAAGCGTTCTGGTTTGCATGGTCGCAATTTCATCCACAAACCGCACTTTGGCCAGAGTAAAGTTAAGGTCGCGCCACCGGATCTTGTGGGAATTTGTCCGTCCGGTTTGGTTCCAGAGTTCGTCTCATTTGTAGCAATCCATGATATCAAAGTGGTGGCATCACACGGCGGCGTCTCATTTTCAGGGTAAAGCTGGAACCTCTGGGCAAAAGCATATATCCTTGAGGCAACATAACAAGCGGAGATGTCCCGTGCTCGATATTGCTCGAACTCCCATCAAACATTGTAGTCTGACGCAGTCATCCCATCTGGCAACGTTGATCCTGAGTATTTATGACCCAACTCGCTGACTGGTTTGTCTGGTCGAGCCGTTCAAAAATTGACCAAAGCGAGAATGTTGGCGATCCATTGGGGATTGCTGATCAGACACAATCAAATTCCAACCACCTGCGCGGCATCAAGATGTTGCATGAAATTCGCGCGTTGATACAAAGCCGATCGTCGTTTCGTATTCAACCTGATGGCCCGACAGCAATCAAAACTAGCGATGGGGCGTCTGGTGGTCTCCTTGAATGCGTGACATCGGGAAGCAGCGGCGCGCCCAAGATAATCCGCCGGTCCCATCGCTCGTGGATTGCCAGCTTTGAGGTAAACGCCAGCCTTTTTGATTTGTCAGCTAGTGATACCTATGCCGTCTTTGGCTCATTGTCGCATTCTTTGTCGCTTTATGGGGTCTTAGAAGCTGTTCATATTGGCGCTGATTTGAGTCTGTTGACCGGTCTTCGGGCCGACCGACAGCTAAAAGCACTACAGAAAACCCCAATCACCACGCTTTACGTAACACCTACTCAGATTGAAAACCTGATCACTGTGGCTGATGAAAATCTGCGCATTGAGAGCGTGAAACGGGTCTTTATTGGGGGTGGTGCCCTCAGCACGCTGTTGGCTGACAAGTGCAAGTCGATCTTTCCTGCTGCAGACCTAAGCCCGTTCTATGGGGCTTCTGAAACGAGTTTCATTACAATGGCCAACAGCCAAAGCCCCGAAGGATCTGTTGGCACCGCATATCGGGATGTCGAGATTTCAATTCGCGAGGCCACAGGCCAAGTCACAAACGGGATTGGAGAAATATGGGTGCGCAGCCCATATCTGTACATCGGTTACGCCGACCCTGTTGCAAGCGATACCCGACATCAAGACGAATTTGTCACCGTTGGAGAATTCGGCTCGCTAGACCAAGCGGGGAACCTTTTTATCAAAGGTCGCAAAAGCCGAATGGTTACGATTGCAGATCAGAACGTTTTTCCCGATGAGATCGAGCAATTTCTGATGACGCATTACACCGCAGGCCCAGTCGCCGTTGTGGCGGTGCCTGACGACAAACGCGGCCACAGATTGGCCGTCGTGGTAGCGGGGCAGGCGTATCATACAGATTTAGATAGGGCGCTCCAACTGTGCCGTAAAACGCTTGGAGCACATCACACGCCCAAGTATACTTTCTTTATAAAGGACCTACCTCAATTGGTATCGGGGAAATTGGACTATAACGCAATTTATGCATGGATCGAGGACAAGCAGTGACACGGTCATACATCTTATCTGCAGTCAGAAGCGCGGTGGTCCCACGTAATGGTGCCTTTTCGCATTTAGCCCTACATGATTTGGCCAAGCCTGTTGTTATGGAGTGCATAAGCAGAGCCGGCCTTGGTGTTGATGATATCGATGAAGTCATTGTGGGTAACGCCCTTGGAGCAGGGGGAAACCCCGCAAGATTGATCTCACTTGCTGCTGGCTTGGGCGAGCATATTGGGGGCCTGACGATTGATCGGCAGTGCTGTAGTGGGTTGGATGCTATTAATCTGGCCAGTGCCATGATTAAATCTGGACAGGCACGCATTGTGATTGTCGGTGGCGTCGAAAGCTATTCGCGCCGCCCTTTGCGGTCGCAGACTTTTCACGATGGACGCCCGCCTATCGCCTATGACCGACCGCCATTTACGCCTTGGCCGGAGCGTGACCCTGATATGGCGCATGCTGCAAACGAACTTGCAAAAAGTTTAAATATTTCACGACAAGAGCAAGATGCATGGGCGATGGAAAGCCATAAAAAGGCGCAGGCTTCGCACGCAAGAATGGCTTCGGAAATTGTTCCGATTGAGGGGGTTGCAGGGGATGTGTTTACCCGAAATTTGTCTGAGAAAACATGTGCGCGCATGGCACCTATTGTCGGCAGCATTACCCCAGCGAACACCAGTGTAGCCGCGGACGCGGCAGCCTTTTGCATTGTGGCCTGTCACGATGTTGCAAAATCCATGCGTGGCAAAAGTGTGGAAATCATTTCGGGACGGACGATCGGGGGTCAACCAGACTGTCCGGGGATTGCCCCAATTGCGGCAATCCAACAGGTTCTGTCGGATGGAAATCTACAGCCTCATGAAATTGATGTCGCCGAGATTATGGAAGCCTATGCCGCACAAGCTTTGGCCTGCGTTTCCCAAGCAGGCCTGAACAAAGATCTTACCAATTTGGGCGGAGGTTCCCTCGCACGTGGACACCCGATTGGTGCGTCGGGTGCAATCAATGCAGTGCGTCTGTATCACGAACTGATAGGCGCTGGTGGGAATGGCATAGCGGCAATCGCTGCTGCTGGCGGCTTGGGGACCGCATTGCTTTTGCGTGCTTAGTCTTCAAACCCTGCGAAACTTGAGAAGCTCTCGAGAGCATCGCGATCTGTTCGGAATTGGTTCACCGGGGCAGAGTCATCTGCGACCCCAAGTGCTATGCCACAGACAACAAGTTCGTCATCAGGCAAACCTAACGTTGTGGGAATGAGATCGCCGAAATTTGCCAACGCGCCAATACCAGTTGTCGCGTAGCCACCGGCTTGTGCTGCCATGAAAAGCGCCATCATCGCCATACCAAGGTCCATAAAGCAGCCTTTGCCCATGTCTTTGTAGATAGTGACGACGATACCAACAGGCGCATCAAAAAAACGGTAGTTTTGAGTGAACTGTTCTCTTCGCCCTGCAATGTCGCGACGATCTATGCCAAGTGCGGAATAAAGTGCATATCCCGCCGCGCGTTGTTTGGTTTTTAAGTCTGCTGGCATGGGTTGTGGGAAATAGGAGTACTGCGATGCGTAGGGACGTTCTGTCGCCACGGCCTCAAGCAAAGTCGATTTAAGAGTATCGAGCGCGTCCCCTGAGAGCACATGAAATTTTCCCGGCTGTAGGTTGGCACCACTTGGTGCCAACCGTGCCAATTCTAAAACCCGCGCGACCTCTGATTTTGAAACAGGCGTCGGTTTGAATTTCCGAACGGATCGCCGTTCTTTCAGTAGTTTCTCAAGTTCAATAAAAGTCATGCGCGGGAGAGAATACTTTGCGGCCTGGCTTTGGCAAGGGCCGCTGTGATGACGCCTGCAAGGATCGCTTTGACGAAATCTGCTGGTAAAAAGGCGATGACTAAGAGAGCGGCTTCAGGAAGGGATTTCCCTAGAACAATCGCGAGCCCAGCAACGCCGAAAACATAAAGTACAATAACGCCACCAACGACTGAACCAAGCCCGGACACTAGCCCTAGCGGTGCAGCGCGCCATTTTTCGACGATGAAACCAGTTACAAACGCGGCTATTGGAAAGCCGATCAGGAAGCCGGCTGATGGCGAGACAAAAACGCCAAGCCCACCACGACCACCGGCGAGCAAAGGTAAGCCCAATGCGACAAGCAACAAGAATAAGAGTACGGCCAAGGCACCGCGCTTGGACCCTAAGACGGTACCGCATAGCATAACCCCAAGGCTTTGTGCTGTAATGGGCACGCCAAACCCCAAGGTAAATTTTGGGATCAATCCCAATGCAGCAATCAGAGCGGCAAAGAGGGCTATCAGAGCAAGATTTCGTTCCATGATCGG
>DLQI01000085.1:0-1470 GCA_002478745.1 Rhodobacteraceae bacterium UBA7436 | reverse complement strand
ATACTCTGCATCATCAATGGCTAAAACCGTAAACGGCATAACTATTTTCCAACTTGGCTTTTTGTGAGACCTGGCAGACCATGATTGAGTGAGCTGGCCGCCCTTATCAATTAGTACGGGGGTAAATCGTACAACCAAGGCAATGCCTACTTCAAGCACACGCGTGTTCATTCCAAACCTTCTGAGAGGCGTAGAAATCCATCGTATGACCTCAATCATTTCTGATAGTTTTGTTGTCATCGTGACGAGGTTCGCAATTGCAACGGCGGACAATAACCGCAGCGTTACGACCAGGCCTTCCACCTTTGCGCCAATCAAAAAATGCCAAACCAAGATGATGGCGATGAATGGCCACAGGGCAAAAAGCCGTTGCAATCCGGGTTTTGAAAACTGTTTTCCCGGCAGAAGATAAAGCACAATACATGCTCCGAATACCGCAGAGTGGAAAACGACTGAATTTTGCGAGAAAAGAATAACCGTCGCAAAGCACAGTGAACCGAGTTTCAGTCCAGCAGGCCAGCGATGGGCCCACGTTTCAACCGATGAGTTCAGAGATATCATCTTGGTTTCCTAGGGCATTCATGTGTTTTGTGAAGTTAGAAAGGATTGTTGCTGCAGAACCGTCTTCCCTAATGTGCCCATTGTCCAGCCAAATGATACGCTCGTAACCTTGCAAACTCTCGGGATTATGAGAAATATGGATCAATGTTGCATCGATACGATCAAAATAATGGGTCAACTGCAAACGCGTTGGAATGTCTAAACCCGAGAAAGGTTCGTCTAGAATAACGACTTTGGGTTTCATTGCTATGATGGCCATCAAGCAAACCAACTGCTTTTGCCCCTGAGAAAGTTGATGCGTTTGGGCTTTGGCCCAGTGCCCCTTATCGAATGCCTTGAGAACCTCGTAAACCTGATGCTCTGTTTCAAGTTTTGAACAACCCATCTGGATCAAACCAAAACCAAGCTCTTCTTCGACCGTCGGAAATATGATTTGATGATCGGGGTTTTGAAACAAGATTCCGACCGTCCGAAGCGCTGCTTTGCGGTCTTTGGCAACGTCGATACCGCAAATGCGTACTTCACCTTGATCAGGGGCGACAAGGCCTGACAGGACGCGCGCAAAGGTGGTTTTCCCAGATCCATTGCGACCAACGATACCTATCCGCTTTTCGCGAGCTGACAGTCCAATATTTTCCAAAAGCGGGTTTTCGTTGCGCGACAAGGAAACACTCGTCACTTCAACTGTGGCCGCCAATTCATCGAATTCCAAAATCAACGGGTCCTTATTCTTTCTCGTTGCGCATTAAAGCTTCAGGAGGTGATGCCCGCGAGGCATAGCCTTCGACATGGGAAAAGGCAAAGCTGATCTTGGTGAACTCTGCAGCATTTGGCAGATCGGGCTCCTTCAAGGCCTTATCCGCACAACGCATGTGGCCCGCTTGCCCACCACTCTCCAGCCGCTCTTTG